>JAPPOR010000307.1 GCA_028817905.1 Myxococcales bacterium
CGAACGGCTTCGAACGGCTCCAGGACGTCATCAGCGACCAGGAGCTCGGGGAGATTGCCAGCCGCTACAAGAGCGTCGCCGGGTTCGCCATCGAGAGCCTGAACACTCGGCCGTCGCTCGCAGATCCGCAGCAATGGAAGTAGCGGAGCGCGGTCCTAGAATGGGCGGGGCTCCGCCTCAGCCGAACAAGGCGTGTGACCCAGGCCCACCGGAAACCACTGTCGCAAGCTGCTCACCCCGGAGCGCGCAAGCGCGACCTAGCGACCTTGTCCAGACGCATCCAATCAAGGCAACGCGATCAAACCTGACTCAAACGTCCACGAAACACTGACTCAAGGTCGTTAGCTAGTCCCCAGTCCGCGACCTGCGCCGGTAGTGAGCCGGACTCTCACCAGTCCAGCGGCGGAACGCACGCGAGAAGTTTGCACCATTCGCGTAGCAGAGGCGATCGGCGATTTCATCGATCGAGTGGTCGGAGTAGGCGAGCAAGTCCAGCGCCTGCTGGTGGCGTTGTTTCTCGACCAGCTCAGAGTAGCGCAGGCCCAGCTCGGACAACCTGCGCTTGAGCGTTCGCACCGAGATGTGAAGCTCTTGGGCCACCTCTGCCAGGGTCAGAAGGCCCTTCTCACTCACTGCCATGCGCTGGACCCTGGATGGCAGCCGGCTGCTTTCCGACAATCTCTCCAGCTCGCGCTCACAGGCCTCCTTCGCGAGGCTCACGGCAGCGGGGTTGGGCGCACGTAGCTTGTGCTCGAGCAGCGATGCATTGAAGTGCACGCGGGTCAAAGGCTGCTTGAAGCGTGTTTCAGGCATCATGTGGGCGAACCGATCGAAGTACGCAGGCTTCGGAATCGGCATGTCGATCTTGTAGCCAGCTTGCCTGAAGGCATCGGCCGGCTGCTGCCCGCCCGAGCGCTGAATCATCAGGGATTGCATCCCCAGGAGCAGTGAAAAGAGCGCGATGTCATGGCTGCTGCCCAGGTCGACATACTCGTTGATGGCCAGCCATGCCTGCCCCTCGCGCTCGTGCAGCTCGAAGGACAGGGCCTGCGTGACGGTCTGCGAGTAGCGGATCGTCAGTTCGAGGACCTCCCGAACAGTCGATGCGCTGTCGATCGCAAAGCCCAGGTAGCCGTACATGCTGGCCCGTCGCTGCAAGCCGAGATAGATGCCGAGGGCCGGCTCGCCGCTCAGCCTCCGCGCCCGCTCCGAAAGCGCCACCAACGTCGCGGTGTTGACGCGCGCATGGGCACGAACGAGGTCCTCCTCTGTGAGCCCGGAGCCCATCAGCAACTCGCCCACGGGAATCTCCCAACGACGCAACAGTGTTGCGAGCTGCAAGATGTGCGATGCCGGAAACGAAAGAGAACTCGTATCCATGGATGGCGACAGCCTAGCAGGCCGTTCGCCAGGGTGTTAGTCCGGGGTTCGGCGACTTTTCCTAATGGGTAGGCGCTGGCAAGACCGATGGGGACTTCGACCGTTACTTCGGGCCAACACCAATGCGCTCGTGCCAACTCGCTGGTCGGACCCTGTCTCGGATGCTCGCAAGCGGGACCAGAAGCTACATTCCAAAGACGAGCTCGCGACTCTCCGCAGCGTCGACGGCGCGGCAAAACTCGGCGAACCTAGGATACCCGCCTTTCGGTACGCGCATGATCGGAAGCTCCAGCTTGCGCTGCACCACGAGGTCCCTGCCGTCGTAGCCGGCCGTGAGAGCGAAGTTCGCTCGCCCGTCGGCGCTCGTAAGGGTGGCGCCCTTGGGCGCCTTTGGCAGCTTGGCGCCATCCGGAAAGCGGTAGCGAAGGGTGACGACAGTGTCCAGGGGCTGCGTCACAAGCAGCGTCGTCGTACGGCCAGCCATGCGGGCATAGTTGGCCGCCAGCTCCGCCGTCAACATGGATGGCAACGCCCAACCTTCACGAACCCGACGACCGAAGGCCTCCACAGTAAAGCTGTAGGTCAAGGTCACAAAGGGATGTTCAGGGGTCCGGCCGGCAATCCGAAGCGACGAGAGGGTGGCCCCTGGCACCAGACGCGCCACATAGTCCTGCTCGAAGCGTCGCTCCAACTCGGCGGGCGGAATCTCCTCGAACTGCGAGCGCCAGGCGATCGCTCCTGAGCCGCCAACGCGCTCGACGATCTCAATGCGCGTGGACCCACTTTCCGCGGCCTCTACGACCACGTCCAAGCTGCGACGGTCGTGGCCCCCCTCACCATTGGGCAGCCCGACGAGCGGGGCGCCGTCGATCAGCAAACGAGCCGGCTGACCGCGCAAGAGCGCGGGCAGATACCCGAACGGCGCGTAGCGAGACGACGTGAACAACCACACGGGCCCCTCTTGTGCATCGACTCGCACGAGCAGGTGCTCGAAGCCTTCCGTGTCGGGCATATTGCTCTTGGTGGTATCGGCGGCCGCACTACGCGCGATCGCCAGAGTCGCCGGCACGCCAGCAAGGCCGAGCAGGTAGTGCAGTATGCGGGCGCTGTTGCCGGTGCGCGCACGCAGCATCACGGCCGCCTGGGAGAACGAATCGCTATTGTTCTTGACGTTTTCGAGCACCCACGCGTACAGGCGCTGAGCCCTCAGCAGGTGATCGTCCGGCGCCGCCTCGCCCACAATGTCCGCCGCCAGCTCGACCAGTTCGGGGTCGACAACATCTCGATCGGCCAGCACCTCGCGGACACTGTTCACGAAAGCTGGCCAAGTCGCGTTCAAGCCGACACGTACCGACGGGATGTACTCCCGCGCAGTCACAGACCCCGGCTCGGCCGCGAGCGGATTCGATTCCGTGACGAGAAATCGCGTCACGCGCAGGTCTCCCCGTAGCTCGCTGGACGCGCTAGGCGCTTCTCCACGCGGATCGGGCGTCAGCACCATGTCCTTGGGTGCAATGAAGACCATCTCGCTGTGGTCGAAGGGGATTTCGAAGCTCTGAAAGTAGAACCGGTCGCTGAGATAGCCACCGGGAAAGCCGTTGGACGGCCCGTGCTCGCGCATGTACTCGAACTCGACGTAGTCTCCGACGCCAACGCTTGGCAACGACAATGTCTCCTTGCCCGAAATAACATCGGGCTCAAGCACACGCCCATCGGCCTTGATGGTCCGCAACTTGAGCACCCGTGCGCCCTCGGGAACTTCCACCTCGGCCAGTTCGTCCACGGCCTCATCGCTTTGAGCTCGCTGAACCGTATGCACCAGCTCCATGGAGGATCCATCTTCAAAGATCCTGGTCGCCATGTAGTCGAAGACGAGCACCTGGGGCTCGGTGTAGCTGCGCCCGGACTTCTCGAAGGCCGCGATCGCCGAAAGGCCGTCCCTTCTAAAGTCCTGCAGAATTGCCGGTCGCCCCACGAGTGGACGCAGCGGCCAGAGCGAGCTCATCTCAGACGGCTCTTCCCTCAACGCCTGGTCAAGTAGCTCGGTGGCGCTCGCGATCTGCCCCCGGGCGAGATGCATGTCGAATGCCTCGTGAACCGCCCCCGCATAGCGCGGAAAGCCATCGCGCAACTCGGCGTTGGCCCGCTCAAAGCGCTCCTGGTCCCCTGCCCGCTTGGCCAGTGCGACTTCCGCAAGTTTCCAACCGAACTGAGATTGGGGGGGGTCGAGGCGGGACAGGCGCGCAAGCTCGCGCAGGGCCCCTTGCCAATCCCGCCTCCGCATCAAGTCGGAGTAGCGAGCGTTGGAGCGGGCGTTGCACTCCATAATTCGCTCGCTGACCTCGCCCATTGCGTCATAGCGATAGCGACGCTGAAGCGCCTCGAGCTCGACCAGCATGGGAGGGCAAGCATCGGGCACGCGCTTGCGTAGGCCGGCCACAATCGTCTCGATCTCGCTGTACCAGCCCTCGCTGTCTAGCATCTGGATCAGGCTTAGCCCGATCGCAGGTACGTCAGCGAACCGCCTGTGTGTTTCCCGCATGGAAGCGATGGCCTCCTTCACCCGGCCGTTGTTGGCGGCCAGACTTGCGAGTTGCACCGCCGGATTCCACAGGTTCGGATCGCGCTTCAGCGCAGCCACCAGCAACCTTCTCCCCTGATCTTGGCGGACGTCCGATGGGCTCAACGAATCATTGAACAAGGCGTTGGCATGCTGGGATAGCAGCAAGGGAGACACGCGCGCGTCCGCGGTCACCTCGCTCAGGCTATGGCGGGCCCCCACGGTGTCGCCGCGCAGCAGTTGCAGCGTCGCTCGCAGGTACAAGGCAAATGGCCCTTTACCAGGCGAAGGGATCTCGATCGCCGCCGCGTCGCCGCGCGTGTCTGCAGGCTGAACGGGCAGCCACGCGATCCGAACAACCGGATCCGGATGGCGCGAGGATATCTTGAGGGTCAACCGGTGGGCACCCGCGGACAGCTGCACTGGCAAGTAGAGCGCTCGGGGGAGTGGCTCCCGCCGACGATCCACCCTCAGCACCGAGCGGCCATCAAGGAACACCTCGGCGGCATTCGGAGAGTCAAACCGCAGATAGTAGCGCCCGGCAACGGGGATATTCTGCACCGCGGTCGCATAGCGAACCCCACCACTTGCGACCGGGTCGCCACCCAGGTTCACGGTGCAACCACGCGCTCCCACCGTACGGGTGGCGCGCACACCCCGGGCCGGGCCGAGGTCATAGGTCGCCGCAAGCTCCGCTGCTACATCGACCCCGTGTTGCTTGTCGAATGCCAAAAGGTCACGCGGGCCGAAGGGGCCCGCCGTGGCGAACGTCGTGACGCAGCCCGCCTCAGCAGCGAGGCGCCGCACTGTGTCGCCGTCGTTGCGCAGATAGGCCAGGTGGATACGCAAGTCGGTCGCAGCCCAGCGAGCCGGCACCGGCAGCTCGTGCACGACGGCCGCGAGCGCTCGCTCGACCTGAAGGGCATAGCCGACAGCCCCGCCCTCAAGCGCCGCCAGGGCCTGCACGGAGAACTCGGCCATATGACCTCGATGGGGATCGTCCGACGCGGCAAACGCCGCGAGGGCCGCCTTGAAACCATCGAGCGCAGCCTGCGGCCGACCGTGCGCCTCTGCCTCGATGCCCGCAAGCAGGTGCAGACGCATGTCGTGGGGCAGCAACGCACGCGCGCGCTCCAAGCGGGGGCCGACGTTTTCCATCTTGCCCAGCGGATGGAACATTTCGGCCTCAGCCAAGCGCTTGTGGAGCTGCGCATCATTGGGGCGCTTTGCAGCGGATTGTCGCATGGCCGCGAGATCGGCCCGCTTGGGCGCCTCGACGCGCGCGCCGCAGCCCCAGAGTACCAACACCAGCAGGCACGCAGCCGAACGTAGCCTCTTCATCGCTCACCCTTTCGAAGAAAGATGCGCTGGCGAAGCAACTGATCCGCCTGCTCTACCCAGCGGCGAAAGGCCGGGTACTCAGCCGGAGCCACCTTGTCGCGGTCCAGTGAAAACTCGGTAACCGCACGAACGTCGCTACCCTGCTGCTCAAACGAAAGACGAAGTTTTCCAAACGAGGAGCGGGCCTCGCCACCGGGTGGCAAGTCGACCGCCGACATGCCCTTGGGGATCGACAATACGCGCTCCTCCCTGTAGGCGCTGAGGCCTTCCAAGTCGAGGGGATGTCGCCGGGAAGGTGTCCGCGCCATCCGTCGCACCAGATCGGACAGGGTGGAGGGCATGAGCCGCAACCTGTCACCGTCCCAACGCCCCAGCTGTGGCACCTGGAAGCTGTACTCGTAGCGTACTGGAAGCTCCAGGTTGGAAAGCCCGTGGAACTGCTGTGACGTGAGTTCCACGCCCGGATAGAGCGAACCCAGGGAGCGCTCGAAACGTTCCGCACGTGTGCCTTCCGCCTGATAGTATGCCCGGTAGCCAGCCGCTTCGACCCCGGTCACCTGATCGCGCGCTTGAACGCGCGCCGATCCGTCTGCCGTCAGCGCCACGTCAAGCGTTCGCTGGCGACGGTTGTCCTCGGGCTTCGAAACAGGCGTGGTCCGCAACTGCGCGCCTTCGGGACCGACGACCAGGACAGTGACTCCCTGGTCCTGCACCGGAAGCTCAGTCGTCCCGCTGTGCTCAGCAGTCCCATCCAGGAATAGGTCGAGCTCCGGAACGTACGCGATGGCGTGATCGAACACGGCGAGGGACGCGGGTAGGTCGCTGATCTGACCATTGCGACGCGTGCGAACGAGTGCGATTCGGGCGTCGACGTTTGCCTCGCGCAGCATCGTGTACAACAGCGACGCCTTGTCCTTGCAGTCGCCGAAGCCACGCTGAACGATGAGCGGTACGCGGTAGGGCAAGAAGCCGTGTATGCCGAACTCCAACCCGACGTAGCGAGTATTGCCCACGACCCAGTTGTGGATGCGCGCGACCTTCTCCTTGACGGTCTTGGCATCCGCAACGAGTTCCGCGACCTTGTCGCGCAGGGCCGCATCCGCGTACAGCTGGTCCTGGATGAGGCCCCAGTACCAACGTCCAACGTCCTCCCAATTGCGGTAAGTCGATACGTGCAGATACGGGCTAACCTCGGTGATCCCCGGCATTCCATCTTCTGCCTGAATGGCGGGTACATCTCGAGCCACCCAACGATCGATTCTGCGTGCCGGCTCGACCTTCTGGGTATGTTCTAGACCACCGAGCTTGGGCTGGTTCATGTAGAACTTGCGGGCCGTGGGCGTGATCAACACGAGCTCCCGATGCAAGGTGGGAACGTAGCGTTGGAACACATGCATCGACCCGTAGTAGTCGGCAAACAGGTTCCGGTGAGCGATGTCGTCGACTCGATAGCGTAGCTCCACCACGTCCCCCGGTTCGAGATCGGGAAACACGATCACGAGCGCGCGGGTGTCGTAATAGATACGATACCAGGGCTCGCCAAGCTGCTGCTCGAACGTACGGATCGACTCGAGCACGCTGCCGTCCGCTCGGTATACGCGTGCCAAGCGGACATCCACGCGCTGACTGTCCGGGTCGAACTGAATCGAATGGGTGCGGTTGTTGCGCGCTGCGGCGTCGTCGTGCACCTGCATCGCCCACTGCGTATAGCGAGAGCCGAGCCCATTATCGAACACCGTTGAGACGTTCAGGTCGTGCAAAATAGTCTTCGGGTAACCACGACCCGCGTGCCGCCGCTCAAGGATCTCCGGCGAGGGCGTGGCATAGGCCTCGTCTTCACGGGGCGCTGGCTTGAGCTGCTCCAGCAGCTCACGCGCCTGGGCGTACTGCGGTTTGAGCTGAAGCGCCCGGCGGAGCACGTCCGCCGCCAGGGCATCGCGACCTGCATGCAAGAGAAAACGTGCGTAGGCGACTCGGATCGATGCACTGTCAGGCACCAGCTCCGTGGCGCGCCGGTACATCGACAAGGCCATGTCATCGCGCTTGATGCCATCGTAGAGCCTGGCGATCTGACGCAGGTTGCGCAAACTGCCCGGATATAGCTTGTAGAAGGCCTCGATGTGCTCAAGCAAGCGCGCATTGTCCCCCCTCTGCAACGCATCGTGGGCAAGCACGCGACGCACGCCCCTGTGGTCATAGCGAACCGCAAGCAAGCGCCGACGCATCTCGATAGCACCGTCTGGGTCGCCGTTGGCGTGGCGCATCTGCGCAAGCTCTCGCAAAATCGCAGGCGTCTCGCCAAACCGCTCGCGCAGCCGTTCGACCAAGGCCAAGGCTGTGTCTGGAAGGTCCATCCCCAATAGCACCTGTGCACGCAGCAACTCGGCCTGAGGGAAGACCGCGTCTGTGGGCGGTATCCTGTCGAGGAGCGGCAAGGCTTCCTCCGGAACCATGCCGGTACTCCTAAGCTTCGCTGCGAGTAGCAGTGCGCGCGGCTCTTTGGGATATCGCTGCAGGGCCAACTGCGAAAACCGCATGACCTCGCCGCGCTCCTCCGAAAGGTTAGCGGCCAGCAGATGTCGCTCCAAGGTCGGTGCTTGCTCCACCGCCCGCGCCGCCAACTGCTTAGCCCGCCGCTCGGACGCATCGTCCGAGCCGGTCATGCTCAGGTAGCGAGCCAACCGCTCAAGGGCAGCCGCAGAGGGGCGCTTGCCCTCCGCTGCCCGCTCGAGCGCCGCCAGCGGGGCGCTCTGCACCCTGGGCGGGGCACCGCGCTCGGCTTCGATGTCGAGGGCGTCGGTAGTGACCGTCGCTACCTTGAGCCCCTTGGCAACTCCTCCGCCCGGCTCCGCGACGCGCAGGTGAAACCCCCAACCCTGATCGGTTACACACACCTTCACCAACAAACGATTCCAGCCGGCCCGCGCACGGACTCCGACGGCGTGGCGATCGAGTGAGGGCTGACGGTAGCGCTTGTCCCGGAAGACCTCGTCGCCGTTCCAGTAGAGTTTCGATGCACCGCCGGCACCGAACCACAAGGCGAGCGGGCGCGCCTTGGGACTGTGCACAAACGTTTCCGCTAGAGCGCACACGTTCTCGACTGGGCGTAGCAGGGCATCGAAGCTGACGTATCCATCGCGCACGATCTCGGTGGGCAGCTCGCGCCACGCTACGGGACGCTCCTTGCCTTCGTAGCTTGTCTGCAGATCGGGAGCCTGCATGCGAGCCTTCTCTACGGGTGTCTCGGCGTCCAGGCCGAGCTTACCCTCGTTGTCGAACCCTCCGATCACGCGGAAACTGCTGAGATAGCCCAGCTCCGCATAGGTTGCGATCGCTTCGTCCACGTCGCCTAGGCGCGTGCTCGCCTCCGCGAGCAACGCCCGCACGTGCACGCGGCGCGCGGGAGACAGCTGCGGGCGCGCGGCCAGCTCGGAAAGCAGAACCTGGGTCTTCTGAGGCGTGGTTCGATCCCAACGGCGCACGAGCTGCAGCAAGGGCAACACCCCTTCCGGGCGCCGGCCCTCACGCTGGGCCTGCCCGGCCAAGCGGGCGCTCTCGACGTCGGCGGGGTTGTCCGACGTCGGTGGCATGGTCGTCGGCGGCTGGCCCTGGGCGGGTATCGACGCGCAGATGACCCACCAGAGCAGGCCATAGCGGCCGATGGACCCGGCCAAACCTCCATCAGCGCGCCCCAAAAAAGGACGCGTGGGGAACGGGCGGAATGGTGCGTTAGCGGAATGAAATCGGGAATGGAGCAACGTCGAGGCCTTAGGGAAGTCGCACGGACATGGCAACGTAGCCCGACCAGCCCACGACGTCCAAGCAGTTACTCAACAGCGGGGTCAGGGCCCGGAGCGGGTGAATGTCCGTGGCGCATGGGGCGCATATCCTGGCAGCGCCACCCACAAGGCAGGTGGAGCGCCCGAGTTGCCAATCGGACGCTGAATGCTTACGCGCTTGCGGTGGAGGCGCAATGCCCGCACGATGCGCCGCCCCCGCGCCCACAGGCGCGGCGACGCCAGCGGCCACTTGTTGGTAGCGGGAACGTGCATCTCGAGCCACACGGGACCGTGGGGAAACAGGCGGAGCAGCTCGTCGAGCTGAAACAGCCACACCTGGCCCCGTGACGATGGCCGTGCGCCGGAAGCAAAGGTGTCCTCGGGTACGGGTATGCGAAGGGCATCTGGATCGCCCCGGTGATCGAGCGAACGGGCCCCGAGCGCGGCGATCAGACTCTGGCGCTCCGCCCGATCCGCGACCGGGCGGCGGCCCCGCTCGGCCCCCAGAGCTGCCTGGGCGGCGACCAACACACGACGGGCATCCGCATCTTGCGAAACGAGCAGTGTCTCGGCCCGCTTGCGGGCCACAGTCGCCAGCCGGTCTACCTCGACCCCGCCGGTGCCCGCGGGAGCAGCCCGCGCCAGTAGCCGGGCGGCGGCCAGCGTTAGGCGAGCTTGTGCGCGCAGGGTCTCCTCCATGCCCGGAGGCGGTTCCGATGCGGTGCGCGAGCCCGACCCCGACCGCTCTTCCGAACCCGAACCGGCTGGGTAGATGGTGCCCCAGGCAGACGCGTGCAGATGGCCGACAGCTTGCGCCACACGCCTGCGATTCACCAACTCGCGAGTTGTTCGCTGAACACTCCGCAGCTGGCGCCGCAGCTCAGCACCGCGAGCCCGTAGCCGGCGGGCACGCGCGGCCAATTCCACCCGCTTGCGTTCATCCTCGACCCGCTGGGCCTCGAGCGTCGCGGCTTGCAGCCACAACTGTGCACGCCGCGCCGCAGCCGCTCGCTCGCTCGGCTCTTCACTGACCACCGCCAGTTGTCGCGCCCGCACGGCCCGCATATATAGGTCCCCGGCAACTCGCCGTGCCCGCTGTACAGCCGGCGTGGCGAATGGGTCTGGAGTGCTACGACGTTGCGGCGATCCCCCTGTGCAGGCACAGAACTGCAGTGCGAGGAGCAGCGTCATCCGCTGAAACCGAACACGGATCACGGCCGCCGCTCCTGCGCAACCACGGCACCTGCCCGTCCGAGCTGCACAGCCGGCAAGGCACTTGAGGGGCCTCGGTCCGCAGCGCTGGACCCTGGCCGCCCGGCACCGGCGGCCCGCTGGGCCGCGAGCTCCGACTCGGCAGCGTCTAGGGCAGCGCGACGCTCGCGTAGCCGCGCCTCGACCGCCTGGACAAGGCGTTCGGCGGCCCGCCGCTGAGCCGCGGCGACGGCGGCCGCAATCCTGCGACCAGCCACGGCCATGGCGGCCCTTGCGAGCTGCCTCTCCTGTTCACTGTTGCGCTCCGCTGCGCCAGAAGCCGGGTCGGCGGAAGCCGGAACCGCGCCCGAAGTACCAGCATGCCCAGCACGAGCGGTGGTCACGCGGGCGCGAGCGAGTGCCTCAGAGGCCATCTCCAGCTCCCTCGTCGCGACCTCCGCCATGGGATGGGCCATGAGCTCCGACAGGTTCGCCTGAAGACGATCCAACGCGGGATGCAACGCGGCGGGCGGGGGGCGAAAGAGCGAGCCGACCGGAGACGGCTTCACTTGGCTCTCGTTCGCCCGAACCGTCCCGAACGAGCCCGCCAACAACCCCAACACAAGCAGCGTGCGCGCAAGCATAGCGCGCATCGAAACACAGGCCCGTCTCCATTGCCAGCGCTTGCGGCTGCCCAACGCTCGCGGTCATCACGCTCGTCCACCAGGGCGAGCCGCACGCCCGGGCACCGCGCCCTGCTGGACCCAGCGGGCAGGTCCGTGCGATAGGGCTCGCGTGGCTTCCGGGATCCCCATTCGCTCGAGCCTGCATTCGGTGGCCTTGTGCGCGTTCGCGTACCTGTATGTCTTCCCGTACTTCCCAGCCATCAACAATCCCAACGAGAACGTGCGTCTCTACATGACCGCGGCGCTCGCCGAGGAAGGTCGCTACGAGATCGACACCCTGCGCAAGCGCTGGGGATGGGTCAACGACGCCGCGCGTTTCAAGGGGCATGTGTACAGCGTCAAGGCACCCGGCACTTCGTACCTAGCAGTGCCTGCCTACGCTGCCTATCACGCCCTGGCCACGCCTTTCGATCGCACCGTCGCCCTGTGGCTATGCCGACTTACGGCGAGCATCCTGCCCACCTTGGCCTTCCTGGTTCTGTTTCACCGGTTTCTTTGCCGGACCGCACAACACACGGGAGCAAGCCCAGCGGTTAGGGAAGCCGTCTTCTTCTCGATCGCTCTCGGATCACTGCTATACGGCTACGCCATCCTGCTCGTGAGCCACACTACCTGCGCTGCGGCGGCATTTGCCGGCTTGGCGCTCCTGTGGCCTGCACCGGGAGCGGCCCCCCCCGGAGCCAAGCGGGCCGGCACCGCCGGCCTGCTCATCGCCACGGTGACCCTGCTCGAGTATCCTGGCTTCGTCGTGTCGGTCGCGCTGGCCTGTTTCGGCTTGGCACGCACGTGGCGACGTCGGGCTGCGACGGTGGCCTTCATCCTCGGCGGATTGGTCCCTACCCTGGCGATGATGCACTTCCAGTGGAGCGCCTTCGACAGCCCCTTCACCCCCGGGCACCTCTTCGTGGAGTCGCAGCGCTTCCGCGCACGGCATCACGAAGGATTCTACGGGGCGGTCGGTGTCAGCTGGGAGGCCGTGTACGGACTTTTCTTGGCCCCCGGACGCGGTCTGTTCCCGCTGACCCCCGTCACCCTGTTCGCCGTGCCGGGCTTCTACATCCTCGCGCGTGCGCGCGCGACCCGGGCGCCGGCCATCACGGCCATCGCAAGCTGCGCAGCCACTGCGTTGGCGATCACCTCGATGAACAACTGGTCCGGGGGCTGGACGATCGGACCGCGGTATTTGGCTGTAACCATGCCTTTCCTGGGCTGGGCCGCACTCGTCGGACTGGGCGCCTGCGAGCGGATCGCGCCGGCATGGACGGCTACGATCGCTATCGCGTGTACCGTGGTTGGGCTGGTCCTATCAGGCCTTCCGTCGGCCTACTATCCGCATCTGCCCCCAGAGGTCGAGCGCCCCGTGGGCGACGTCATCGTCCCGCTGTGGTCAGCCGATCTTGCGCCCTACAACGCGGGACAGCTGCTGGGACTCGACGGCAATGTGTCCATGCTGCCGCTGCTCCTGTGCGCCCTCCTGGCGGTCTACCGATGTGCCGGACGGTCCCAAAGCCAAAGCAAGCCTGGGCTGTTGCGCGCAGGCTGCAGGCTAGCCGCCGGCCTGGCAGCCGGCCTGCTGGTGGCGAGCCTGTTGGCAGCGCCGCAAGACATGGGCCCGCATCGCACCAAGCAGACCCAGGGCGCCCTACGCTTCATCAAGCGCACCTGGGTAGATTAGAGGAACCAGCCCGACATTTTGCCTAGCCCGGATGACCCGATCAAGGACGACGCGGCCGTCGGGCCCTGGCGGCACGGCCAGTCGAC
>JAPPOR010000026.1 GCA_028817905.1 Myxococcales bacterium
GGGGACGGCGATGGGGACGGGGACGGCTGCATGTCAGATGATGAGTGTCCTGACAACGGGCTCTTCTGTGACGGGGTCGAGCTTTGTGCGACGCTGGAGACCGAGGACGGCAGGCAGGTAGGGCGCTGCTACTCGACGGGCAACCCATGCCAGGGCGGACAGGCTTGCGCGGAAGCGCACGGGTGCGAGTGCGATATGAATCGCAACGGCCGCATCGCTCGGCGGTGCCTCGATGCGGATGATGGCGACGCGGACTGCAACGACGACGACGACCCACAGGACGACGTCGCCTGTGGCGGCAAGGACTGCGACGATGGGGATCCGAGCATCTACAAGGGTGCGATCGAGTATTGTCGCGGCGACGGCGTCGACGAGGACTGCGATCCGGCGACGGTGGGGGAGGGTACCTCGGGCGACTTTGACGGTGACGGGGCGTTTGCCCACGAGTGCTACAACGTCAACGGGGAGGGCCAAGAGACGCGGGGCAAGGACTGCGACGATCGCGACGAAGGCATTCATCCTGGGGCCGAAGACATATGCGACCGTATCGACAATAACTGCAACGGGAAGGTGGACGAGGGTCCCGATCCGGAAGCCGACGAGTTTGCAGCACGCCACACCTGCTATCCGGACCTCGACGGCGATGGATTCGTGGGGGAGGGAGCCCCGATCCTGGCATGCCAAGCACCGCCTCGCTATCGCTTGCTCCTATCGGCCCCGCGGCAGGAGGATCTGGACTGCGAAGACGAGCCCACGGTCGATGCCGCCCGGACGAAGGGCATCCCGGCGTACAAGATACACCCGCGCGCGCTCGAGGTTTGTGACGGCGTGGACAACGATTGCGACGGTCGCATCGACGCCGAAGACACCGACCGCGATGCGCTCGTCGATCGCCCGAACTTCCGCGATACCGACGCCGAGTGCCAGCAGATCGGGAATGAGGAGAAGCCGCGCTGGGTCATCACGAATTGCCCCAGAGGCTTTCTGTGGTGCGGTATCGATGATCCGAATGCGACTGCCCAGCGAGGCTGCGACCTGGACGGCGGGCGCCTGAGCTCGTGCGGCCAATGTGAGACCGACTGCAAGTTCTCCTGTGATGTTCAGGACTGCGACGCTGCTGAGTGTGCCGATTCGGGCTGCGATGAGATCGAGCAGGTCGCCATTGGAAACGAGCACGCTTGTGCGCGCACCCGTGCCGGCAAGGTGGCTTGCTGGGGGAACAATCGGGACGGCCAACTCGGGATCGGTTCGCTCACCAGCGCGCTCCAGGCGACCGAGGTGGCTCCGCCGCTCCAGTCGACGCAGGTGGTGGTTGGCGACTATCACTCCTGCGCACTTGTCGAGGGCCGGGTCTACTGTTGGGGCCGCAACACGGACGGGCAGGTCGGCGTGGCCGCCGCCAGAGCCAACGTGGTGCGTCCCCAGGCGGCTGTGCCGCGCCTGCGCGGAGTCACGGCCCTCGCAGCGGGCGCGAAGCACACCTGTGCTCTGCACGGGGGTGGGAAGGTCGCTTGTTGGGGCCAGCAGGAGAACGGGCGCCTAGGAAACGGCGAGGTTGACAGCAAGGTGCTGAATCTACCTCAGATCGTCCTGCGAGCAGATTTGACCGCGGTGGATGACGCCGTCGAAGTCGTGGCGGGCCGCGACCACACCTGCATCCAAAATCCAGAAGGAGAAGTTGCATGCTTCGGTGGCAACGCCTACGGCCAACTCGGCAACGATTCGGCCACCGGCGATACCGGCTACGCCCAACCGGTCGTGACCAAGGATGGCCCCTTGACGGGCGCCAAGAGGCTGTCAGCCCGGGCCGGGCACACCTGTGCGGTGGTCGCCACGGACATCGTCTGCTGGGGAGAGGGGGCCTTCCTCCAGCTGGGCGAGCGTGACCCGGGCGATGATGATCTTGCGCTGGTGGTTTCCGGCCTCCCGAGGATGGCGGCGGTGGCGGCAGGGGCCTGGTACACGTGCGGTTTGAGCATCGACGGCGACCTCTTGTGCTGGGGCGCCAACTATTTCGGCGAGCGGGGCGACGACGACCACGAGGACCGTGCCACACCTGGGCCAGTGATGCTGATGGGCCCCGCGGACTTCCTCAGCACAGGGGTGTCAGCGTGCGCCCGCATGAAAGCAGACGGACAGCTCGTTTGTTGGGGGTCGAACGGCTTCGGCGCCCTCGGAAACGGGGAGACTTCGACAGACGTGCAGTCGGTTCCCGTCGCGCTGCGACCCATCATGGGAAGCAGGCGGTAGAGACACCTAGCGAATCACGGAGACAACCATGAACGGCAAGATCCTCGACAACGATTCCGACTCCAACAACACGCTCGAACTCGAGCTTCCCTGGCAGCAGGTTGGTCCCGAGGATCAGCCAGTGATCTGCACCGGGACGGACCCCTCGGTCGTGTTCCTGTTCAGGCCGGCGCTCGCGCTCGACAGCGGTGAGTTTTCCATCGCTGACATTCCCTACCAGAACTATCACCTGCCGATATCGGCGTTTCCCATCAACCTGATCTCGACCGGTGACCAGTACGCGACCGGTAGCTTGGGATTTTCTGTTTCCACCTACGCTTCGCTGTCCGGTGTTCCCAAGGTGGCGCTCGCTCAGGCGATCCTTGCCGGAGCCACGATCCATTTCTCGATCGCCGCCGGAGATTCCGGCGTCTACGGTGCCACCATTCCCGTGCGGTTCAAGCAGGTCAATTGTGCGTAGGAGAACGCTTCTAGCGGGGAACTCGTCGCTCGAGTGCCCATCGTCGAGGATGTGTGAGATGGTTGGCTGACGCTCGTCGGAACTGAGAGGAGCTGGACATGGCGGAACCCGCGCGCGAAGGAGTCTCGAAGTGGGTTGAACTGGAAGTTCCCTGGCAGTGTCTGGATGGCAATGATCTGCCCGTGCTCGCTTGGCAAGCGCCCCCGATGGCGGTGTTCACGTTGGACGTCGACCCGGACGGTGCGCATGAAGCACAGCACGTCAGGACCCGACAGGTCTTCCGGGGGGCGGGTGATACCGGCGACGGCTTGCGACTCGCTGGGTACCTGTTTCCGACCAAGCTGCTGTCCCAGGGGCGTACCGTGGCGACCGCCAAGGTGGCCTTCAGGATGTGGGCATACCGGTGCCTACGGGGATCGCAGAAGCGCGCCCTGGGCCAAGCCCTCCGCGACCAGAAGTCTATCGTAGTCGATGTGGGGATAGGCGCCGCGGGCGACCAGCGGCGAATCGCAGTGAGACTCAAGCGCGTCAGGCCAACCTATGAGGGGAAGCCATGGTTTGCGAGGTGCCTCGAGTATCTCCGCATCATCGTCCTGATGCTGACGGGTCGCAAGGGACAGGAGGAGCAGACCAAGGCGTTGACGCCCGGCCCGAGACGGGGTTGAAGGGCGAGTGTCCCGGAGCCAAGGCGTCGCGCCCGGCTTCGGTCAAGGGCCGTACCACGTCGAGCTGACCTGGGACGTCCGACCGTGGGCAGGTTCGCAGCTCGAGGCGCTGGCGCGCTGGACTCGGCAGGCGCGACGAGTGGCGGGCGCCGCCGCAGCCAGTCCGTGATTCGGTGGGGCGTGGTCGAGCGGCACCGGACCGGCCACTCCGTTCGGCAGGCCGAGCATGCGCAAGAGCACGTCGTGTGATAGCTTCCGCCAGAAAATGCTCGACATCTCCCGACAAGTGACTCGCTCGATCGCTGTCTTGTTGTTGGCCGCCGGTTGCACGCCATCCGAGGACGGGGCCGACACCCGGATGCCCGGTGCGGATGCCGAGGATGGTGGTACCGATAGTGGCCAGAGTCGCGCTGCTGAGGGTGATGAGGATCGCGGTGAGGTGGACGCAGGGGAAGATGGCGGGTGCACGCCGGAGGCGCGCGAGTGCGACGGGGATGTCGCTCGGGTGTGCGCATCGGATGGGAGTCGTTGGAACAGTCTGCGCTGTGCGGGCGGTTGCGAGGCTGGCGAGTGCGCGCCCCTGTCACTCGAGACCGGGTGGTCGGTGCATCAGTTCCGCTTGACGGACGATAGCATCAAGACAGAGGCGAACTATTCGTTCGCCATGGATGGGTTGATCGCGACGCAGTCGGCCAACCCCATGCCCTCGGTGTACTACAACGAGACTTCCTTGCCGGAAGGCATTCGGGTATCCGGAAGCTTCGGCGTTCACGCCACCCAGGACGACGACCTGATAGGTTTCGTGTTCGGGTGGCAGGATGCCCAGCGCTTCTACCTCTTTGACTGGAAGCAAGCGACGCAGGACGACCCCTGTGGGCTCGCAGAGGTGGGCGCTGCGCTCAAGGTTGTCCAGGCGTCATCGCCGCTGGAGAGTTGCGAGGATTTCTGGACGTCGGCGGGTACGGAGCACGTCACCACCCTGGTGGGCAACGAACAGAACCCCACCGGTTGGCAGGACCACACGGTTTACGAGCTGGTCCTCGAGTTCCGGCCGGGCGATATTCATGTGCAGATTCTTCAGGGCACAGAGGTCGTGGTGGACATCCGCTCGGACGACACGACGTTTCGATCGGGCAAGTTCGGCTTCTTCAACTACTCACAGGAAGCCGTCCGCTACGAGCTCTTTAGTATCTCCCCCATTTAGCCCGGATCATTCATCAGCTTGCGAGCGGATCGCGTAGGGATTCGGCTACGAAGGGCGCTCGGTGACCGGCGGGAGTGCTCCCGTATGTTGTATGTCCCCGCAGTCGCCCGTCGTGACGAGACGGGTGTCCGGGTGAAGCTCTCCGGTGATGAAGCGCGGGCAAACTGAGACCTGCGGTGATAAGGCGCGGGCGGGCAAACCACTGGGTTGGTTTCTCATGGTTGTTGGCCCTCACCCATTCAGGCCAGCAAGCAATACGGTGGTTCGAAGGGTGGTCTATCGGTAGCAAAAAAGTAAGCGAGCTGAGCATGTACCGTCGCGACCATTGGGCACTTGTCCCACAGCATGTGCCCGCCTACGCTCACCGCAGCAAGCCGTTGCCCGTGGAGTGGAGAGAACCGGCCAGAACATTGCGCCGGTGCTATCGGGCCAAGAACGAGGAGCGACCCATGAGCATGAACAGCATGATGCAGTTTCGTACGTCGTACTTGAAGGCCATCGCCAAGGCTTGGGCCGATCCGGCGCTATTTCGACGCATGGCGACGAGTGACGACGGGTTTGCGTTTCTGGAAGGCCCCAAGCCCAATTGGGATGTCGAACTGCACTTCAGGGAGAATCGTATGCCCGGGAATGGCTACCGCCCGGAACTAACGGGCAGCTGGGTAGGTCCCAACGCGATTCTCGAGCTACGTCTACCAAAGGCGCCCGACGACGCTGAGGAGCATGCCGCAGCGCTCGCCGAGTACTACGCACTACTGCCGTCGCCGTTTGGTTTTGAGCGCAGCGAAGAGGTGCAGGACGGTGCGGAGAGTGGCGGGTCGAGTCATCAAGTCACGTCAGCAGGCGCCGGTGGCTCGGGCATGGGCCACTTCAGCGATGCGCTCGTACTCGGAGGCGTCGTCATGCGCGCCCTGGCCCTCAGCTGGGAAAGCGCCGACTTTCGGGAGCACGTCTTTTCGCGCGGCCGTGCGCTCGGTGCGCTCCAAGCATGGCTGGGCTACAGTTGCCCCTGGAACATGGATATCGAGGCGGTTCCGTCGTCGATCGAGTGGCTGCCAGGGCTTGGCTTCAGCGCAAAGCCTAGAAACCGGTTGACCATGTGGTTGCCAAATCGACCCGAAGGCCACGGCCTTGGTGTTGCGCTGGCAGCGTATAACCAAACGGGAGACGCCTACCCGCTGACTTGTCCTTGAACCTTAGGCGACGGCCAGGTGCGATCTCGGCTGGAGTTTGAGCACATACCGGTGTTGGCGCCAGCGCGTCAGTCGCAGTGGCTGGAAGGCGATCGCGTGTTGCTTATCGGCGAACGCGACCAGTGGGTGCTCAGCGGACGACACATTTGCGAGGTGGTCCGCCGACTCGATGGTCAGCGGTGCAAGGCGGAGATCATCGACGAGGTCGGCGCGCTCGTCGGAGACCTGGCAGCCCTCTCGGCCTTTCATGAGCTCGAAGAGCAGGGTCACTTGGTCGAGTTCTTTCCCGACGTACGCAGCGGCTCCTCCGTGCTGTGGAACGCTCTGGGCTTCGACCCTCGCGCTGCGATTTCCCGAACCGAACGAGCGATGGTGCGCTTGTGCGCAGCGGGCGACGCGGTTACTGCCGGCATCATAGCGGAGGCTCGAGAGTCGCTGCAGTCCGCCGGACTGACAAGCGTTCCAGATGTCGACCGCGGGCCTTCAAAAGGGGGTGGGCAGGCGGCGTGCGCGAGTCTCTGGGTGGTCGACGACTATCTGCATGACACCCTTCGCACTGCCAACCAGGTGCACTCTGACACGCCAGCGCCTTGGTGTTTGGTGAAACCCTTCGGGACCATCGCCTGGGCAGGGCCGATTCTGGCACCGGGTCGCGGCCCTTGCTGGGCGTGCTTGGCTCATGCCCTTGCCCACAACCAACCGCTGCGGCATGCGATTTCACCGCACATGCAGTCCTCTGCGCTTCATGCAGGAGGTGCGCTGCCCGTTACCCGACGCCTCGCGTTTGATCTCGTCAGCTTCGCTCTGGCTCGGGTGCTTGCCGACTCCGATCGAGATGATCCGTTGTACAACCACATCCTGTCCGTCGACTTGCGAAGCTTGGAGACTACCCGCCACCGGGTTGTTCGGCGCCCTCAATGCCCCTGCTGCGGAAACCCAGGTTGGATGGGCGAGCAAGCGAGCCGGGCGCTCGAGCTTTCCGCGAGGACCAAACGCCAGCCCCACGACGGCGGCTATCGGCAGGCCCTCGCGAACGAGACCTTCGAGCGTCTGAAACACTTGACGAGCCCGCTCATCGGGCCGGTCAACTTCGTCGACCCGATGCCAGTTCGGCACTGTGGCCTGAAGGCTGTGTACGTCTCGGGGTACAGCGTGTCCCCGGCCGTCGGGCAGAACCCGGCGGAATGCCTGCGCGTGTGCGCGGGCAAGGGGCAGTCGCACGATCAAGCACGAGCGAGCGCTTTGTGTGAGGCTCTGGAGCGGAAGAGTGGTCAGTACCAGGGCGATGAGGCCCGCCTCGTGGCGAGCTACGCCGAGCTTGGCAACCGGGCGCTGCACCCACGCACTCTGCTGGGCTTCAGCGAACGACAGTACAGTAAGTGCACGCCGCGCGATGGTGCCGCGCTCGACGCTTCGAGAAGCGTCCCGAGGCCCTTGGGCGATGACCAGCAAATCTCGTGGACCCCCGCCTGGCCCTTGGTTGGCGGCGAGTGCCGCTACGTCCCCTTCTCATACTGTTTTGCCGAGGCTCCAACAGACATGGGGGTCGAGTTCTGCCGACCCAGCGGCAACGGTGTGGCGGGAGGGACGTGCCTTGAGGAGGCGATCCTGCAGGCCTGCCTTGAGTTGATCGAGCGAGATGCGGTGTCCATCTGGTGGTACAATCGCATCGCTCGACCCGCGATCGATCTCGACGATCTGGGCAGTCTCGACGCAGCCGCGGGAAGCTACACGCGTCACTTGCTCGCCGACTACAAGACTCGCGGGCTGGACGTGTGGGTGTTGGATCTCACGCACGACCTCGGCACACCGACTTGCGTCGCCGTCAGTAGACCCGCCCAGGGCCCTCGAGGCGTGTTCGGTCTGGGCTTTGGCTGCCACCTTGACCCCGCGATCGCCATCGTACGAGCGTTGACGGAACTCAATCAAATCGGCGATGGCCTTCACCCGGTCAGCGGTCGACCGCTGATCGGCTTCGAACGTCTCCCGGATAAACGTTTTCTCTTCCCGAGCGAACAACAGGCCACCATGCCCACGGCGCTGCCCCATTTCGATGGACCAGACCTGCTTGCTGACGTGATGGAATGCCGGCGACGTTTGGAGCAAGCAGGTCTTGAGATGCTCGTGGTATCCAAGACGCGTCCCGACTACGACCTGGAGGTCGCGCAAGTCATCGTGCCAGGGCTACGCCACTTCTGGCCTCGCTTCGGTCCAGGGCGGCTCTACGACACCCCTGTCGAGCTCGGCTGGCTACCAGAGCCCAACCCGGAATCTGGTCTCAACCCCGTACCGATGTGGCTTTGACCTGTGGCCTGGAGCCGCTAGCTTGCGCCGGTAAGGGTCATCCTGCTCGCTCGGCCGCCCGGTGTGTTCCGTAAACGCGGCGTCTCTGTCGGATGACATTGCGATCAGCCGCAGTCGTTCAATCCGAAGGCTCGGGCGAAACGAATGCAATCTTGACAGGCACCGAGCAGTGAGTAGTGGTGTGTGCAGTGCTTTGTGTATGGAGGTCAAGGATGGGCGTGGTGGCTTGCTGGCGTTGTTGCGGGGTGGGGTTGCTCGTGGGTGCGATGGCTTGCGGTGGCGGCGACGATGCGCCCCCGGAGTCACCGCAGGACTCGGCAGAGGAGGCCGGCAGCGGTGCTCGCGATTCCGAAGCAGAAACGGGCGAGGGTTCACGCGGGGATCGGGATGCCAAGGATCCCAGCGCCGAGTTGGACACGTCTGACAAGGACATGGCGGAGGCGGCGATGGAAGACTCCCAGGACGCCCAGGGCTCCCAGGACTCCCAGGACGTGGACCCCTCAGATGAAGAGCCACGCGGACCAGAGGACTTCGAAGTGTTGCAGGTGGACGGGCCCGACCCCGCGTTCCTCGAGGAGGTTCATGACGGCTGGGAGGTGATGCTCGTGGCAGACTGGGAGATGGAGGCCAACGAAGAGGGCTATTGGTGTGCTCGCAAGACCGTGGAGGAGGACGTGTACTTTAGCGCCACCGTCCCCATGTCACCCCCCGGCACGCACCACACCCTGCTGTCGATCGAGACCGAACCCACCGAGCCGGACGGCATTGCCCGGTGTTCCGCCGGAACCAACGGCGACATCATGATCGCCGGCTCCGGCGTTGGGACCGACGAACTCATCTTCCCTGAGGGGGTCGCGATGCTGGTGCCCAAGGGGCGCAGCTGATCGAGAACCTCCACCTCTACAACCCGACCGAGGACACGCTTCGTGGTCGGAGCGGCACGCTCGTCCGAAGCGTCTCGAAAGAGGCGGTCGATGACCTGGCGGATTCGACCCTCGCTGGGCCAAGGGAGCTGAACATCCCGCCGGGAGAGGCGGTCCAAACGGGGCGGTGCACGTTCAACAAGGACGTTACCCTGCTTGCCGTGGGCCCGCACATGCACCAACTCGGCGTCTACATGAAGGTCGTCGCCAAGCGCGCAAGTGGCGGCGATGTGACCCTGTTCGATGACGAGTACTCGTTCGAGGAGCAAATCATTCACCGCATCGACCCCGTGGAGATGGCTGCGGGCGACACGGTCGACGTCGAGTGCACCTACGAGAACGATACCGGCACCACTGTGACCTTCGGTGACAGCAGCTTCTCCGAGATGTGCTTCGCTGGGCTGCTCCACTACCCACCGCGGAACGCGGGCTCCTTCGTTTGCGTGCGCTAGCTAGCCCCCCAGCCCGGATCACTCAGTTGCGTGGACTCGGTCACAAGAAGGCGCGACCTTACCACTTTTTCCTGGCAGCTTCCGGGCAATTGTGTTGGCGTGGCAGCCTGCGAAAACGACAGGAGGCCCCTATGCGTACGTGGCTCGGATGGATCTGGATCCTTGGGCTGGTCAGCCAGACCGCGGCTGCCCAGTCGCCCTCGGAGGCTGCCGCGACCGCCGTCGTCGACCGTGTGGCGCTACTGACCGAGCGCATGGCTGAGCTCGGGTTCGAGCAGGAGCTGGTGATCGACCACGCAGCTGCCGCGGGCAGTGTGGGGCTGACGCTGCTCCCGACCCAGGTAGTATTCTTTTCTGGAAACCGGACTGCCGCAAGCCTGGTGGGCAGGCGTCCGACCGTCGCGCTCGATCTCCCCCTGCGCGCGCTGGTGTACGCCGATGAGGCGGGCGCCGTCCATGTCGAGCGGGATGACATCGGAGTGCTGATCGATCGGCACGAAGTGCCGCTGGGTGGCTTTGCGCTCCGCTGGGTCGACACCGCGCTCGACCGGCTGGCCGAGGAGGACACGGGGCTTGTGACCGTGGCCAGCGAGCGTTCCGTGGAAGACACCACCGCCGCGCTTCTCGCGGTTCTCGCCGAGCGGGGGTTTCGGGTGCCGCTCGTCATCGACTATGGCGAGCGGCTTGGCCTCCCACGCCCGATGCGGCTCGTGATGTTCGGCAACCCCAACGTTGGCACACCCCTGATGCAGAGCTCGCGCAACGTGGCACTCGACCTGCCTCAGAAGATGCTGATCTTCGAAAATGAGCAGGGGCAGGTCGAGCTCGTCTACAACCACCCTGCCTACCTGGCACGCAAGCACGGTGTCAGCGGCCACCATGCGCGGCTGGCCAATATCGAGAGCGCACTTGCTGCCATCGCCACCGCGGCGGCTACCGCCCCCTAAGCGGCGACTCGTCTTCCACCGGTTGACGGGTGCACCTCTGCAACGCCGTCGCGCGTTGGGCGGGGCATTCTGAAGTCAACCCTGCACTAGGCGTCCTCGGACGCGGTGGAGCCTCCTTCATGCATCCAGCGCACGAAAGCGACTGGTAGATCGGACAGCTGCCCATCATAGCGGGCATGCTGCGCTGGCGTCATGGCGCGAGGCCCTTCGCCGCGCCCTCCCTGGCGGAAGAAACGGCTGGTGTCCTTCCAGATACCGAGTTTGGCCGCGGGCGCTACCTCGTGCGCCCGGTGGCGGGCAGTATCGATCGAGGCTTCGGCGGCGAGCGCCCGCGCGCGTTGAGCGGAGAGGGGGATCCCAAGGTGCGCTGCCAGGCGTCGCAGTTGACCGGGAAGGTCCGCGAGGTAGTCTGCGAAATGAAAGAGCTCGACGTTGGGCGCCTTGCGGTCCTGCCAGAACGTGTGCAGGTGATGCGCCACGGATCGGAGATTCCAGCCCGGTAGCTGGTCGCCTTCGATGAACCGATCGATGTGCTCCTCGACGCTGCGCTGCTCCGGCGTGCGCGCGGTCTGGCCCACGAGCTCAGCGACTCTTTGGCGGTCCATGTTGGCAGCGTGGTGAAGCATGGAGACCGCCGCATCCCGAGGGTCGCGACCGACGCATACGTAGCGAACCTCCGGATGTAGCGGCAAACCGTCCAACGGAGTGTGCGACTTGATGAAGCGGCGGTGCCCCTGCCGCGCGAGCAGCCGGTGCACCTCCTCGAGCGGGCTGAACTTCGCCTCCATCCAGGGCGACAGCTCACCGAGGGGCGCGGGGAACTCGGGTCCATCAAAGACCAACAGCGCCACGAGCAGTTGCGTCCAGGTGGTGCCCGACTTCGAGGGTGCGCTGACAATCACGTCGCCAGGACGGAAGGCAAACCCGTCCCAACGGGCGTTGTCGGCATCGGGTTCCTGGTAGCGTCGCATGGCCCTCGTTCGCCTCATTTCGGATCCACGGCCGGTCGGATGCGACGAGCCTGGTTCCGCTGCCGCGCTGGCACGGCAAGCAGTGTCATGGCAAAAGCCTCCATTGACTTGATGATACTCGTAGCTCGCACGACAAATGCGCTCGATCAAGTGGTGTATCGCTAGCCTTGGCCTGACCGGAAGTTGGCGAACGAAACCAGCCTCGAGAAACGACAAGCGTCGTGCGGGGGCGGTTGCCGCCGGCTGCTGCGCGCGTTCGAGACGTGGTGGGGCACACGACCCCGGGGATCCTCGACACCGCTAGCGTCAGCGTGTCCGGTTAGGCCGAAGTCATGTCCTGAGCGGCTGCGTTGCTGGTCGGTGGCAAGCAAAGTGTGCACAATGGGTCCATGGCTCAGCCGTCGATTCCAGACAAGGTCGTGCTTCGCTACTGGTCATGTCGGGGCCGGGCACAGGCACTTGCTGACTTTTTATTCGACCGTGAGGTTCCATTTGTGGACGAGCGAGTCACGGCTGGGAGTCCACCCGGGGTCTGGGTCCGCATGCGCAAGGATCCGGGTAGGGCGGGTCCCTTCGCAGCACTGCCAGTCCTGCAATGGGGCGATGACGTGCTGGCCGAGACCCTGCCGATCGCAAGCTTCCTGAATCAAACGCTGAGCCTTCCATCTCGGGCCGCGCCCAGCGCGACCGCTCGGCATGACATGCTCTGCTCAGCCGCGTATTTGGACGTGTCGCGGCCACTGGCCGACCTCATCCGCAGCCCCGCCAGCCACCCGGGTACCAGCCTTGCCAAGCGAGCGCACTTTGTGTTGCCAGTGGTCTTCCAGAAGATGCGCCTGCTGAGCCTGGCCGTCGGCGGGAGGCCGGACTATTTCGGTGGGGAGACGCCGGCGGTCGCAGACTTCTTTGTCTTCGAGGCCATGGAGGAGCTGGCGTATCTGATGGGTCCGCACGGGGGGCTGCTTGCAGATGCCTTGCCGGAACTGACTGAGTATCGGGAACGATTGCGGGCTCGACCGGCCATGGCGCGCTTGTTTCGCGACCATCGCCATGCACGCTTCACCGGCTTTCCCGACGAGCCCAAGTCATTGGCCGAGTTGGAGTCGCTTCCCTGGCGCTCGCTCTGCGCCCCCGTACCGCGTTGGCAGTTGTCCGAGGCAGAGGCGGCTCGGTTCCGGGCCGGCTACTGGGGTCGCGCTTGAGGGCTGGGGGTTGGGCGGGCGTCCGGCCCTAGCCCGCCTCCATCACCAAATCACGCGTCCTCGCACAACTGCTCGACTCCGCAGCGCTTTCGCTTCAGTCGAAAATACAGCG
>JAPPOR010000302.1:0-1435 GCA_028817905.1 Myxococcales bacterium
GTCTATGACTATGGAATCGGCCCCGATGGTCCCTACTACACGATGGAGCTTCTCTCAGGCGTCGACCTCGGTGAGCTCGCGCCGCTTCCCTGGCGCGAGGTTTGTCGGCTCCTACTGGATGTCGCCTCCTCGCTTGCGGTGGTTCATTCGCGACGGCTGCTGCACCGTGACGTGACCGCGCGCAACGTCCGCAGGACCGCAGATGGGCGCGCGAAGCTGTTGGACTTCGGAGCGATGACCGAGATGGGCGTGCCCCGCAATACGGTCGGCACGCCGCCATACACCCCTTCGGAGGCGGTGCTGCAGCAGCCGCTGGATGGACGCGCCGACCTGTACGCACTCGGCGCCTTGGCATACTTTGCCCTGCTCGGGCAGCACGCGTACCCAGCCCGCACCATGGCGGCATTGCGCGAACACTGGCGAACCCAGCCGCGTGCACCGGCGACGCTTTCGGCCGAAATTCCGGAGACCCTGAGCCAGCTCGTGATGTCGCTGCTTCAGCACGATCCCTTGGCTCGTCCGCAGAGCGCTGCAGAAGTGATGATGCGCTTGGCGAGCATCGCGAACCTTCCGCTGCGCGAAGACGCCAACGTCCAGCACGCCTACCTGACGACCCCCAAACTGGTTGCGCGCGAGGCACCGCTGCTGCGCATTCGCAAGCAGATGATCCGCGCGATTCGCGGCCGTGGTGGCGCGATGCTCGTCGTGGGCCCCTCAGGCGCCGGTAGGTCTCGCTTCGTGGACGCTTGCGTGCTCGAGGGACAGCTTGCTGGGCTCCTCGCCCTGCGCGCTGACATCGCCGATGCGGGCCAACCCTTCGGGGCCGCCCGAAGAATGGTGCAGGCCCTGGTCAACGCTCGACCTGCCCTGGCCGCTGAGGTCGAGACAGCCGGTCTCTCCGGCTGGCTGGCCGCTGCCCACGACACTGCCGACGCTGACAACGGTCTGAAGCGGGATGCCCTACTCGAACGGCTCGGTGCGCTCTTGCTCCGGGCCAGCGACCGGCATGCCATCGTCATTGCGCTCGACGACGCTCCGTCCATCGACGAGCCGTCGTTGGCGCTCCTAGCGAGTATCGTACGCGACGCGCGCAGCCGGCGCCTCGTGATGGTGTTGAGCGCGGAGCACTCCGCACTTTCCGAGCCAGGCTTGGCCTTGCGTATGCTTGGCGAAAACGCGCGCAAGATCGCACTTGAGCCGCTCGGTTCTGCCGACGTTCGCAGTTTGCTGGGCTCGGTATTCGGCGAGATCCCGAATTTGGATCTCCTCGCGACACTGTTGGGCGAGACCAGTGTACTGCTTCCGCGCAACATCATGGACGCAGCGCAGGGGCTGGTGCACGAGGGCATCGCGCGCTACGAAGGTGGGCGCTGGTACCTGGCGAGCGAAGGCGCGCGCATTAGAACGTGCCTTCAGCGTGCGCGCGACGTGAGCC
>JAPPOR010000302.1:1707-4091 GCA_028817905.1 Myxococcales bacterium
ATGGAGTCGAAGGATGTGGCTCCGATCTACGCGGCGTACCATTGGCTCAAGGCAGACGAGCCCGAGCGCGCCCACGCTGGGATCCAGGCGCAGATCGCGATCGAGGCGGCGCAGCCGGGCCGGGCTCGCGCCACGATCGAACTCGAGACGATCGAGGAGATGGTCGCGGTCGGCGCGACGAAGGCTTGGCCCGCCTCTCAGCTCACCCAGTACCGTACGTTCTACTGCTGGCTATCGGCGGTACTGGGCATCCACGAGAAGATCCCTCCGGAGGCCTCCATGACCCTCGATGGTTTGAGCCATTTCGGCGGTCTGGAAGACTATCTGCAGCTGACCGACGTTGCCCCAGAGCAACGCCTGCAAGCGGCCCTGGCGCGGGCGACGGCGCGCTGCCAGCAGACGCCAGAGGCGGACATGCCGCTGCCACCGCCCGTGGCCCTCGGTGCGCTCACGCGCGTCGGGGCGCTGACGGCCACCTGTGGATACCTGATGGCCGAGCCTGAGCTGTTTCCGATCATCCCCTCGCTCAAGCCCCTCGATCCGCTGTCACCGGCCTTTGGCTTCGCGGATCGGCTGATCCTGGCGTTTCGCGACCTCGCGAATGGAAAGATCTGGGTGGGTTGGGAGGCACTTCGCAAGATCTATGACGACGTTGGCACCCTCTCCGACGACCAACTCGAACCCCACAATCGTTTCGCCCTGGAGTTGGCGTCGCTATCTGGTCTGTGCTCCTTCGAAGTCAAGTACGGCACCGCCAACGCGCTGCGGCGCTGTGACGAGCTGGCGCGCATGCAGCCGGACTCGGCGGAAAACTATCGAATGCTCTATTACCTGGCAATCGGTCACCAGGAGGAGGCAGACGCATGTCGCAAGCGAAGCGAGATCCTGGCCCTGCGTGCCGGTGCAACGGATGACACGCGCGTGACGCGCCTCTTGACGCACATGGTTCTTCAGCCCATCGCGGAGGACGTGATGGGTCTCGAACAAACGCTGCGGGGCTTGGACGAAATCGTTCGCAACCGTCCCGGGTGGCGACATCGTCGCAACTACACGCAGGCACGTGCCCTGCGTTGCCGGGGCAGGCTAGATGAGGCGCTTCAGGTGATCGAAGCGTCCCTGGCGGAAGTACCCAAAGCCCACATCGACTACCTCCCCAGCGCGGAAGAGCACGTGTTGCTGCTGACCGCGACAGGCAGGGGCGACGAGGCGGCGCGCGTGGGGGATGCCTATTTGAACGACGCGCATGAGCTCGAACTGCCTGCACCATGGCTGGAGCTGGCAGTCGCCCTCTGTCACATGGAACAGGGCGACCCGGAGCGCGCCCAGCGCCACTGCCAGAGCGCTTTCGATGGGTTCGCAGAACGTCAGATCGAGGGCATTCACGTCGGCTACGCTCATGAGGTGGCTGCGCGTATCGCGTTGTCCCGCAAGGATCGTTCCGATTTCGAGCGCCATCTCGCACTGTGTGCGCGGTACTATCTCGAGGGGCGTTCCCCCGCGCTGGCAGTCAAGTACGATCGCCTGGTGCAGGCGGCCCGTGCCGTAGAAGCCGACATCGAGCTCCCGACAGCGACAACGCACGCCACGACCGAGCTAGCTGATCTGGTTGCGCTCCGTTCCCGGATCGAACATTGCGAGTCCGATCACGAACGCTTCCAAGAGGTTCTGTCGCTCCTTTGCGAGTACGCCGGAGCGCGCGCGGGCGTGTTGTTTGGCTTGCGACGGGGGTCGGTTCAGGCGCTAACGGACGAGGGTGCCCTGGGACGAGGCCTCACGGCCTTCGCTCAGTCGTACCTGAGTGCAGAGGTCGACAGCAGCGCCGAGGCCACCCTGACCATGGCGGACAACGCGGGCGAGCTAGCCGCGGCGCTCGACAACGGGTACGCCTCCGTGCTGCTGCGCGCCGAGGATGCAGATGGCGAACTGATCGCGGGGCTCGCGGTATTGGACGCCGGCGACGAACCCATTGGAGCACTTGCGTCCGACTTCCTGGGTGTGCTCGCCGAGCTGCTGCTCGAACATGGCGAACTCGAATTCCTGCGCGCAGCCTAGAATCCTTGATCAGGGATCACGTGTACAGATGAGTCAAGTTTGGGGAACTCGCCATTCTTTGTTGGCGTTGTAGCAAGGATTCTAAGTCGCACCTCCGGTGCTCCGGGCAGTGATGGGCTGCCGGATTTGCCTCACGCAGATTCGTCGTGAGCTCGTCATCGGAACCGCAGGGTTCCAGGCTCATAGCCAGGAAAGGGCACGCGCCGGACGGGCTGAGAGGCGGACGCGGGGCCTTGACGCGCGCGGGCGAAATCCCATGTCTCCCGCGTGATGACAACCATGACGAATGGTACGAGGTTCACGTTGGCTTCGCTTCCGGCACTGGTGGCGCT
>JAPPOR010000302.1:4331-12673 GCA_028817905.1 Myxococcales bacterium
TGGCGACGGGCCAAGCGGACAGGTTTGCACGAATGTGGCGATCTCTGGCAGCACCGAGGCTGGGCGCTACTTCCCTGACTACGGTTCATGTGACGTCGTACGCACCCAGCGCCCCTTCTGGGAGGCCCCGCCGGCCGCCCAGCCCGACCCCGAGGATCCGCGGCTGCAGGATGATGACTACATGAGGGAGCTGGTCTGGGCCAAGGAACAGATCGCTTCCAATGGCTGCACGTGCTGTCACGACTCGCGCGCCGCCGACGGGCGCGTGGGCCAGTGGGATATCGCGGCGGAGCCAATCTGGATCACCACCCTCTCGGACACGGGGCTCGCGCTGTTCGCGGGCTTTGCGGACTCGAGTGTGTTCGGTGCGTATCCCCCCGAGTCCAACAACGGGTTCAGTCGCCGCGAGACGGGTGTTCCGACCGACGACCCGGCGCGCATGCTCGCGTTCCTCCGCGCTGAGATGGATCATCGCGGGCTGACCGAGGCCCAGGCGCTTGAGGTGCCTCCCTTTGGTGGGCCGATCTATGCCGCTTCGGTTGCCGAGCCGGGGACCTGTGGTGCAGGCCAGGGCATCGACCCGGATGGGACGGTGCACTGGACGGGCGGGCCAGCTCGCTACCTCTACGTGCTGGAGGAGGGCTCCGAAAACCCAGGGGTGCCGCCCAACCTGGACCTACCGCACGGGACGCTATGGCGCCTGGACGTGCGGGCCGACTCCCCGGCGCTTGCAAGCGGCGTTGCCTACGGTAGCGCTCCGAAAGGCACCCTGCAGCGAGTGCCGCTCGATGCACCACCGGCTCTGGAGCCGGGTCGGCGCTACCAACTTGCCGTCCTGCTCGACGTGGGCCTGCCGGTCACCAACTGTTCCTTCACCTTCGGCGCGGAGCCGACGGAGACGACCGTCGCATCGACCGCTGACGCCAGCGACCCGGTCAGTGCGTCCAAGGCCGATTGCGCACCCGAGAGCGGTTTTGGGGCCAGCTGCGAGCGTGACGCGGACTGTGGCTGCGCAGAGGCATCCTATTGCGCGCGGATGCCCGGACAGAGCACGGGCAACTGCACCGCCACCGGCTGTTTAGAAGACCCGAGCGTGTGCCCACAGGACTGGTCTTGCTTCGATGTGTCCATCTTCGCGCCCGGCCAGCCTTCCATTTGCCTGGCACCGTGACCACTACGGGGCCCCCGGAAGGACCTCGGGCGCAATCTACGATCCTTGGAAGGAACTGTGCTTGGGAGGGCGCGGCCCGCGAGAAGCCACCAGAGCCGCCCGGATTTCGGCGGCCAGCTGGGTGGCCGTGAAGGGCTTGGGAAGGAATCGCGCTGGGGCGACTTCGTCATCAGTGTGTGGAAGACCGTGCTCGCTGTAGCCGGACACGAAAACCACAGGAAGGCCCGGGCAAAGGTGGCGGACCCGTTCGGCGACCTCCCGTCCCCCCATCTCAGGCATGACCACGTCGGTCACCAGGACATCCACAGGGTGGTCGAGCTCCCGAAGGCGTGTCAGTGCCTCGGGCCCCGATGCCGCGGACACCACCGCGAACCCCAATCTCTCCAGCCCCTGTGCGAACAGGTTCCTTAGGGTGTCCTGATCGTCCACGAGCAGTACTCGTTCGCCCTTGCCCTCGGCCGGTGCCGCCTCGCGATCCGCCGGACCCCGCGCGAGCTTGGTGCTGCGCGGCAAGTAGATGTGAAGCGTCGTGCCGCGTCCCGTGCCACTGTCGAGGAAGATCTTTCCTCGGGCCTGGGCAATGATGCCTTGGGCGCTGGCCAGAAGCGCTGGCCCTCGTCCCACCTCGGCGCGCGTGACCGGCAGGCCCTCAAACAAGCACTCGACATCCAGGCCCTGTGCACGGGCGTAGTCGATGTAGGCACGCACGTTGGACGTGGACGCGTCCCGCATCGCTCGGGTGGTAGTGCTTGAGGCGCCCACCGTCAGCTTCCACCCAAGTCAGAAAATCGTTTGGTTTCTTACAGTTGTGCCGAGTGGTCCCCCGAGTTGCGCCCGCCCGTGCCGCGATCGAAGACCAGCGGTGCTATCCGCGGGGTTGCCGCAGGCACGCGATGACCAGCACCATCCGGTACTCCTCGCCTCCTTTGCGCGCTCCCATGTCGCCTGGAAAACCGCGAGCTGTCAGTCCCGAGGTGGTGGGCCGTCTCCGGCCAAGGACCCCAAAAAAAGCCTTTCAAACCCGCGGGTGCGGGTAACACATGGCCCGTCCGCTGGTGTTTGGACTCAAGGCGGGCGCGACACGCGGGCACCCTCCCGCCGAGAGGTCTTTTGGCGATCGACGTCCCAGACACCTATCAGCGCTACGGCCCGATGGTTCTCCGTCGCTGCCGGACCATGCTGCGCGATGAGCAGAAAGCAGAAGATGCCATGCACGATGTATTCGTCAGATTGCTTGCAAGCCAGCGGGAGCTTCAGCCAACCGGACTATCTAGTCTGCTCTATCGGATGGCCACCCAGGTTTGCTTGAACCGCCTCAGGAGCGAGCGGAGGCACCCCGAGGATCCGGGGGATGAGCTACTCTTGAGAATCGCGCGCGAAGACGAACCCGAAGGCCACGTGGGGGCGGTCGATCTGCTCGCGCGACTGTTCGGTCGCGAGCCGGCGTCCACGCGGGTGATCGCGGTCATGCACCTACACGATGGGATGACCCTCGAGGAGGTCGCCGAGGCCGCTGGGCTTTCGGTTTCAGGAGTACGCAAGCGCTTGCGGAAACTGCGCGCTGGGCTGCTGCAGCTCGCCGCCGAGGAGAACACCCTATGACCCGCGTAGTTCCCAGTGATCGGTCCGAGCAGGTCCGCCGAAGCGAGCCTCCCACGCTGCTGATCGAGCAGCTCGCGGTAGGCGAGCTTTCCGACACTCGCAAGCGAGCGCTCGAGGAGGAGTTCGGTCGCGAGCGAATCGCGATGCTGTGTGCGTCGGTGCAAGCCGAAAACCGTGCGCTCGTGGAGCGGTTCGCGCCAGCGCGGCTTCCGCCGGCCAACGCGGTGCAGCAACTCGCGGCGGAGCGACGCAAGCGCAGCCGGCGCGCCCGCTGGCGGTCGGCGGACCGGTTTCTGCAACAGCTGGTGCTAGCCGGGGTGGTTACGTTGGCGGTTGTGACGGCCGTGATGGTCAGTCTTCCCGGCGACGAAGGTGCGCCCACGGGCAGCCCGCCCCAGAGTCAGGCGGGCCCGGGCGAGGCGACGCGTATCAAGGGGCTGTCGCCCCATATTCTGGCGTTTCGCAAGCGCGGCGAGGTGGTCGAACCGCTGTCCGACGGCGATACGGTCTCGGAGGGGGACCTGCTTCAGCTCGGCTACGTCGCCGCCGGAAAATCTCACGGTGTACTGCTGTCCATGGACGGCCGCGGGGTGACGACCTTGCACTTCCCACAGCGGCGTGATCAATCCACCAAGCTCCAGAAGAGTGGAGAGGTGCTTCTCGGCAGCGCTTACGCGCTGGATGATGCTCCAGAGTACGAGCGCTTCGTGATGGTCGTGGCCGACGAGCCCATAGGGGTCGCGGGCGTGCTCGCGGCAGCGCAGCAGCTCGCGAAGGACCGTGCCGCGGCGCGTGTGGCACCCTTGCCGTCCCCGTCGAACCACGAACAGTACTCGCTGCTGCTGCGCAAGGTGAAGCCATGAAGCGATCCGTTGTCCGGAAGGCCTGTCGCGTGCTTGGTCTCTATCTTTCCCTGGCCGCGCTTGTTCCGGCAGAGCTCCAAGCCGCAGAGGCTCCGCCGGCCCAGACCCGTAGGTTCGTGCTTGCGGTCGGTGCCAACGAGGGCGGGCAAGAGCGCGCCCTGTTGCGCTACGCGTTCAGTGACGCCGGCGCCTTCGCGCGCGTCATGCGCGAGCTCGGTGGGGTCCTGGGTGACGACGGCGTGCTGCTCGAACAACCCGATCGGGCGCTGCTTGCGACAACCTTCGCGGCCTTGGGCGACCGCATGCGAAAGGCACGCGACAGGCAAGAGCGTGTGGAGTTTCTGTTCTACTACTCCGGGCACTCGGACGAGATCGGCCTACGCCTGCGCGAGGACCTGATCCCCTACAAGGAGGTGCGCGGCTGGATCGATGGCCTCCCGGCGGATGTCCGCATTGGTGTCCTGGATTCCTGCGCGAGCGGCAACATGACCCGTCTCAAAGGCGGCAAGCGGCGACCCCCATTTCTTGTCGATGCGTCCAGCGCGGTCCGCGGGCACGCCTTTCTGACGAGCAGTTCGGAGAGCGAGGCGGCTCAGGAGTCGGATCAAATTCGCGCGTCGTTCTTCACGCACTACCTGGTCAGCGGGCTGCGCGGTGCCGCCGATGTCAGCGGTGACGGCCAGGTGACTCTGAGCGAGGCCTACCGCTTTGCCTTCGATGAGACGCTCGCGCGGACCGAGGCCACTTCTGGAGGCGCCCAGCACCCCGCCTACGACATCCGCCTTGCGGGAACGGGTGACGTGGTGATGACTGACTTGCGCGAGACGAGCGCGACCCTTGCGATCGATCCTGCGATCGAGGGTCGGGTGTTCATTCGCGATAGCGAAGGGCGGCTCGCAGCCGAGCTGTACAAACCGACCGGGCGCGCGATCGAGCTAGGGCTAAGCCCCGGCAAGTACGCGATCCGCGTCGAGCGCCCTGAACTGTTTGCGCGCGCCGAGGTGACCCTGGCCGAGCGGGTCCGCACGACACTGGGGCCCGAGGCGTTGGTGCCCGACGAGCGCGAACCCGCCGTTGTGCGGGGCAACCCCAACGCGGCGGTCGATCGGGGCCCGGCAGACGTGGCGGAAGACGTGGCGAAAGCCGAGGGTTACACGGTGGTACCTTTCGCGTTTACCTTGGTCAGCCCCGATGCCGACACCAATGCGGCCGTGAAGGGCCCCGTCAAAAATAGCTTCGCGCTTACGGGGGCCTACGGACGCGTGGCCGCCGTGGACGGAATGCAGTTGGGCTTCGGCGTGCAGCGGATCGACGACTCCCTGCGCGGCATGCAGCTGACGCTTGCCGCAAACGTGGTCTCCGGCGACGTGGACGGGATGCAAGTGTCCATCGGCTACAACGGAGCCGAGACGTTCGTCGAAGGCCTGCAGGCCTCGGTGGGTGCCAACTGGGCAGGCGGTCGTGTCGAAGGCGCGCAAGCCACCGTAGGTGCGAACATCGCCGGAGACGTGCGCGGGCTTCAGGCGAGTGCCGGTGCCAATGTTGCCGGGCACCTTTATGGGTTACAGGCCAGCGCCGCCGCCAACGTGGCTGCCCAAGTCGATGGCCTGCAGGTGGCGGTGAGCAACACCGCGGACGAGCTGGATGGTCTTCAGATCGGCGTGGCCAACGTGGTCGGGGGCCGCGCTGGGGGCTTGCAGGTGGGCGTGTTCAACTACGCCGACGACGCAGACGCCCAGATCGGCGTGCTGAGCCTATCGAAGAAGCACGGAGTTTCCGGCCAGGTGTGGGTCGCCGACACCGGCATCTATACGGCACTGCGCCTCAACGCAGCCTACACGCATAGCCTCTTGAGCATTGGCTGGCACCCGGCGGGTGACGACGACGGCATCTCGCTCGGACTCGGCTACGGTGTCCATGTTCCGTTGCCAGCCGGGTGGTTCGTGGAACTCGACGCTACCTTCTACACGGTGCTCTACGACTACTCTGGCATTCCCTTCGACGGGGAAGATACCAACCTTGTGCAGGCGCGGCTGATGGCCCGCTACGCGCCCATGGAAGCGCTGTCGTTCTTCTTCGGCCCCACCTTCAACCTGCTCTCGCACCAGCAGTCGGACGACCATGGGCGACGTCCTGGGCTCAGCTACACCAGCCACCGCACCGAGGTCGGTGACAGCACCGAGCTGGCCATGTGGCCGGGGGCGGTTGTGGGCCTCCAGTTCTTTTGAGGTCTCCGGGGTACGGACCGCCGTCCAGCACCCGGGGCTCGTGCAATTGCCCCGCGCGGGTTGAAGTCGTGCCCATCGTAGACTACTTCCTGATCCGGTGCAGTCGCTACCGATCGAACTAGGATGGTCTCGTGCCGACCGGCGCCGCAACGTATGGGAGGTCAGCATGATCGAGACGGGCTACGTGAGGACCATGGCTGCGTACAATCGTTGGCAGAACGACCACCTGTTCGGCATCGCCGATGGCCTGGACGACGCCGCGCGCCGGCTGGAACGGGGGGCGTTCTTTGGATCGATCCACGGCACCCTCAACCACATTCTATGGGCCGACCAGGTTTGGATGAGCCGCTTTACCGATGGTCCGATGCCCCCTGCCAAGACTCCTGCCGAGTCAACCGGTCAGCACGGCGAATGGCAAGCTCTGCGGGACGCGCGCGCGGCCATGGACGGCGAGCTTGAAGCGTGGGCCGCGAAGCTGGACCCCGCGTGGCTGCGTGCGGACTACCGCTGGTTTTCGGGATCCCAGCAGCGGGAGGTGAGCCGCCCCCGATCGTTGCTAGTCGCCCACATGTTCAATCATCAGACCCACCACCGCGGCCAGGTGCACGCCATGCTGACCGCTGCTGGCGCGCGTACCTCCGACACGGATCTCGCATTCATGCGTCTGCCTTCCGAGCCCTGAGGGCGAGCAACGTCAGGGCCGCCAGGCACACAAAGGCGAACCTGGATGAAAGCTAGCTATAGCTAGGCCTCGGCCTCCCGTTCGGCCAGGCGTCGGATGGTGCGGAGCATGCGTTGTTCCATGACCAGGTCCAGCGGTTCCTCAAACAGGCTACCGACGATCCGGGTACCTACCGGCGGGGTGCGGCGCCACTGCTTGCAGGTGCGTAGCAGCAGGCGGCAGCTCGTCTCCGAGGTGGGCTCCAGATACAGGGACCAGGTGCCTAGCACCGGCATGTCGCGGCCGGCGATATCGGCATCGTCCTTCCAGGTCCGGAAGCATACGTACCGGTTGGCGTGCAGCTTCGACACCCAAATGCCGGGCACGTCCGGCGCCAGCACGACCTCCTGGTCGACCTCCAGGGATTGCCACTCGGGCCGTATCTGCTCCACGTTGCGAACGCCCCATCCCAGCATGTTCTCCAGCAGCTCGTAGGAGTGAAAGCCGCCGCGTTCAAGACCGAATTGCATCAGCCACGGCCACACCTTCTCGACGGGTGCGTCGATGTCCAGCGCTCGGGTGTGGGCGTCATCGACGTGTTGCAGCAGCTCGTCGCCCGGCCAGGTTCGGCCCAGTTCTTCGGGGCGCGCACCGAGATCGTCCAGGAAACGCTTGGCAAGAGGCCAGCTGGGTACCAGCCCGATCAGCATGGCGGCTCCCTCGACCCCCTCCAGGATTGGCCGCAAGGGATCGCGTAGCTGCTTGGAATCCGGCGACGCCGCCGCAGCCTCCGGAGGGCTGCTCAGGGCCAGCAGCGAAGGCGTGGGTCGACCCGACTTGGCGACCAATGCCTGGAATTCCTCACCGAGCAGCCGAAACTCATCCGCGGCCGTCGCGGCATGCCCTGCGAAGGCGACGTTGGCGAACTCCGAGGCGAGGATCTTGCCGAAGATCGACGCGGTTACGGACACCGGTAGCCACGAGATCGTCTTGAGACGCAAGGGGGTGATCGGGTGGCCGAGCTCTTTGAGGACCGTCAGGCCCTCCCGGATCGCCATTGCCATCAGCCGCAACGTCGCCCTGTCCTCAGCAAGTGCCCTGTTGTCCAGATCGTGTCGCCGCAGACCCAGCAGGATCGGCACTACCAGCGCTACGTGTCCCTTGAGCCATGCGTCGATGTGTGGCTCGAGGGTCACCTCGATGCCGGCTTCCTCGAAGGCCCGCTTGATGGCGAGCAGCCCCGATGAGGTGCCGCCATCCAGCTGGCCGAGGGTCAGGCCGAGCTTTGGGGGGCCAGCGTACCGCACGAGCGGCCCATCGAAGTACCCGCCGATGGTGGGAAATCCCATCAGTACCCGGTCAGCCCCGAGTGCCTGAACCAGCGGCTCTGGGCCCGCCGCGTTGTTGCCGATGAACGCGACGTACGGGGTCGCGCGGTTTTCCGCCAGGGACGGCAAAACGGCGGGCAGGTGTACCTTCTGCATCACGACCAGGATCACGTCGTAGGCGTCTTCGGGCTCCAGTCGCTCGACCGTGGGCACCCTTACCTCGCTGCGCTCGCCGCTGGTCGCCTGCTCCAGGCGGATGCCGACTTCGCGAATCTGGGCCAGTCGACGCCCCCGCGCCAGCACCGAGACGTCGTGCCCTCCCTGGGCCAAGCGCGCCGCATAGACGCTGCCAATGACCCCAGCTCCATACACGAGAATCTTCATCCCCTGCCTCCGTTCCACGCCGGACATATCCACGCCCGTGGCGCCCGCACCTAGCCCGGATTATTCATGAACTCTGCATCGCCTCGCTTGTTCTTCGACTTCACA
>JAPPOR010000494.1 GCA_028817905.1 Myxococcales bacterium
TGCTCGGCACTGCAAGGTCGCAATACTCTCGGCAGCCCCAACGGGCCACTCGGCCTGCTCACGAGCCCGCACGCAGGGCCAGCCATGTCCAATGCACACCTGCGTTGCGGTTGCGTGCCTGAAGGGACTGCGCATCCTTTTGAAGCACACAACGGAGCCCGTGGTGTTCGGCCTGGTATACGGTGTCGGCCACGTCGATGGGAAGGACGGGGCGCTCTGCAGGCGCGGGACCGCGACGTAGCGACAGCACAAGCAAACCGCCCTGCGCGAGCTTCGAAGCCAACACCTCAAAGGCCGATGCCCGCTCCCCCGGTGTCAGATGCTGCCAGACCGCGATGCAGGTGATCAGATCGAAACGCGGACCGATGTCGTTCAGGCGTGCCAGCAGCGGAAGCGAATCTTCTACCCACTGGATGCCCTCAGCGCCGTGGAGCGCCTGGCCGCGTTGTCGCATGGCATCCACTGGCTCGACGGCGACGACGTCGTGCCCGAGCGCAGCCAGGTGCGCTGCATCCCGGCCGGTGCCAGCGCCGACGTCCAGCGCGCGGCTGGGTGAGCTCGGGTACAGATGCGCCGTATGGGCGTGGACCCTTTCGAACGATGGTTGCTCGTAGCGAACAGCCAGGTCGTCGGCGGCCGCCTGGTAGCCGGCGAGCACAGTCTCCCGAATGCGGTCCATGACGGACAGCATGCCACGGGACCAAGGCGGATTCCGCCTCGCCGCGTCGGGGGAGAGATATTGACGAGTACGGGCGTACACATGCATACGCTCGTGCGCGTGCTCGATGGCTCTCGCAATACGGCTATGACGATTTCCAGCCTCGTAGGCGTTCTGGCAGAAGACACAAGGCCCTGGCTGTATCCTCGCTCGATGGGTGAGGTTACTTGTCGCCAAGGATGACGAGATCACCATAGCTACGGCGTCCGTGCAGTGCGACGGCCCGCGTGTTCTCGAGACCTAGTTTGGCGAGCCGCTCGGCGAGCTCGGGCCCCTCGAAGAACGTGAAGCCGTGGCTGGTAATGGGCCCGTAGGTCTGCATCTTGCGCGCACCCGAGATGGCGATTGCGATGCGTCCGCCCGGGGCCAGGACGCGAATACACTCGCGCAGGCCAGCCGCAAGGTCCGGCCAGAAGTACACAGTATTGGCGGTGAGCAGCTTGTCTACGCTGGCGTCGGGATAGGGCAGAGCAGTCACGTCGCCGACCGTGAGCTCGAGCTGGCCCTGGTGGACGGCTTCGGCGAAGCGGCGCTCCGCAAGGGCGACCATGTCGGGCGAGCGGTCGAGACCGTACAGGTGACCTCCGGTGATCACTCGACTCGCCTTGTAGAGCGACTCACCCCCACCAAAGCCGATGTCGAGGAACCGGTCGTGGCTACGGAGCTCCAAAAAAGCCAGTGCGCTCGACACAAGCTCGTCGTTGCCACGGTTGAGAAAGCGGGACATCAGATGCTTGCCGAAGGCACCTGAGGGGTTTCCCAGTTGGCGGGCGATGAAGCGGGCGATGGGCATGCCACGGTATACCGTTGTTTGGAGCTGTCCGTTACTATCGCTGACGGAGCGTGACCTGGCCTGCTGCTCTCCATCCGAACCGGCCGTCACCACCGTGCCGGACGGGTCGAAGCCGAGCTCCAGATGCACGCCGCCCCAGGCCCGCCCTCGAGCCGAAAAAACGGATGTCGAACATGGAGCGCGCGCTGCGGAATCGTTCCGGGAGTGTGTGCTGCGCGAGCGGTTGCGAAACGCGGCAAGCTCATCCGCACCTATCGGGCGCAGCGCGGGTTGGTTGATCGGAAATGTACTCCCGGAACGGATTTCGCGTTTTTGCCTGACCCGCGTATGTCGTCGTGGCCCATCTGCACGCTCGCGCAGGCGCATTATTAGGGACACCCATTGTACATTGTCCAAGCCACGCGAATCGCTCGCGCAGATGACCCAGTCGCGATTGTCGCAGGTGAACGTCGAGGAGACGCCGTACTATCACTGCGTGACGCGGTGCGTGCGGCGTGCGTACCTGTGTGGGAGGGACCGGGGTGAGCGGGAAGAACTTCGACCACCGCAAGTTGTGGGTGGTGGAGCGCCTGCGTGTTTTGAGCTCCGTGTTTGCCATCGACGTGTGTGCCTACGCGGCGATGAGCAACCACTTGCATGTGGTGCTGCACGTGGAGCGGGCTGAGGGCTTCGGTTCGGAGGAGATCGACGCCCGTGAGCCTGTCGGACCGGCACAGCGCGGCGGCGCGGAACCTTCCCACCTCGGACAGCGGCCAGTCCGGCACGGGTACACCAGGATCGACGACCACGTTTGGATGCGTGATGAAGTGGGCATTCGCCATCTGGGCTGGTCATTCCTGGGGAAATTCGGAGTCGATCATCTGGTCAAACCACCCCTCTGGGCGGAAGCCGGCCATGCGCCCGACT
>JAPPOR010000527.1 GCA_028817905.1 Myxococcales bacterium
AGATCGGGCTTCTGCATTGTGTATTGGAGTACCCGACGCCGTACGAGCATGCCGAGCTTGCGGTCATCGAACACCTGCGGCGCTGTTTTCCCGAACATCCAATCGGCTACTCTGACCACACTCGGCCAGACCCCGCGATGGCAGTCTTGACCCGGGCATGGTTGCTTGGGGCGACCGTCATCGAGAAGCATTTCACGCACGATAAGACACTGCCGGGAAACGACCATTACCATGCGATGGACCGGGGAGACCTGGCCCGCTTTCGCGCCACCGTCAGCCTGCTCTGCCGCACCGAGGGTGCCGGCCGCAAGACTGTGCTCGACAGCGAACGCACGGCCCGCAGGGAAGCGCGACGTTCCCTGGTGGCGACGCGGGATCTTCCTCGTGGCCATGTTCTGACCGAGCAAGACCTGATGGCGAAGCGCCCGGCGCATGGGCTTCCGACCGAGGCCCTGTCGTGGGTCCTCGGGAAACCACTGGTCCAACCGTTGGAGGAGGATGGCTTCCTTACCCACGCGCACCTTACCGGTGGATAGCCGAACTCGGACGGTGTGATGGTGAATGACGCCCTTGCCTCCCTCATCGCCGCCGAGGAACGGGAAAGGCTCTGGGAGCGGCGCATCGTGGGCTACCCAATCTGGGGGCTGATGCGACTCGAGCGCTATCGGTCGGCTTTGCTCCATGGCGAGACGGTCATACGCGCTGGGCCCGTGCCCTCCCGCCTTGAGGTGCTCAAGCGGCTGGCTCGCACCGCGGGGCAGACGCTCATCCAGGGACGTCCGCCGAACAACGGGCGCGACATCTGGGTGATCTCCTCGAGCACCTATCGACGTCGCACGTCCGAGGGCGCCTATCCTTGCATCTTCGTCGAGCACCTGCGCGAGCAACTCGGTCACCGGCTTATGTTTATGGAGGTCAACACCGCAGGGCTGCCGATCGCCGACAGGGACGACGTCTACCTGCTGGATGGCTATGTGCAGCACATCAACGCGTGGGCGTCAGCGCTCGCAGCCGGTGTGGCTCGCGCTGCTGTTTCCGAGAACGACCTTCAGGCGTTTGCCCCCGCCCCCGCGACGTCCCTTGTCCGCACGGCACTCTACGGTCAAATGCTTGAACGCTTGGCGGCGGGGTTGCTGCGCACAGCGGCTCCGCGCGCGGTGTTTGTCCTTTGTGGGTATGCCTCGATGATCCCCTTTCAACGGGCTGTTCGACGTGCTGGCATACCCCTGATCGAGCTGCAACACGGCGTCATTCACGACAGCCACCCTGGCTATATCTTTCAAGCGAGCGTCCCCGAACGTGACCACCGGCCCGACCACATTTTGCTGTTTGGTCGGCACTTTGGGGAGATTCTTGACCGCAACAGCCCCGGTCTAGCGAGTTCGTGGAGCGTTGCGGGACATCCATGGTTGCGGCGCGTGCGCGCAGCAGCCCACACGGAGCCGGCGTCGCTGGGCCGCCCTACCGAAGAGGTGGTCGTGTTCGGACAGTACGATCCGCCGATCCAGGCGCAGCTGAAGACGTTTGTGCCTGAGCTCCGACGCGCGCTGTCTCCACGTATCCAGCTGGTCTACAAGCCCCATCCACGCGAACCGATCGGGCAGCTCGAGGCCGCGTTTCGCATTCCCGGCCTGTCGATTGCAGACCCTAGCGACGACGCCTATGCGCTGCTCAAACGCTGTGTCGCATCTGTCACCGTGCATTCCACGCTCGCGATCGAGGCGCTTGCATTTCCTTGCCGCAGCATCGTTATCCGCTCTCCTCAGTGGAGCGAAGACATCGCAAATCTCGTTCTGCAGGGCACACTCTACCCCGCTGAGAGCGCGGAGGACGTTGTGCGTATCATCACTGCACCGTTGGAGCGAGAAGGGGGCTGGGCGGGTCAGCTCTTCGGCACCAACGATCCGGAGCCGGATTTCCTCGAGCTTATCGATCGCGTAGGTCGCGGCGAAAGGGTTCGGTAGGCGGTCGGTAGCATGTTCGGCACACGGGTCTCCATCGCTTGACCGCTTGCTCGTGATCACCAGGGCGCGGGCGATCGGGAGTGTTGGCCCACCGGCCAGTGCGTTCGGGCTAGCGGGGCTCTGTCGCTTCAACGCACAATTGCGATCATTGTACGCCTGGAGCGGAATGTCCTTAGAAGCGCTTCGGTCGCTCGAGGTTGCCGCTGACCTCAATGTGATGTGGGGCTAATAGGGGGCGATTGGGGACCCCCGTGTTCGAAGCGTGGTGCTGCGCCTGAGGCAGTCTGCACCCCCGACCAGGCAGCAACAGGAGCCTACGGTCCGCTGCCGCGGCCCTAACTGGGCTGCGCGCCCAGACCCGCGCTGCCGCCGGCTAGCACCGGCGTTGACGTTGAATCGGGAGACGTTGCAGGGGGAGTGACTGTTGTGGCCGAAGCGGCCTGAGCAGGATC
>JAPPOR010000886.1:0-1524 GCA_028817905.1 Myxococcales bacterium
GGGCTAGCGCCGGACGCTGAGACCGTATGACTTCAGTTTGTACGTGAGCGTTCGCACTGGCATGCCGAGCAGCTCGGCCGCCCGGGTCATATTGCCCTCGGCGCGCTCGAGCCCCTCTCGTATAAGCCCGATTTCGTAGGCCCGAATGCGCTCCTTGAAGGGGCCTGAAGGGCGCTCGTGCGGTCCCGATCGCGCGTCCGAAGCTGCGGACGGCTTTGGTCCGGGCGCTTGGAGGCGATCCCCAAGGTCAGCTTGTGTCACGACGTTGTCCGCGCAAAGCGCAGCAGCCCGCTCGACGACGTTGCGCAGTTGTCGCACGTTGCCTGGCCAGCTATAGGCCGCGAGGGCCGAACGGGCCTCTTCGCTCAGGCGGTAGCAGTCCCGGGTTCCCCACTCGGCGGCCACTTGGCGCAGGAAGAGCTCCGCCAGGGGGCCGATCTCGTCGCACCGCTCCCGCAGCGGCGGCATCGCAAGGGTGATGACGTTTAGACGGTACAGCAGGTCCTCGCGAAAACGACCTGCGCGCGCCATCTCCTCAAGGTCGCGGTGGGTGGCAGCCAGCACGCGCACGTCCACCCGGATCTCCTGTGTTGAGCCGACCCGCGTCAACACACCCGTCTGCAAGACGCGGAGTAGCGCTGCCTGCGCCTGGTCGCTCAGCTCGCCTACCTCGTCGAGCAGCAGGGTCCCGCCATCGGCGTCCTCGAACACGCCGCCACTGCGCTGGTGGGCTCCGGAGAACGCGCCCTTCTCATGGCCGAAGAGAACACTTTCGGTCAAGCCGCGCGGGATCGCGGCGCAGTTGATGGCGCGCAGCGAGCCGCGACGGCCGCTCCACCGATGAATCGCCGCCGCCAGGACCTCCTTGCCCGTGCCGGTTTCGCCAGTGATTAGCAACGTGACGTTCTTGGATGCGACGCGCTTGGCCAGCCGGTGCAGTTCGAGGGTGCAAGGGCTAAGGACGATCACCTCGCCCGTGCGGGCCGCGTGATCCCCCTGATCGGCGACGATGGCAGGTTGTCCACAGGTGGCTTGCACGGACAGTTCGCGCGTGCGAGCGATCAATTGTTCTACCGAGGTGGCCGCGTGCGGGTAGACTGCGCCGCTGCAGGTGAGTCCGGCTCGCTTGCCGAGATGGGCGAGCTGGCTGGCCAGTGCGCGCACATGCTCTGCGCCCGTCTCCGGCAGCAACACAAGCAGTGAAGTGGCGTCGTACATGCCGACTCGGTCCACTTCCCGCAGCGCGGAAGCGACCAAGGAAAACCATTGGTTGTAGTGACTCTGCCCAGCGGCTGTCGCTTTGAGCATCAGTATGCAAAAGGTGCGGCCGAAGGCGCTTGCCCGTTGTAGCTCGTCCTCGATGCGGGTGACCAGCTCATCGTAGCCCTCTACACCGTGCTGCAACTGGGGGCTCATCAGGTGCAAGGACGCCCGAACCGCACCGAACCGCAGCTCTTCGCCGGGGCTGACTTCTGCGCGCTGAACCGCGTTGCCGCACACCTGAGTACCGTTGGTGGAGTTGAG
>JAPPOR010000886.1:2396-12664 GCA_028817905.1 Myxococcales bacterium
GGCGCTGCAGCACCTGGTACGCCTGGTCGATGACTGCGGTGCGACCTTGATTCTCAGTGATGAAAGAGTGCTCGGTCAGCACCGGTCGGCGTTCTACGACGCGGGCGGGTGTGACAGCATTGCTTGGCGTGATATCGGCGGGCTCGACGTCCTTGAGGCGCCTGGCTATCGGGCCGCGCCCCAGGACCTCGCGTTCCTACAGTACACCTCAGGGTCTACCTCGGTTCCAAAGGGGGTCATGGTTCGCCACGCCAATATCGCGGCGAACATGGAGATGATTCGGGCGGCGTTCGGCCACGACGAGCACTCCACCATGGTCGGTTGGTTGCCCCTATTCCATGACCAGGGTCTGCTCGGAAACCTCTTGCAGCCGCTGTGGGTTGGGGCGTCGTCCGTGCACATGACGCCGACGACCTTTGCGAAACGCCCCTGGCTATGGTTGCAGGCAATTTCCGATCACCGTGCCCACACCAGTGGCGGGCCCAACTTTGCCTATGAGCGCGTTCTGGCACACCTGACGCCTGAACGACTGGAAAACGTTGACTTGAGATGTTGGAGAGTCGCGTTCAACGGAGCAGAGCCGGTGCGCGCGGACACCATGGAGCGATTTGCGCGGGTCCTCAAGCCCCACGGTTTCGACCCGCGCGCCCACTACCCCTGCTATGGGCTGGCTGAGGGAACGCTCTTCGTGAGCGGCGGTCAACCCGGGGCGCTCCCGAGGGTACGTCATAGCCAAGCTGGCGGGCGGCATCGCACGTTGGTTGGTTCCGGCCATCCCTGGGGCGACCTGGAACTGGCGGTCGTTTCGGTCCGTACGGGCAGGCGCTTGGCTCCGATGGAAGAAGGGGAGATCTGGCTTCGCGGGTCGAGCATTGCCCAGGGCTACTATCGGAACGAACGGGCTACTCGCGGGGCTTTTGGCGCCCGGCTTGCGGGCCAGGTCGGCTGCGGGTTTCTCCGCACGGGCGATCTGGGATTCGTGGACGAGCGGGGTGAGCTGTTCGTCAGCGGAAGACTCAAGGACATGGTCATCGTCGATGGCCGCAACCTGTATCCGCAGGATATCGAACTCACGGTAGCACGTTGTCATGCCCGGTTTGTCGGTGTCGGGGCGGTCTTTGGGGTGGACGAGGGGGCCCAGGTCAGGCTGGTGGCGGTGCAGGAGTGGAGGCCCGCGTCGGACGTAACGTTCGAAGCGCTTACCCGATGCGTGCGGCGGGCTGTTCGAACCGAACATGGCGTGACCTTGGCCGAGTTCCTGCTCGTTCGGCGAGGGCAAATACCTAGAACCACCAGTGGCAAGGTTCAACGGAACGAGGCTCGTGGGCGTTTCCTCCGTAAGGAATACAGCGGTCCCGGAACATTCAATGACGTCGACGCTGTCTCGCTTCGTCGCCCTAGCCTAGCAACTAGCGGCGCTCAGCGACCAACCCCTGCGCCAACTCGAGAACGTCTTGCGCATCGAAGAACGCGGTAGGGGCGATCTCCATACCGAGCCGGTCCTCAAGCTCGCCCACCAGGGCCATCACGACCGAGGAGGGGATGCCCAAGCACTCCAGGTCGCTGTTGGGACCCAACGTGTCGGGCGGCAGTTCCAGCGCGGTGGCTAGGTAGTTGCAGATATAATCCACGAGGCTGTGGACGCTCGTATCCTGCATTAGAGTCCTCCCATGGCTGGCAATAGGTAGCCCCCGAACGCGACGACCACGTGGAACGTCGCAAGCGACGCGGCCGTCTGTGGTACGACGCCTTTCCGAGGCGAGGGGGCCAGGCGTTTGAACAGATCTGCGGCGAGCAGCACCAGCGCGTAGGCCAAGAATGCGACCAGTGGTCGGATATCTAGCCGGCCGAAGAGCAACCCAGCGCACAGCACGTGAAGGAGCCCGTTGAGGCCAAACGCCGCGCTCACGCCGGCCCACCATGCGGAGCCTTGACCACCCCCAGCGCTACGGATCAGCCTGGAGCCTGCCACGGGTGCAAAGACATGGTACTTCAGCCAGTCGGTTACGTAGCGGTTGTAGCGCTGCCAGAAGTCCGCCGGGTCGCTCGCGAGGTACGGACGTTGAAACCGCTCCGCGACCTGAAAACCGAGCAGGCCGAGCAAGCCGATTTGCAGGCTCGCAGCGCCGGCGACCCCGAGGTAATGGAGCGCGAGCCAGGGACACACACCGATCAAGAATCCCAAGTAGTCCAGAAGCAGGTAGTCTGCGAGGGGGTAGTTGGCGAACAGGTTGGACCCGAACGTCTCACTCGGGATCGTGGGAGGGATGATGTGAAGCAGCAGCTCCGCGGCGAGCAGGGACAACAGCCCGCCGAAGCACCGCGCGAGCCCGGGCCGGGGCGAGTTACGCTGGATCGCCACGGAGCGCTTCCGATAGGCTACGACCGGATCAACTAGAACGAAGAACAGGCTAGTGTGCCAGGTTCGCTCCTGCTCAGGTTTGGTCACGACATAGCTGTACGCGGACAAGGCGTAGTCGAAGCCTACAACGACCACCGGTACAAGCACCGACCGCTTGAACACCCAGGCCGGAAGGACGAGGAACAGCGAAAGGCATAGGCCCAGGATCACCGGGGCAGGCAGTGCCTCGCGAACGCGTCGTCCTCTCAACCCATGGGCAACGAGGCTTGCGCCCAAAAAATAGAGGCACGCGATTGCCATGGTTGCTCCCAGCTCCGCCGTCGTGCCGGAAATGGCCCCTGCGGTTGCTAGAAGCGCCAGCGATAGGGCGGGCAGGGCCACCCGATAGGAACGCCTCCGGGAGTGCCGGCCAACCGCGGCGAACAACGCGATGGGAAGGGTACGCAGTCCGAGGTTGAATGCGAACGCGGTAAGAAGTTCGGGTGGCATGGCGCGTCAGAGAGAACGATCGTCGACCGTCACGCCCTGCACGCGGACGCTGAGCTCGTCGAATAGCGCGCTCAGCTGGCCAGCGACGCGCATCCCCTCCCGGGCCTCCAGTTGCGCGAAGAACGCGCCGAGTTGGTCGATCCGATCATCGCCCTCGGCCTCGCCCAGGGCGCCGAAGGTCGTCCTGATGTCCTCCTCGAGGCGGGTGCGGGCAGGGTGGGAAAGCCCCAGTGTTTGGCCAGCCGCCCTGGCGAGCTGGTTCCCAAACCACACCAGTTCGCTGGCTCTGGCTGTTGTGAGCGTGACGGGGGCGGGCCTTGGCATTTCGAAGAGGTACGTCCGTTCCTTCGGAACAAAGCGTTGCGGGTCTTCCATGCGGGCAATCAGAAACCCGTGTGGCAGGCGCACCGGCTCTGCCATCAGGGCACCGATGCTTGTGGTCCTTGCCAGTCTTGCGAAGTTGTCCGAGTCGATTCGCCCGGGCGGTTCCGAGTAGGGTGGGGCCTCGCAGAATCCATAGTCGCAGTGTCGACGACGGTAGTCATCGAAGTCCTCCGGGTGAATGAGCAGATGTCGCAGGGCTTGTTTCGCGAGTGCCTCGGCCTTTGCTCGGGATCGGGTCACCCGCTCTGCAACCCACGGCTCCTGCGGGACCTCGAAGCCGATGATGAACCCGGTCATGGCTGAGAGTTCGGAGTCGGGGGCGGTCCGTCGGAAGATGCGAAAGCCGCGCGCATCCTCGACCACATCCGAGACGCCGCCTATCGCTAGATCCGCCAGCGTGTTGGCGCCGACGGGGTCAAACGTGTCTCCGTAGCTCGACAGATCCCCAAGCTTGCCGCCATTGAACCGAGACCAGCTGTCGGAATACCGCTCCACGAGGGCGTCAAATGACAGGCCGCCAGTCCTCAACGAGCGCTGCGCCTCGGTAGCGAGAGCTCGAGCCCGCTCCCGTGAGCGGTTGCGGTTTCGGTCGGGTGCCGTTGGAACCATGCTGTCGAGGTGATGAATTTGGACTTCCTGACCGGCCACCACCTGATGGGCCGCGACAGGTAGGCGCTTGATGACATGAAACCCAAGTCGTGTTTCGACCACTCTCGACGTTTGCCCAGTCCGCATGTTGCCGAGGGCATCGGTCATGCTTGGTGGTAGCTGCATGACCTGAACGGCACCCATGCGTCCCCCCCGGGCGCGTGTTGTGGGATCCTCGGAGTACTGGTTCGCAAGGCTTTCGAAGGTTTCCGGCGCCTGGCGCGCCCGTGCCGCGAGGCCCTGGGCCAGCTCAAGGGCAGCCTGCTTCGTTCTCGCAGGTGCCGGGCCCAACCGGCGCAGCTGATCGTGCTGGGTTGAAGACTCCCGGTGAGCGATCAGGATGTGCGCTACGCCGACCACGACCCCTGAGATATCCCCACGCCACCACGGCCCACTCGGATACCCGACCGGCATGGGCTCGGCTGCTTCCTGCGCGACATCGGACGGGGTCGAAGGTGGCGATGCCTCGCGGAGGTCATCGCACGCAGCCGCGAGCAGGCCGACCGAGAGGCCGACCGAGAGGCGAACCGAAAGGCCAACCAGGTAGACGAGGCCGAGGATAGGAGTCGGCGCCACGTCGCGGGCTAGCCGCGTGTGAGTGGGGTGGAAGCGGGGCAATGGATATACCTTGTGGGTCGGACGACCGTGCCCGACGGTTGGACTGGTGAACGTCGCGCCGCCCATGCGGCCGCCCGGCCCACTGTCGTTCCTCGGCTTCGAGGACAGAACTGTCTGGGGAGTGGGCACGAGCGTCGCGCATGGACCACTGGAGGGGGCAGGTCGCTTCGAAGCGTCCTACTCCCCGCAGTCGGGCGTATCCCCGCACTTCAGGTGGTAGAGCTTCGGCACGTTTCCATTGCAGTGGTAGTTTCTCGTTTGGTCCTGCCCCAAGAACCCGCTCTTGATGGTCTCGGTTGCGACCGATCCAGTCACGCCGTTGCGGCTGCACTTGATGCGGACATAGGCGGACCCGGGGCTCGCCTGCGCGAAGTCGTACCCTAGCCAGCCATTCTTCTTGGTGAACGTCATGGGCGGGTTGTAAAAGGCCGTGACACCGCCACAGGCGAAGGACTCGCCCACCGGGTCGTTCCCGATCGCACCATGGGTCTCGCATTCGGCGGTGGCGCTCGGGGCGACCACGAGAACGGATGCGCCGAGTAGAAAGCCCGCAGCAGTCAGTCGTATCAAGATCGTCTTCACGTCGCTTCTCCTCTGTGGATTGTCCATTCGAGGCCCACCCTGGGCGGGGGCGTTGTGTTACGCCCGTTGCTCGCTGGCAGGGCCACGGCCTTCGAATGGCCACCCAGATAGCAGTGCAAGCTTGGCGGAGGTAAGGGGACGATAGTCCCGCTAGCCGAAAGCCCTGCGGAGTCGAAGGACGAGCAAGGGCGGCGTCGAAGTCGTGAATGATCCGGGCAAAGGCTCACGCCAGCCTGACGAGCTGGGCGTTGGCGAGCAATACGACCTCGGCGGGGTGTGAGCCGCTGACGATGGATCGCAGCTCGGTGAAGTAGCGGCGGTGCAGCTCGCGGATTCGCTCCAGGTCCCGCTCCGATACGGTGCCGAGGCTGTAGCCGTAGGCATCGTCATCCCGCTGGCCGATGCGCTCAAGGGCGACCCGGGTCCAGAAGGCGCGCAGCCCCGCGGCCCGTGCGCGATCGCGCCGGGTGTCCACAGGGCTATCTTCCATCGGAACCAGTCGTCCCTGTTGCCACTCGATCTGCCCGCTGTCTTGCAGCAGGGACAGGTAACGCGCCTCGGCTTCGGGAGTGATGCCCAGGCGTTCGGCGACGAAGCCGTCGCGGTGTGCGGGTAGGGCGTGGTACGCCGATAGTTCCAGCACGCGCAAGACGGCGTGGGCCATGGGCTCCTCGTAGGCAAGTCTGCGCGAGGTCTCGAGCCGCTGCCAAGCCTCGGCGAGCGAGGGCAGGTCGCCTGGATCGACGAAGGCCGCGACGAAATCGAGCGCGCGTGCCGTCAGTGCCTGCACGATCCGCAACAGATCGGGAACGCGTGGCTCGGACTCGCCGGACAGTATCCGCGCAACTGCAAAGCGACTCTTGCCCGTCGCGCGCGCCAGCTCGACCGTGGGACGGTCACCGGCCAGATGCCGTAGGAGGGCCGCGACCGCCTCCGGCGTGGTCACGTCCTCGGCTTCGGCGAGCCATGGCGGCGGCACGCGATAGAACCGGGCAAGGCAGGCCCGCGCATCCAGTCCGACCAGCTCCGCGAGCACCAACAGGCGCGAGGCACCCGGATAGGTGCGGCCGGCCTCCCACGTGTAGACCACGTTGGTGCGAAAACCCATTCGACGGCTGAGTGCCCGCTGCGAACGCCGCCCTCGCAGCGCCTTCAGCAGCTCCTGGGCGGCGGCGTCGAAGTCGATGTTCCCAGCCATGTCATGGGTTTTCGCACATCCTAGTGCCAGTTCACCATACTGAATGTGCGGAATAACGCTACCGGGTGGTCCCGCTGCCGATCATATTGGGCATAGGCATTCGACAGGGCACACCATGAATAGATTGATAAAAATTGACCTTGGCATGGTTCCGGTGACCGCGGCGGTCTGCCTCTTGGCGGGAGCGTGCGGCAGAGACCTGACCACTGGCGGCGAGACGGGCGACCCTGGCGTGAGGGGCGGAGACGCTGTCCACACGACCGCCATCGTTCCGGAGACACCCGTCGGCCCCCCTGGGCACGAGTCGAGTTGCGGGGTGCACTGGGGCCCATCCACGCCCGCTCACAACAATCGGCTAGAGCTCTCCACCTGGGATTATTTCCGGCAGGGTGACGGAGTGGTGCTGCTCGAGTTGATGGATGGCCGGCTTGCAGCGGCCGAGCAGCGCTTCGGGCTGGCGGTCATCGAGCGCTCGGACGACGCGCTCTTGGTCAGTGAGCCGTTGCTCCTCGACGCGCCGCCCCTTTCCCTGCACGAGCTCGCCGACGGGCGGTTGGTATTGGTGACGGTGGACCAGGCCATCCTGGTCGATGTGGGCGGGTCGCACCCGGAGGGCTTGGACGCAGTCGCCTGGCATGACGCGGCCATGGACAGTGCGCTCGTGACCGACGGCCAGGCGCAGGCGTTGCACGTGCTCGTCAAGGAGCACGTGAGCGGGTGCGGTGTACGGCCAGATACAGCGCTCGTGGGTGTCACGGTCTCGGATGGCGAGTTGGAGATGCACAAGCCGGTGGCACTGGGTACGCGCGCAACCGCGGTGGTCCTGTCAGATGGCCGCGCGCTGGTCGTCCAGGGAATGGGCGAGGACCCGGACCAGGGCGAAAGCGAACTCGAGGTGGTCCTGCTGCGCGGGGACGGCGGAGCAATGCTTGCCGGCCCGCGCATCTCCTTGGGGGGTGCGGCGCGAAAGCCCCAGCAGCTGCGGCTCGACGGCACGATGCTCGACGTGATGGTTCTTCCCAAGGACGAGGACGCCGGCGGAACCGGCTACCTGAAGCGTTTTGACATCGCCGACTCTGCGGGGGCGAAGCAGCTGGCTGAGTGCTCATTCGCCTATCCCGAAGTCGACCACTTGGAGGGCGATCTCAGTGTGGCGCTCGGGGGCGCTGCCTTTGGGGAGCAGAGCGCGGCGTACGTGGTCGAGGTGGACATCGAGGACGCCGGGTCGCGCGTGTCCGTGGGACGTCTGCTTGGGCTCAAGGACTCCGGCGCCTGCGATACCAGGACGATTCCGCTGTCCAGGGCCGGCAGGGTGGTGGCCGTCCCGCAGGACCAGTTCGTCTTCGTGGCGCTTGCCGAGGACGAACCGGAGCTCGGGCTCGAGCTGCACGGCCTGGATGGTTCCGGGGGCCCCCACGTGACGCTTTCCATCCCTATCGACCATGGCAAGTATGGCGAGCTCAATGAACCGCGCACCTATGCGGGCGCGGTGAACCTCGAGGCTTCCGACGGCGCTCAGGAGCGGACGCTGCTTGCGATCCCGCACGCAGGCGAAGACCCGGACGGCGAAGACCGCCAGGCCGTGGAGTGGGTCTCCCTGTCTGAGACGAGTCTCACGGCCCGCGGCAGCCTACCCGGCATGTGGGACGTGGCGCGCTTTGGCGACATGCTCTACACAACCGGCTATGGTCGCTTGACTGCGCTCGCCTTGGACGGCGAGAGCGCCCCGTCGGCAGGCGCAAGCGCACAGCCGTGGCCGAACGTGGAGCGAGCGGTGACCCTACCCACCGCCGTCGGGCAACTGCGCGGGGGGCCTGGTCAGCCGATCGTGGAACTGGTCGCTCCGGAGCTGTACCCGAGGGAGTTGTTCGCGACGATTGACGTGGCTTGGGACGCTGTGCTGTTCGCGGTAGCGGGGCGGCTTGTGACGCTCGAAGCGGCGAACGGCCAATGTGGCGATGAAAGCCTCGTGCGCGTATTCGACGTAGACGACCCCACGGCGCCTCAAGAGGTCGGGTCCCTGACGACTACGGACTTCCCGCCGTGCAAGGAGTACGACCGGCCCGGCTCATCCTTTGGCGCATATGCGCACGGGCACTGGCTGGTCCTCCGCGAGAGCCGCGCCAAAGGTGCTGACGCTGCCCACGACACCTACGACTTCCACATCATCAACCTCGGCGACCCGACGACACCGAGCTTGACCACGCTCGAGCGGCCCGACCCGGAACGGAGCCTCGGCGTGGTCCTCGCAGACGGCGTGCTGCACTACAGCTATGGCGAGCCCGTGGCAGCACTGGGTCCCCGCACGCAGGTTGTCTACGTGTCGCGCATGGATCTCACGGGCGACGCGCCGCCCACGTTTTCCCAGCCTGTCAACGTCCCCGGTGAAGTGATCGCGGTCTCTGGGGAGCGCGCTTACACTCGCTCGGCTCGCTGGGACGAGGGCAAGCCTGTCCACGCCCTGCATCGTGTCGTCTTGACCGACCCGGTCGCCACGATCGAGGCCACCTTCGAAACGGGCGACGAGCGTCCAACGAGCGCCTGGTCCGCGGGGGACCAGGCGCTCGTTACCGTCGCGGAGCCGTCCGAGCCCGGTGCGTCCTGGGGCGGTGCCGCGACCCGGCTTCTTTCGCTCGACCCGCAGGACCTCGCTCTACTCGGCGAGCTGCCTGTCACGGAAAGCGGCGAGATTTTCGGCATGGCGGATCAGCGGTTGGTGGTTTTCGGCTTTCGTGAGCTGCAGATCGTCGACACCGGCGTTCCGTCCGCCCCCGCGCTGACCGACCAGGTGCCGCGGGGTCACCCATTGGTACTGGATGGCGACGAGCTCCTGTACATGCATGGCAACAGCTGGGATGCGGCACTCATCCGGCGCCCGCTCTAGCGACCTTGAGTCAGGGTTTCGTGGGCGTTTGCGTCAAGTTTGATCGCGTTGCCTCGATTGGAAGCGGCTGGACAAGGTCGCTAGCTGGGTGGCGCCAGCCGAGGTTGCCGTGGTACGCCGCGGGGGCGTTGTGACCGCGATAGGAGACCCGCATGGATTTTGGCACGCTGCGCTACGAGATCTCGGACCGCGTCCTTGTGTTGACGCTGGACCGTCCCGACCGCATGAACGCCTTCACGAGTCGCATGTGCGACGAGTTGATCGCGGCCTTCGACTGCGCCGAGGCAGATGACGACGTCAAGGTTGTGATCGTCACGGGCGCGGGCCGGGCCTTCTGCGCGGGGTCCGACCTGGAGCGCGGCGGCGATACCTGGGGCAAGTTCGATGAGCACTTGGCCAAGCAGAGCCAGGCCGAGCGCTACGTCGGTGACGGAGGCGGCCGGGTTACGCGCCGGATTTTCGACTTCAACAAGCCCGTGATCGCGGCCATGAACGGCGCCGCCGTGGGCGTGGGCATCACCATGACGCTGGCCATGGACATCCGCCTGTGCGTGCCGAAGGCCAAACTCGGCTTTGTGTTTGCCGGGCGTGGCATCGTACCGGAAGCCTGCTCATCGTGGTTTCTGCCCCGACTGGTCGGGATCAGCAAGGCGCTCGAATGGTGCTACTCCGCGCGCGTCTTCCGCGCCGAGGAAGCGCTCGATGCGGGCCTCGTGCGTAGCTTGCACGAGCCTGAAGACCTTTTGCCGGCCGCACAGGCGCTCGCGCGCGAGTTCATCGACAACGCGTCCGCGGTTTCCATCGCCCTGACCCGGCAGATGATGTGGCGCATGCTGGGTGCCCCCCATCCGATCGACGCGCACGAGCTGGATACCGCCGGCATCGCCGCCCTGGGCAGCTCCGGCGACGCCCGCGAGGGCATCACCGCCTTTCTGGAGAAGCGCAAACCGGACTTCACCGACCGTGTCAGCAAGGACATGCCGGAGTTCTACCCCTGGTGGGAGGACCGGGCGTTTCGCAAGCTCTGAGGGCTAGGGCCTGTCCCTATCTTCGTTTTCGCGGCTTTCCGGCGGGGCGGGACCGTCTGCGGCGTCCGCTCCGCT
>JAPPOR010000005.1 GCA_028817905.1 Myxococcales bacterium
TGCTTGGGCTCGATGAACCCATGATCGACGAAACCAATCGCGCCCTGCTGGACATTGGCGAGAGTTTGGCGGCGTTTCGCTAGCGACCTTGAGTCAGCGTTCTGTGGGCGTTTGCGTCAAGTTTGATCGCGTTGCCTTGATTCGATGCGTCTGGACAAGGTCGCTAGGTCGCGCTTGCGCGCTCCGGGGATGAGCTGCGAGCGACGGCGGTTTCCATTTGGTGCCTGGGTCACATGCCTCGTTGGGCGGGGGTGGAGCCCCGCTAACGACCTTGAGTCAGCGTTTCGTGAACGTTTGCGCCGAGTTTGATCGCGTTGCCTTGAATAGGATGCGTCTGGACAAGGTCGCTAGGTCGCGCTTGCGCGCTCCGGGATGATGTGCAGGCGACAGTGGTTTCGAGTTGCGCCTGGGCCACATGCCTCGTTGGGCTGGGGCGGAGCGCTGCCAACACTAGCTAGTTCGCGCCCCATAGTCTAAGCGGGTGAGCAGTGGGCCCGCGATCTGGGTGATGGTGTCCACCTCGCTTGCGTCGAGGGCTCGGGGTGGGTGCGGCAGGCCCCTGTGCTTTTTTTTGCACACGCGCGAGTCGATCGACTGCAGGGCGCAGTGGCGGGCGAGGTGCTCGAAGTCGAAATCGCTGTCGATGAGGTCCTCGTATCGGATCAGCATCCCATTTGGCGTGTTCCATGCAAGGAAGCCCGTGGTCAGCCGGACCCAGTGCAGCGCAAACCCCCGGGCGTCTGAGACGATGTGGTTGGGCAGCATGAGATCCCAGGGTTCGCCCTTGGCACTGGCCCAAGCCCGCAGCGGATCACGCACCAGGAACACGAAGCGGGCATCGGGATAGAGCCATGCCAGCATGCGGGCTTCCGTGACTCCGAGTCGGACTTCCTTCAGGCCGAAGCGCTCGTAGCCCTGTGCGCGGGCCGGCGAGTGGAGCCAGTGATCGAACAGGGCACGCAGTCCTTGTTTCAGATGTTGGGGGGGCGGGTAGAGGTTCGCGACCCAGTGCTCGGCGAGGTTTTCGAACACCTGACGAGGGGGGAAGTGAGCCTCCAGCGGCCAACCCTCGTTGAGCACCGCCGTGGCCCGGGAGAGCATCGGAATGAGTCCCGCCCCACCGTAGGGCTCGCCCCAAATGAGCACCTCTCCGGACGAGCAAAGCAGCCGTTGGAGGAATGTGCTGCCGCTGCGCCAGCCCGCTGCCAGCACGAACACTGGCCCGTTTGCGCGCTCCATCGGGTGGATACCCCAGCGGTCGTCGAAGCGCTGCAAACGGTCATGGCTCACGTCGGCGCCTCTGCTATCGACTCCTGCGGCTCATCGACCAGCAGCGCATGTTTGATCAGCCAGGCGACGAGACTTTCTGCGCGCCAGAGTGCCAATCCCCGGTCCTGCATCTTCGCGATCAGGGCACGCACTTCGATGCCCTCTTTGGCCAGCCGAAGGGCTGCAGCCGCGGCACCGGTATCGAACGCCACACGCAGCTCCGGGTAGATGGGATAGTGGAAGCGGCCCTTGCGCATCTTTTCGGCGCCAGGCGCCGGCACCACGCGCCGCTCGGGATCTCCCCAACTGCTCGGATAGTGTGAGAACAGTCGTTTGAAGGGCATCGGGCAAGGGGCTTGGGCACCCACATACTCGCTGGTGGCGGCCCGGCCGCGCAGTGACCGCCAGGCCTCGAGATAGCGTGGCATGACGTTGGACCAATCGTACCGAGCCGCGTGCGCGCCCGCCGCTTCGGCCATCTGTCGTCTTCGATTGCCGTTGGCACTGAGGGTGTCGAACGCGGCACGCATGGCGGACACGTCGACTTCAACGCTCTGGCCCAGGTATAGGTGGAGGGGCCGCTGGTAGAGCAGCGGAGCCATCTCCGAGAGGTACTCCAGGTCGCTGTTCCAGCGGGTTGGGATCCGGATGGTGGCCTGGTCGTTGACCGTGTCCCGATAGCCGTCGAAGTCCGACGCCACGATCGGCAGGCCGGCGGCCATCGCTTCCACTACGCTCAGGCCGAAGGTCTCCTGTGGGTTGTCGGTGGGGGCCACGAAAAGGTCGGCTGCGGCCAGCAGGTCGGCTTTGAGGTCCTCGGGGAAGTCCACCAGCACGCGCAGGTTGCTCGCGATCCCCAGACCCTGGGCCCAGAGCTCAGCCATCTTTGCGGTGCGCGTGCCCTGGCTCGCACCGGCAAGGACCAGATAGCTGGGGTCGGGGGCACGCTTGACGTGCTCCGAAAACGCCGTCAGCAACGGGAACAGGTCCATCTTGTCGTACTCGGTGAAGCGGCCGATGGACAGCGCCACAAAGGCCGCGTCTGGCAAGCCGAGCCGGTCGCGTCCGCGCCCGCGGTCGCCACCTCGCAGTGCCTGCGCGTCGACGCCCAGGGGAACCTCGAGGGTCGACAGGTCGGGCCGCTGGGCGCGTAGGCCGTGGTGTGAGAGCGTCTCGACAGCATGTTCGAGGTAGTTTTCCACGACGAGCCTACCGGAGGCTGTGGAGCAGAAGATGGCGTCGTGTGGAGCCGGCTTGGCGAGGATCAGCTCGCGGTAGATATGCGGCGAGTTGGTGTAGCTCAAGGAGTGGATTTGCGCCGTGACCGGCAACGGATGGCGGGCATGACGGTTTCGCAGGCGGATGGCCGCCGGGACTCGTTCGCCGAGGTCCGGCACGTGCAGGACGTCGATCGCCGCTGCTTCGATCGCCTCGGGCAGCTCGAGTAGGTTGCGACTGCGGATGCGAATGCCTTCGGGGGCCCGCTTGGCCAGCTTCTCAATCTGGGTGAGCTCACGTACCTCGCCCACGAAGAAGCACAGCTCTGTGAGCCCCTGAGAAGCGATCAAGGCTTCGACGAACGTCTGATTGGCGACCGCACGGCCGACCAACACGGAGCGCTCGGGCTCGAGGCCGGATAGCATTCCGAGGATCACATTCTGCCCCGACAGCCCACCGCAGCGACAGGGTACCCGTACACCCCTGCACCTGGAGGGGCAGCTGGAGCGCGTGTGGCATGGAGCATGAACAGAGATGTGCTCACCTCCGCGTCTCGTAGCAAGCCCCGTGCCGGCCCGGCGTCGCGTTGGACGTCTGGCCATCGAGTAGCGTTGGCTGCGCACTACCGGTGGTGCCACGCCCTTCCGCTCGAATTCAACACGGTTCCTCGCGCACCCCGCTGCCTCCACCGACGCCGTTCTCGACCGCCTGTGCGGCGTAGGCGTTTTGCTGGACCCGGGAACTGTCGTCTTCTTGACGTGCCCCGAGAGCTCCTTGACGCTCTAGCCCGGATGATTCATGAACTCTGCGTCGGATCGCGCAGGGATTCGGCTTCACACGGCTTTTCGGCGACCGACCCACATACTGCCTGTATTTGCGAGGGCGACGAAAGGCGTGTGAAGTCGAAGAACAAGCGAGGCGATGCAGAGTTCATGAATCATCCGGGCTAGCTAGTCTCAGATGGCTAGCAACACGGCTTCGGTCGTCATGCCGGTGGCTCGCTCGATCGCTTCGGCGTACAGCGACAGCTGGGCCATATAGTGGGGTTGGGCGTCAGGCTGCGTGTCGGTCTTGAAGTCGACGACGATCCAGCGCGGTGGCTGGCCGCCGTCGCGGAAGGCGAGGTCCACTACACCCTCTACGATCTGTCCGTTGCGTTCAAAGCTGACGGGGTTCTCGAAGCGTCGGTCTTGACTCTGTTTGGCTCGACAGAGCAGTGGGTGACCAAGGGCGTCCTGCGCGGCGCGCATGGCTGCCGTGATCTCCGCGTCGCTGGCGCCCAGGGTTCGGCCGTGATGTCTGCACAGGGCCCGCAGCCAGTCCTGGTGGGGGTCAAACTCGGCATCGGCGATGACCGCGTGCACAAGCGAGCCGAACCGCTTGCCCCGTGGCCGACCGGGCTCGCGCGTTGAGACGTGCTCGAGGCGGACCGGTCGCATCCGAAGCGCGGGCTCGGGGCCGTTGGTCGCCACGGTGTCTGTGGGGTGGTCGTGCGCCGGTCCGATATCGGACGCCTCGCTCAGTACGTAGGCAAGGGTGGTCACAGGTACTGCGATCAGATCCCGGGCTCGGCCGCGTGTCAGTGCATTGTCCCGTCGTGCCACCCAGCGGGCGTGCATCTCCATCCCCGTCTGGGCGTGGACGCCTCCTTCATCTTCTACCAGGAGCTCTTTTTGCCGCAGGCCTCCGAGGGGCTCGACGTCGAGGGACAGCATCGCTGGATCCCACCACACCACCTCATGGGGCCCCGCGAGGGGCCGATGCAATCCCGGTTGAACGCTTTCGTCTGGCACTCGCTGGGCCCGCGCAGGCGCTTCCAGCACGCTGTCCTGTCCAAAGGCTGGACACCCGGGTGCCCGCCGCGCGCGACGGCGGTCCGGCCGGGCTGGATACAACCCAGGATGCAGGATGTCGACCCAGCCGGCCCTTGGTTCGTCGCCGACCGCTGGTACCACAAGCAGATCTCGTGCGCGGGTGGCGGCCACGTAGGCGACCCGGATCTCTTCGGCCTCGTCCGCCGCCAACACGTCCTCGCTGTGTCTTCGCAACTCCAGCGGGGCGCACCCCATCAGCGGACACGCCCACAGGCCCGCGTTGGCGTCGACGTATCGGGAGGGCGTCCGGGCGGTTCGTGGCACAGTCGGGTCGCACAGCAGCACCACCGGGAACTCCAGGCCCTTTGCGGTATGAACGGTCATCACGCGCACGCCCTCTGTGCCGTCTTCGATGACGGGCGCCTCGCGCACGTTGTCGGGGTCCTTGCGCCCCAGCCACTCGACGAAGGCGCGAAAGCTGGTCGTGCCACCCCGTTCGAAGCGCCTTGCCTGATCGGCCACCCGCAGGAGGTTGGCCAGTGCTTGCTCGCCGGCTGGCCAGATCGCGATGCCCGCGTGCGCGCGGGTCGCGTCCAACAGCGCGTGGATGGTCTCCTGCGTCCCCCGCCGGTTGCGCTTTACGTGTAGCTCGCCGAGCAGTGATAGGGCCCGAGCGACTTCCGCGCGCGTGCCAGAAAGCTCTTCGGCATCGGTGCGTGCGAGCGGATGCAGCGGCCCTACCGCGGACCGAAAGTCGAGCAGTGCCTCATCGCTGAAGGAAAAGAACGGTCCGCGAAGGGCGGCGTAGACCTGCAAGGGGTCGCCCGGCCACTCGATCGCGCCTAGGGCCGCCGAGAGTGCGACGACCTCCTCCCGGGTGTGCAGGGAGCGCCCACCGAGCAGCACGTGGGGGATACTTCGCTGCTCAAGCGCGCGCACATAGGGCCGCGTGCAATCCTGACCAAAGCTTCTGAAGCGCCGAAACAGCAGGCAGATGTGTCGGGCCGAAAGGGGCACCCGCTGCTGTCCTTCCATCACGCTCAGGCCACTTCCGCCGATCAGGTGCGCAATGAAGGCGCCTACGGCGTCGGGCAGGCTCTGCTCGATCGCGGCCTTGGTCACCGATCCCCAGGTGCCGTAGGGGCGCGGGACGGGCAGGGCGATCACCGCCGGCTGGCTCGGGTCGGCCTTTCGGTAGGGGGATAGCGGCCGGTAGGCCGCCTGGCTTCCATCCTCAGCAGGCTGCATGACCCGTTCGAACGTGGCGTTGACCAGCTCCTGGATCGCTGGCAGCGATCGGAAGCTGGTGGTCAGATACACGACGTCTCCGCCCTGCGCGACCAGATCCCGTTTGACACGCTCGTAGAGCGTGACGTCCGCCCGCCGAAACCGGTAGATGGCCTGCTTCGGGTCCCCGACCACGAACAGTTTTCCGGGGACCATCGCGGGCTCTTCCGTCGGGGGGGCTTCGGACGCTGCCTGTGCGGGCTTCGCGCGTGCAGGCTGCGCGGGCGGCGGTTCTGCACGGCAGAGAAGCAAGATGATCTCCGCCTGAATCGGGTCCGTGTCCTGGAACTCGTCGACGAACACGTGCGTGAAACGGCGCTGCAGGTGGTGGCGCACGGTTGCGTTGTGGCGCAGCAGGTCACGCGCTTTGATCAGCAGGTCGAGGTAGTCGAGCTTGCCCACGCGACCCTTGGCGCGCTCGTATTCGTCGATTACGGGGCGCAGGTCCTCACGCAAGAGCGCAGCCAGATCCGCATCCAGACGCGCACATAGATCTGCCAGCCGCACCTGCACGCTGCTGCGCAGTGCCAGGACCTCGTCGCGCAGGACGCCCGGCGCGTAGAACTTGCCCCGCCCCTTGCGCGCCCAAAGCGACTTGTGCAGCAGGTCGCGCAGCCCGGCCTCGAGTTCATCGTAGTCGCGCTTGCCCCGAATGGCCTGGAGCTCCTCGCGCTGCCGCACGAAGTCGCGGATCACGGCGAGATCGCGCTTGAGCGGATCGCGCGGGCTGGCCGCGTGCGCCTGCAGCGCCGCCAGTTCCTTGAGCGCCTGCATCAGCTGGTCGATTTCCCGCTCGCGCGCGAGCTCCGGCCGCGTCCAGGCGGCGTCGAAGTCCCGCTGTTCGCGCAGGGTGCGCGCCGCTGCCGACAGGAGCGACAGGGCGCTTGCCTGGCGCCCACCTCGTCGCAAGGCGCGCCGGATGCCCTCCTTTGGATGCTCCAGCTGACCCTGGATGAAGCGGTCGAAGACCAGGTCGAACAGAGCTTCCGCATCGTCCTCTCCGCCTACCTCGAAGCGCGGATCCACGCCCGCTTCGACCGGCCGTTCGTGCAGCAGATCTCCGCAAAATGCGTGGATCGTCCCGATGTGCGCTTCCTCCAGCGCAGACAGGGCCTGTTCGAGGCGTGCTTGGAGGCCCCTCTCTGGCTCGCTTCGCCGCCGCGGATGCCCGCTCTGGTCGAGGCGCCTCCGCTGCGCGCGCGCGCGCGCTCGCTCGAGCTCCGTCCGCAGTCGAAGTTTCATTTCGCCGGCGGCCTTGTCCGTGAACGTGAGCGCGACCATGTGTTCGAGTTTTCCGCGCCCGCTCTCGATGATTGCCAGCATTCGACCGATCAACTCGGTCGTCTTGCCAGTACCGGCGGCGGCTTCGACGACTAGGGTCGTGTCCAGGTCCTCGCGGATACGGCGCCGGGCCTCCGCGTCTGCTAGCTCAGTGCTCAAGGTTCATTCCTCAGCGCGTGCAGGTCCGAAAGGCGCGTCTTTCGCTTGCGGCGGCAACGTTGCTCCTCGTATGGCCCGCAGACCACTTGATAGTCACAGTGCTCACAGGCGCCGTCCGCAGGTGCCGCGGGCAGAAAGCCCGTCGTAATAGCCGTGTCCACGGCGGTCACGAGGCGGGCCACGGCCTCTTTGGTGGCTTCGTCGAGCGGCACGGCCCGCTCTTGGAATTCGCCCTTCGCCGTGCAGAAATATAGGCGCCCTGAGTCGACCTCGGCCCCGGGAAACAGTGCTTCGAGGGCCAGCGCGTACAGGGCTGGCTGAAGCACCTCGCCTCCGCCGATGCGCAGGTCCGTGGGGGCGGCTGCCACGCCGGTCTTGTGATCGGTGGCGCGCAGGCGGTCGCCAGCACGTTCGACCAGGTCGATCGAACCACGCAGGCGCAGTCCGACCGAAAGCGTCAGCGCGTCTTGACGGCTATCGGGGTCGCTCGCTTCGCGAACTCCAAGCCCGAATGCGAGTTCGAAGTGACTTGGCGTCCAGGCGCTGCCGACAACGCCGCGTCGCAACCATGAGCGCAGATCGGCGCGCAGCTCTTCGACACCGTCGTCGAAGACCCGGTCGATGGCCGGGCACAGGCGCTCCCTGTAGTCGCGCGCGACGGTGTCCAGTGCGTCGTTGAGGGTGCTCTCCGCTTCGCGGACCGCGTCGTCGGTGTCCGGGAGCGGCAGCAGACCCCGGTCCCGCAGGGCGCAAAGCGTCATGAACTGGGCGTCATGAAACAGGGCGCCGCGCTGGCCCGGGTCCAGGTGCTCGATCGCTTGGGCCGGCTCCGCTGCGCGCAGCCCGATGATCGCGTGCAGCAGGAAGCGGTACGGGCAGCGTGCATAGCTCTGCAGTGCTGTCGCGGAATAGGCCCGTAGGTGGGTGGCATGCTGGGCCAGCACCCTGAGGGTCTCCGGGCCGGGATCGACCAGGCCATCGGCCGGCGTGAACTTGCGTAGCTCCCAGCGCCGCGCGCGAAACCGTAGGGCCCGTGCCAGGTGCTCGTTGGCCGCGAGCAAATAGCGCGCGGCACCGGTGCTTTGTCCCGGTTGTCGTGACAGCGGGGGTTGCAGCACCGACAGGTCGTGCTCGGCGGCATCGATCGCGTCCAGTGACTGTTCGGGCGCCGGCCAGCCGATCCGCATGGCGGCGGCCTCCTCTGCCCGAGTCATCAGCTCGTCGTAGCTGGGCAGTCGACCCTCGGAGGCACGCAGGATCTCGAGTCCGTAGAAGGAGGGCACGCGTGGTCGCACCCGGTCGAGGTCGATGCGGGGATAGGAAAGCAGCAGGCGCCGGTTGGCCGCGCCGACGGCAAGCCTGAGCGCCAGCCGTTCCTGAGCGGCGCGGTCACGGTTCGTTTCCAGCAGCGGGTCCAGCGCCCTGCGGGCATCGTCCAGCAGCAACGGGTCTTCGCGCACCTTTTCCGGGAAAAGCTTCTCCGCTAGCCCCGGCACGCACACCAGGTCGAAATCCAGGCCCCGTGCGTCCTCGGCGGACCCCACGAACACAGCGCCCTCGTCCGTGGGCGTCGTGTCACCCGCGGGGATCTCCGATAAGGGCGCGGACAGGACCCACTGGACTTCGGGCAGCTCGACCGGCCCAAGCATTTCCATGGGTGCCAGTTCTGAGAGCACAGACAGGACGCGCGAAGGCTGCCCGATGGTAGCGCGCGCCAGGTCTGACAGGGCCGCGAACCAGGCTCCCCACGGCGCCCGTTCGGGCAACGCGGACAGTTGCTCCAGCACCGGTAACGCGAACCGGGTGAGCGCGTTCAAGTCGGCGCGCTCGGCGGCGATGCGCTGTTCCGACGCACCCTCGCGTATGAGGGCCTGGGCTTGGAGTTCGAGCGCCTGCCCGAGCCCGGCGAGCCGTCTTTCCCAGCGCGCTCTGCCTCCGATGACCGCGGCCTCGACGAGCAGCCGCTGCCAGCGCGAGGGCCTGCGCAGGCCACCGTCCACCACCGCGGCGCTTGTATCCGTCTCGCTGAGGCGATCGGGCGCTTCGTCTAGATCCTCAGCGTCGTCCTCGACGGCGGCTCGCTCGTGCGCAGGCGCGACGTATGGGGCCGCTGGTTCCGGATGCTTCTGCTCTGGTCCGTTGGGTCCTGGGTCTTCGCGTTCGGCATGGGGCTTTCTGGGTTGCCCTGTGGGATGTCCCTTGGGCACGACGCTTAGCGACAGGTACTCCGCGAAGCGCGCCGCGCTGTAGTCTTCCGCCCGACACGCGAGCAACGCGAGCAGGGCGCGTCCGGCCGGATCTGGCCGGCGACCGTGGGCGGTGAAACGCGCCGGGATGCCCGCGCGGGCCAGCGCCGTCGCCAGATGTGCCTGATAGTGGTCCGCGCGGCGGCAGACGATCGCCATCCGCTCGAAGGGAACACCGTCCTCGGCTGCCCACAGCAGACGCCGGGCGAGCTCGACGCACTCACGGGCTTCACCGGGGGCCGACAGGACCGTGACCGCGTCGTCGTCAGCGCCCCGCGGCGCTTCCTCGTCGAACAGATGTCGCTGCAGGCGCTGAAGGGTCGAGTCGAATAGACCGGCGCTGGCCCCGTCGTCGTCCAAGCGCGGTAGCCCGGTGCCTTGGAGCCATTGGATCGTTCGGCGGTCGCCGCTCGGGACGGTGCACAGTGCCTGCGGTCGTGCCTCCAGGACCGCTGCGAGAAAGGCGCCTTCGTGTCGATGCCGGACGTTTGGGTCGATGGCAAGTACGGGCCTTGGGTCAGGGCGTGCACGCAAGCGTTCGGTTGCCAGTCGATAGACCTGCGCCGGTTGCGCGAGCTGCAGGTCGGCCATGGCCGCGTCGTGCATCCGCATCAGCCCTGCGAGGTCCGCGTCCAAGGCTTCGAGCCGGTCGGCGGCGATCCCTTCCAGCGAGAGCTCATCGAGCGTGTGCGCCAGGGCGCTGGGAAAACCGGGTTTGTGGGCTACTTGGGAGAAGCGTCCCAGCGCACGGTGCTCGGAGGCTTCTGCCACGACGCGCGCGCACAGGGCCACGCGCGCCAGGGGTGGGGCCACCGTGAGGTCAGCGCGTACCAGGGCTGACTGTGCAAAGCGCTGGGCCAGCCCGAACAGGGAGGTGGTCTCCCAGCCAAACAGGCTTCCGGTCGCGCGGGTATGCGCGCGCAATGGTGCCATCCCTGCGGTACGGTTGGGCGCGACCAGTAGCAGCGGTTGGTCCCGGGGCAGGCTCGCGATGAATGCCCGCTCCCTGTCGCGCCGGTGACCTGCGACGGCCGACTCGAACCATCCGCGCATGGCGCGGACCATACCAGGCGGCGGATAGGTGCAACTACTTCACAAGTCCCCGGCTTTGGGGCACGCGGCTCAGGAGATGGTTTTCAGGCCGATTCCTTGCCGTCCTGGTCGTCCTGGTCGTCCTCGTCGTCTTCGTCGTCCGCGTCGTCGCTTCCCGTTTGGGTCACCTCTTCGGCGGCGGGAGCGTGGCGTTCGAGGAATCGTCCATAGACGTCCTCTCCCTTGTCAAACCCAATGATGCGCACGCCCATCCCGGCTTCGCCGGTGGTGGCCTCCGTGCCCTTCCACATCACTTCCATGCTGATGGAGATCTCGTCCTGGTCATCCTTGAAGTTGACCTTGATCTGTTCGCCTACCTTGGCCTCTTCCGACGCGACGATGAACATCCCGCCCTGGCTCACGTTGCGAGCCTCCCCCAGGACGGGGTCCTCCTGGCCTTCACACCACAAGCGCTTGCGGGTGGAGAAGCGCCGCTGCCTGCGTTTCTCGTCACTCATCGAATTCGCATGGCTCCTTGGCTTTCTACCACTGCAGAAAATTCTAGCGCACGGACGACTTGCGGTCACCCCAAATCTGGGTAGCCAAGTTCGGTTTGGGATGGGGTTTCTGTGAAGTGAGCGGGTTCGTCGCGCGTCGCAGTAACCTGAAACGCAACAGGCGCCCGTAGCCAAACGCTGGCTTGGTGTACTCGGCCGTGGGTGCTAGACGTACCAGCGCCAGTCTACTGGCCTGATGTGGAGAACGTGCGCCTTTTCTAGCGCGCGTCAACGTGCGATCCTGAGCCGCGAAAGTGTCTACTCCGAGCATGCCGGAAGTGGGCGACGTCGTCGCCGACAAATACGAGATCGTCAAGCTGATTGGCGAGGGCGGAATGGGCTCCGTCTTCATGGCGTCGCACACCATGACCGGCAAGAACGTCGCCCTGAAGTGGATGCTGCCGGAGCTGGCGACCAACGAGGATGCGGTCCAGAGGTTTCTGCGCGAAGCCCAGGCCGCCGGCCGCATCAATCACCCCAACGTTGTGGACATCTACGATGTGGGCGAGCACGAGGGCAGTCCATTTCTGGTGATGGAGTACCTTCACGGCGAACCCCTCACCGATGCCATGGAGCGGGGTGGGCTTACGGACGCCCAGGTCATCGATATCATGCTGCCTTGCTTGCGCGGCGTGGCTGCCGCCCACCGCAAGGGGGTGGTGCATCGCGATCTCAAGCCCGACAACATCTTTCTGTGCACCAACGAAGACGGCGTGTTCATGCAGCCGAAGGTGCTGGACTTCGGGATCTCCAAGCTCTCGGGCAACGACTCGCACAACCCGCGCCTGACGCGCACAGGCGCGGTCATGGGTACGCCCTACTATATGTCTCCCGAGCAGATTCGCGGCTCTCACGATGTCGACGGGCGCTGCGATGTCTACGCCTTCGGCGTGATTCTCTATGAGGCGCTCACGGGCCAGGTTCCCTTCAACGCCGAGACCTACAGCGCGTTGGTGCTCGAGATCGCCACCGGCACCCCCACGCAGCCCACCGAGATCAATCCGAATCTGCCGGGGGAGCTGGCAGCGGTCGTGATGCGCGCAATGGCGCGTGAGCCGGAGGATCGATACGCGGACGTCGCCGCCCTGGGCGTGGCCCTCGAGCCGTTTTCCGGCACCGTGCGCTTCACCCTTGAACGCATGGACCCCACGGGTGCCCACCGTGGTCTGAAATCCGGAAACATCACGAGCACGCCGTTCAATACCGAGCACGGCACGGGCCAGGTTCCCCGCAAGGGGGGCGCCCTGGCCCTGACGATCGGGGGCGGCGTCCTGGTCGCTGCGGCCGCCGCCGCGTTCCTGTTGCTCGGCGGCGACAAGCAGGCCGGCAGCGGGGATCGGGGGGCCGCGGCGCCTCCATCCGCGGAACTCGCCGGTGAACCGCCGGCGCCCGGGTTGGCGCCCACCGAGGATCCGACTCCAGCACAGGCCCCCACGACCGAGCCCGCGGCGGGTGGGGACGAGGGAACCGTGGGGGATGGGCTGCCTGAGGGCTCGGCGCCTCCCCCGCCGGAGGATGCCGATGCCGTCGCCGAGGCCGATGGCGAGGCGGCCAACGGGAAGACCGACAAGGGCGACGCCACCAAGTCCAAGACGGAAAAGCGCAGTCGGAACCAGGACAAGAAGGCCGAGGCAAGGAAGCGGCGTCGCAAGACCCCTCGCACGACCCGCGCGACTACGGTGGCCGCTCCGGTCAAGAAGGCCGAGCCAGCTGGCAAAAAGCGAGGCGGCCGCACCGGCAACCTCAGCCTCGACGACTTCTAGC
>JAPPOR010000018.1 GCA_028817905.1 Myxococcales bacterium
CGCAACCTACACGAGCCCCGACATCGCACAAGATGAAAATGAAAATCATTTGCATGGGGCGAGCGCAGGCGCGAAAAGGGCGGTTCGGAGTTCCCGGCTTCACAAGAAAGCCCCGCGAAGTCGACTATATGAAGCGCGGACGCGCATCCGTGGTGGAGTATTCTGCGCGCGGGCGAGCGAGCAAGACGCACCTTGACGGGCACACCCTCATCGTCCATGATGGCGCTGAAATTGACAATCGTTTTCAACTTCATACCAGGTTTGGGACGTGGTCGAACAGCTAACAGAAATCATGGTCCGGTCAGGCGCGGAGTGGGTGCTGTGGCTATTGTTCGGATTGAGCGTCGCCTCCCTAGCGGTCGCGATTGATCGGCTCTTGGCGCTTTTGAGGGCTGGCGGAGATTTGGAATCGCTGGTGCCGGCGATTCGCAAGCACCTGCGAGACGGCGAACTCGAAGAGGCGCGACGATGGCTCGAACAGACGCGGTCAGTGCCCGGCCGTGTGGTGGCAGCCGGCCTGTGCGAAGCCGACCTGGGCCCCACAGCCGCCGAGGAGGCCATGGCGGCGGCCGCCGGTTTGGAGCGGGGGCGCCTGGAACGCCGTCTGCTATTTCTCGGGACCGTGGGCAACAACGCGCCGTTTGTCGGCCTCCTCGGCACGGTCATCGGGGTCGTCGGTGCCTTCGACGCGCTCGGCAAGCCCCGGGTGATGGCCGGCGCTGTGGGAGCGGCCACAGGGCTGGCCCCCGAGCGGGTGATGGGCACGATCGCCGAGGCACTGGTCGCCACGGCGGTGGGCCTGTTGGTCGCAATTCCGGCCGTCGCCGTCTACAATTACTTTCAGGGCCGCGTGACGGCGGTGCTGGCCGATGCGGAGACCCTGGGTCACGTGTTGCTCGCCTCCCTGAGCGGCGCCAGGGATGCCGGACGCCCCGTTGGCGGGGCGCAGGAACCGACGGTCGGGCGCGAGGACCGACGGGTAGACCTGCTGGTCAGCCCGGTTGCGGACGGCGCGGAGTAGGATCGACCGTGGGCGGTTTCTCTTCCGGTCGCGCGGCAGGGCCCATCACCGGCATCAACGTAACGCCCCTGGTGGACATCACGCTGGTCCTGTTGATCATCTTCATGGTCACCGCGAAGCTCGTGATGTCGCACGCGGTCCCGATGAACCTGCCCAAGGCCGCGACGGGCGGCCAGGTCCAAGAGGTCTTCAGCGTTGACTTGCCGGCCGAGGGACCGCTGCAGGTAGACGGCACGCCGATTGCGGGTGACACCGCGCTACTACACCTGGCACGCGCAGCGGGGGCAAGGAACGCCGAACTACGCGCCGTGGTACGCGCCGATGGAAGCGTCCCACACGCGCGGGTCATGCACACTGTCGACGTGCTGCGCCAGGCCGAGGTGTCACGCATCGCTTTCGCCGTGTCACCTGGATCGATCGTCGAGGGAGGCCCCGGGGAGGAGGACGCCAGCAATACGCGGGGGGCATCTCCGTGAAAACGCAAGCGCCGCCGGCCGGCAGCCGGGCCGCGCGCACGGGCAGCCCGCTCGACCGAACCGCTCCACCACGTGCGCAGCGGCTATCCTGGTGGACAGGGGTGGCAGCGGCGGTGGCCCATGGCGTTCTCGGACTCATGGCCGTTTCTCTGTCCGCCGCCCGGAGGGAGGGTCACAGCGCACCTCCTCCAACCACCGAGATGCTCGTAGTCGAGCTTCCGCGTACGCCGGAGCCCGACCCTGACCCGGAACCGGAGGCACCTCCGGAACCGGATCCCGAGCCACCGCGGGCGCGCATGCGCGCGCCCAAACCCGCGCCCGCACCGCCGCCCAACGAGGAGCCGCCCAGCGAGGAGCCGCCCAACGAAGAGCCTCCACCCGCCGCCGCCGAGGCCGCCAACGTGCTGGCCCTGTCCCCTCAAGCGGATGAGGTGGTGGACTTCGGCGACACCTTCGTGCTCGGCAACGCCGATCGCTACGCCGGCGGCGTGTCTGCGGCGGGCGGCACCTCCATGCGTGCCGTGCGCGACAAGCGCGCACGAGCCCACGGCGCCATCGGTGGCACCGGCAACGACCCCGTACCGATGGTCGACAGGTCCCGCTCTCCGGGCCTTGCGGGTGGCGCCCGCTGGGATTGCCCTTTTCCACGCGAGGCCGACATGGCCGGCATGAACGATGGCGTAGTGACGCTGCGGGTGAGTGTGGCGGCCGACGGCTCGGTGGAACGCGCCCTCGTCGAGCGCGACCCGGGCTTCGGCTTCGGACGCGAAGCTCGCAGGTGCGCCCTGCGCAAGCGTTGGCTCGTAGGCCTGGACCGGGCAGGCAAACCGATCACCGCAGTGGCACGGGTCCGCGTACGCTTCACCCGCTAGCTTAGCTAAGCTAAGCTCGTTCGTGCGACCTGATCACATCCGACGCGCGCCTCGCTTGTTCCCAGTTTCCACAGCACCGCAGCCTCTTCGAAAGGGATCCACCCCTTCATCGGCCACGGACCCACGTCCGGCGGCGCGAGCACCTTGCCGACGCGTCAGAGGCAATCCCTCGTCGCTGGGCATTGTGCCGCGTAGTCCAGCATCCGCGTAGCCGGGGCGGGGGGCGCCAGAGAGGGCGCGCGGCGACCGTGGCTCTTGCGGCGCCACGGCAGGCTCAGAGGGCCATCCTTGGCCGGAAATTTCTGTGGCGTGTTGCTTCCTGGTAGCGTCGCGGGATGCAACTCCAGCGCGCCGTTTGGGCGCTGCTCGTGTTGTCCGGTCTGTGCGTCCCTGCGGGTGATGTCCGGGCCTGGACCGACACCGTGGTGGAGGCAGCCAGCGCCCATGTAGAGGTTCAGCCGGATGGGACGTTCAAGGTGGCGCTCCAGGTCGGAGTGCACATCCGCGGCGGATGGCTCTCACGCTTTGACATCGAAGGGCTAGGTCCAACAGGTGCCCTCGACCCCGACAAGCCGTGCTACCTGGTCGGTACAGACGGGCGAAAGTACACCCCTCGGGTCAAGTTACTCCCTCCGGGGCGAGCCCGGCTAGGCTTTCCCGATCGGCACTCAGCACCCTGGCGCGGCCACTATCGGATCGGGCTGTTCTACACGGCAGGCCCGAGCAAGGCCTTGGAGCGTGCGGGCGATGGCCGCGTCATCATGCGCTGGCAGCTACCCGCGTGGCAACGGGGTCTGGAGGACGTGGACCTATGGGTCACCGCGCCGGCGGGTACCGACGTGCATGTAGAGCAGCTCCTGCCAGTGGCACGACAACGCTGGGACGTGGGCTCGGTAGCCCTACATCATCTCAAACGCGCGCAACTTCCGCGTACGCAAGCCTGGCCGATCGAACTCTCGGTGCCCCGCGACCGTCTGTTCGCCTCGGCCCTACCCGAACCGCAGCGGGCGCACCAGTCCGTGGAGCCTCGAACCTCCGACTACCGCGGCCATTTGTTGATCGCCGCCCTGCTGGCCCTGAGTCTGCTCAAGCAACGACTTCCTATCGACGTTCCGGGACGCCGCCGCTTCATGCTACCGATGGGAAGCCAGCGGGCGCGCACCGCCCTGACCATCGCCTTCGGCGGCCTTGCCAGCATCGGCTTGGAGTCTGCCGCAGTCTGGACCTACCCCACCATGGCAGCGGTGGTCCTTGCCGGCATCGGTCGACACGACTTGCCAGCGGAAAGGCAAGCGAGCGCTGCACCCGGACGCTTGCACCCCATCCCACCCGGATGGCTCGCGTTGGCACGGCAGCGACGCCTCACCCACTGGTTCGCCGCAAGCAGCTGGCTCGACGCAACACGACCACCTGGAGCCTGTCTGCTCGCCGGCCTCTGGACTGCAGTCACCGTGTTGCCCCTTCCCATCGACCTCGGCTTGCTCCCCCTGTTGGGACCCTACACGGCCATGCTGGCAACCGCGCTTTTTCTCTCGGACACCCGCGTGGGCGCTCCGCTCTCGGGCGAGGCCAGAGCGCTGCGGCTGCATGCCCTGCGGGCACGCCTTGCTGGCTCGCCCGCCGTGCATGACCTCCGCCTGGTCGCTTCGGAAGCCACACTACGAGGGCGCGGTACCGACGTGCGGTTGCAGTGGCTACCGACGCGCAGTCCCGTCGGGCTGACGCGCCTTGACTGTATCCTGACCTCAACGCGACACCCCGGGCAAACGCGTGGTGGATTTGCATGGGTAGCGCGCGTCGAGCGTGGCAGCCCTGCGGATCGGCAGCTTGGGCGCCTACTTCCGCGCGCCCACCGCGCGACGGACGACCGAAATCATCTGACCATATCGGCACAGACGCGCAGCCCGGCCGCCGACGGACACCAGCTGCTGACCGCGCTTGCAGAGGCCCAGCGCGACAACCCACCCGCCGCACGCGCGGCCGCCTGACACTTCATCCAGCCTAGCGACCTTGAGTCAGTGTTTCGTGGGACGTTTGCGTCAAGTTTGGTCGCGTTGCCTTGATTCGATGCGCCTGGACAAGGTCGTTAGCGTGAGATGGTCCCGGTACGTACGCAATAGCTCCCAGCGACCCCTGGTCCGCCACGCCTGAGGACGGGCACACAAGAGAAGTCCTCCGGGCAGCCGCACAACTCGGCATCTACGCCCTCCGGGACATCGCACCGGCAGCTGCAATAGAGCCGTTCTCTAACCTCCTCCTGTGTGGCGCAGAATCTGGGCGTGCAGGCGGGGTCGTCCGGCGGACACACGATCTCTACGCAGTCCGGCCGGGGGTCACCGCTAAGCTGATACACGAGACAGGCATTTCCACCGCACTGCGGGTTGTTGGTCTCGAGGTACGCCTCTCGATCGTCGAAGCCGCTTTCTGGCACGCTTTCGGGCATGCACGCCTCGCCAACCCGGTCTGGATTCCCGCCACCAGCCTGATCGCAAGTGCCGGGGCCGGGTCGGCAAAGACCATCGACACATTGCTCGCCCCGGAGGCAGTCGTCGTCTCCATCGCAAGAGCCACCGCCACCCTCAATGACCTGCTGGCCACACTCCAACAATACCGTCACACCGCTCGGGGGGTGGGCATCGCTCGAGAAGGCGATCCGCTGCGGGGTGTCGGGGTTGCAGCCCCGGAGTTCCTCGCTGAAGTCATCATAGAACCAGCCGCTGCCCGCTGCAACGTCCCCGTTCCGGACGGGCAACTGTTCGAGTCGGCAACGTGCGCCGCCACCCGCTAGGCTCGGCTGGTCATCGGATACCTCGGAAAGAAACGGCAGATCGTCGCAGCTGGTCGGCGTTCCAACAGGCAACCCACTCTGGGGCGCTGGCAATTCCCAGTGGACCACACAGTCCACTAGGCCGTCATCCAACCACGTCAACTCGTGAGGCAGGCACACGGCGCCCAGCTGCTTTGAGATGATCTCGATTGTCGGGTCAAGCACACCCTCGAAGCTCTCCTGGCAAATGGACGCGACGCTCCCGTTGGGCCCGAACTGTCGGGCGACCTCCACGATGCGCCTTGGTGGGTACGCCCGGCCCTGTGGGGTGCCGTCACCCTGGCACGAGGGCAAAAGGTCGTCCGTCTCGATATCCTGGTCGGCCTGGGTGGCCGGGTCGATGCTCTCCTGCATGCGCGCATCTCTCAGGACCGTCGAGTAGAAGCGCTCGCGGGCCTGGCTATCGGCATGCAGCTCGGTCCAGTCCACCCCATCGATGAGGTCGGCGGGCACGCCCACCACGGCCGAAAAGGTAACGAGATTCTGATAGGCTTGTGGTCGCAGTGCTCGCAGGCCGAGCACGTAGCGGTCCACTGGATACAGGTTTGTTTCCTCATTCAAGAGGCACCGGAGATTCCGCCCCTGCCCCTCGTAGGGGCTGCCGGGCGGCAGTGCGTCGGCGGAAACAAAGTGATCGTTGGTGCGGGAAGAACAATCGTCGCGATCCGTCACGAGTACGACCGACAGCACAGAAACCCCCTCGGCCGCATTATGGCGCAAGAACCCCGCGTTCACCCCGTCCCCGTGCCCAGACGTGCCCGTACCGGCCTCGTCCCCAAGGAACTCGATGCGGTTCCCAGGCGTATTTGTGATCGGGTCGACCCATTGCACGCCCGTACCCGGATCGATGTCGAGCTGAGGCCACAGTGCCTTGAGAGCCGCCTCAAGGGGCTGACGGAAGCCGCAGCCTTCGTTCCCGAGCGCGCTTCTACAAACGAACTCGTCGGCAGCGTCCTCGGGGCCCTCACTGTCGTCCATCGCATAGCTCAGGAATCGGTCTGGCACCGGCTCGCAGCCCTCCAGAGCAGGGTCCGGGATGTTGTTCATCACGCCATCGTCACCGAACCCTTCGCATCCGGGATAGCTTTCGGCACCGGCCGTGCCCAGATCGGCCGAAACGACCGCAAGGTGCAGGTCCTTCGCCGGCGCAAACGTGGTTCCGTCGGCGCGAATACCGGTCGTAAGCGTCCGAACCAAGGCGGGGAACTCACGCTGCAACGCCTCGGTCTTCGACGCCATCGAGGGGGCGTTGTCTACCACGAACAACATGTCGACCTTGTCCACGTTGTGGACTGCGATCTCAGCGACCAGGCCGCTTGAAAGGCACGCGGGGCCGCCCTCAGGATCCAGGTCGCCATTTCCCTCACGGGCGACCGACATTTCACGGATGCACTGACCGCTGCGACAACTGCTTTCGCCCGCGACGTCCTCGCACGCGTCCTCGCTCTCACAGGGAACCGCGCACACGGGGTCCGCAGGTGCATCCGCACCGCACCGGCCCGGCAGGTCTGAAGCGAGCACACACTCCGCCTGCTCGGCCACCTCACGGCACTCGCCGTCCGCCTCGCACATCTTGGTACACGCACCGCAGTAGCAGGAACTATCTCCAGCACAGTCCCGGTCCGAATCACACACAACGAGCCAGTTGGTATTGCTCTCAACCTGCTGCCGAGTCTCGGTGCACCCCAGCCCCGAAGCGCTCAAGAACCCCGCAAGGGCTGCCATTGCTATTCGCTTCGTCATCCCGAAACCTCCCGGTCGTCCTCCCGAACGCCGTCCTCGATGTTCTGGCCAAAATAGAAACAGATCCGAACCTTGTCGTCCTCGCGCACGTCCTGATCCCTGTTGTAAGCACATACCTCGTCCCAAAGCGCATTGACTTCCCCGCGCACCTTCTCCAGCAGGCCGTACACTCGCTGCTCATAGGGATGTCCACGATGGACCTCGAAGCGCAACGTGGCGCCACCGACAACGTCGCGGTTGGCCGAACGCGGTCGCCCGATCGAAACCTTGTTTCCGATCGCAGCCGCTACTGCCTGGAAGTGGTCGAGCACGGCCGCCTCCCAACCCTGAACCGCCCCGACGGGTATCAGCAGTTTGCGTGCCGTGAGCAGCTCAGCTCCGTCCACCTGCTGCTTGTCCAGGCGCCCTTCGGCTATCAGGTCGGCGACCGCTGCGCGAACGTCCTCTTCGGGCGCGCGGATGGACGCGACGAGCGCCTGCAATCCGATCATGCGCTGACGATAGACGCTGAGCCACACCAAGTGACCCAACCCGTCCTCACCGTCTTGCTCCGCCAACATGATCTGATCGGCCTTGGTAGTCGCGCCAAAGACCGCGGTGCGCCCCCGTCCAGTGCTGTAAACGAGACCGCTGCCAACCAGATCGTTGAGGACAGCCGCCACATCCGCCTCGGGATCGCGGGAGAAGCGTGACTCGATTCGCTCTCGGGTCGTGCTGCCCTCGTCGCGCAGAAAGTCCAGTACCGCCTCCCACAGGGTGCGATCACGTACGCTGACGGACTCGCTCAGCCGCTGGACCTTCTTCTGATAGGTACGCAGCGCGAGTCCAAACATGTCGGCGGCCACCTTGCGGGTTACCCCTTGGGCCTCGATCTCCCGAGAAAGCTCGTAAAACACCTGGTCCGCGACCCGCGAGAGCGGTGCACGGATGCCCGCTGCAGTGGAAAGCTGTGCGATCAAGACGGTGGTCTGCTGTACGATCCGATCGATAAGGTGGCGCGTCTGCATGGGAGTCTCCGAACACGGAACCGCGCACGCTCGCTGGGCTCCGCCGACAACCTCCACGCTAGTCCATGCGACGAACCGCCGGCAGGCGTAAAATTGTTCACCGAAGCGCGCGCTCCGACGCAGCGCGGATCCTCGAGTCGTGCTGCTCCCAGGGCACCAGCCCTATCAAAGGAGTGGGAAGCCCGAGATGCCGCGGATGCGGCATCTCGGCATGCGAACTAGCCCAAAGACGAGCACTTGTTCGGCTGGTTGGCGCCGCACACCTGTCCAGGTGGGCAGGCGCCGCAGTCGAGCAACCCGCCGCAGCCATCGCCCACGGCGCCGCATTCGGCCCCCCAATCGTCACACGTCTGCTTGTCACACGCAGGGGGCTCGTCGCACTGGTTCGGCGACTCGATCCCGCAGACCTCACCTGGGAGACACGGTCCGCAATCGACCGCGTCGCCACAGCCGTCACCGATCAACCCGCATTCCGCACCGGCATCGGTGCAGCTCTGCGGCTCGCACTCGGGACCCTCTCCACACCGGTTCGGCTCGATCGCGCCACAGAGCAGCCCGTCCGGGCAGGCACCACACTCCACGGAGTTGCCGCAACCGTCTCCGATCTGGCCGCACTCGGCTCCAGCCTCCTCGCACGAGCGGGGCTCACAACCCGAGCACTGATTCGGCGCCTCGAAGCCGCACGTCTGGCCCATCGGACACTCGCCGCAGTCAACTGCGCCGCCGCACCCGTCGCCGATCCATCCACACTGGGCGGACAGGTCCAGGCAGGTCAACGGTCGGCACTGGGGCCGGCCGCACACGTTGTTGACCCCGCCACCACCACACACCTCTGGAAGGGTGCAGTCACCGCACTCGAGGGTACCGCTACACCCGTCGCTGGCGAGTCCGCACTCGAACTCCGCCGGGCACTCAGTCAAAGGGTCGCAGCTACCCGGCACACACATGTTGGCCGCGCACACGAGCCCGCCTGGGCAGTCGCCACACTCATGTACGCCGCCGCAGCCGTCGGTGATGAAACCGCACTTGCCATCGCAAGCATCGCTCTTGTCGGTCGGCGTGCAGGTCGGAGAGCACTGGTTCGGCGTGTAGAGCCCGCACTCCTGACCGGGTTCGCAATCGCCACAGTCCAGTATGTCGCCGCAACCGTCGGCCACGACTCCGCATGTCGCACCCAGGCTGGGGCAGTCGCTCGGCGTACAGCCCGCCGGAACGCACAAATTGTCGGCCCCGCAATACTCTCCGTCGGGGCACGCTCCGCAGGCGGCGGTTCCACCGCAACCGTCGGCCACGTCTCCACACACGCCGGCAGTGCATACGTCCTCGGGCACGCACTCAGGCGGGGGCGGCGGCCCGCCGTCTGTCACGCACGCCCCCAGGTCGAACAGCATGAACAGGAGGATCTTCTCCTGCGTATTGAGGGTTCCACCACAGTGGTTCGGGAAGGTGAAACTCCCGCTCTGCCCATTGGTCGCGGCCACGTGAAACGCGCTGTACGTGACCCGCCCACAGGTTGCGTCCGAAGGAGCATTGTAGGGCGTATTGAACGAGAACTGCTGGACGCGCGTGTCCGGATTGTTGGACCCGCTGCTCTCATAGTAAATCCACTCCTCGGTACCAGACGCCACGGTACGTGCAGAATCGCGCGGCTCGAGGATCTCGAACTCATACTCACCGCCACTCATGGAGACAGCGCCGATTCCCTGGTCCTCGTTGAGCAGCCAGTCGACGAACGTGGTGATCTTGGCATCGTTGGCCCGCGGCCGCATGGTGGAGACGATCCCGTCCCCGGTGCCCGGATACTGGGTGTTGCCGGTGTCGAAGTCGGCGGCCGGATGCAGACCCGTGTTATCGAAGGTCCCCGCCGAATAGCTGGCCGAGCCATTGCCGACGAGCCAGTCGTAGCTGAAATGGCTCAGGAACATCCGGCCACCGCGATTGACGTATTCGCGCACGCGTGGCTCCGCACTGGTGTCCTCATCGTGGGCCGTGCCCTCGCAATCGAAGACCACCATGTCGTAGCTGAACAACCGTGAATCGCTGCCGTACAGCTGGCTCTCGGGTGTCGAGCCGCCTGGCATGTCCGCGCCGGCGGAGTCCACCGAAGCATACATATGGATCCGCTCGCTGGCGCTGCCGCCGGAACCCGGAAGGCTGAACTCGTCGCGGTCCAAGCCCATCTTGTAGAAGACGCACTCCATCGCATCCCAGGATCCGGTGGAGATAGCGATGCGGGGGATGTTCACGGCCAGGCCGTCGCTCATCTCCCGCGGCAGCCTTGTCGTGAGCGTTGGGATCGAGCTGGTCGCGCACGCATTGCCTGCCGGAACCGTGTAGCGCACTGCGCGCCTCCATTTGCCGATCTTGACGACCAGTACGAACTCCTCCCCGACCGGTATGTTGCCCTGCAGACTGAACTCGCCCTTCGCATCCGTGGTCGCGCTGACCAGCACGGGACCCAGGTCCTGGTCCTCGCAGCGATCGCAGGCGGTCCCCCAATTGCTGCCTTCGGAGGGGATCCCACTCGGAATCTCCGGTAGGTCCCCGGGGTCGTTGTCCTGAAGGATGTACACAAAGGCGTTCGGGACCCCAACCTGATTGCCGCTATCGCTATCGTTGCGCCCCGGGGTGATCACTCGACCGGTCAGCTCGGTGACTTGGACCTCGTCGCGGCAATCGGGGATTGAGTCGCACACGTCGCAACTATCGCCACCGGTACCGCCTCCGCCCCGCTGGCACACCGCCGGGCCGAGAATGCCCCCAATGCAGCTCTCCAGGTCCGGATTGCAGGTACGGCCCTCGGCCGCGCAGTCGAAGGTGTTTCCGCACTCGTCGATGGCGATGCCACACTCCCAGCCCAGTTCGGCACAGCTCTCCGCCGCGTCGCAGGTGGGCGGATCGGGCGCGTCACACTGATATGGAGTCTTCAGACCGCAGAACTCGCCGCTTTCGCAACCCCCGTTGACCGTCGCACAGTCGACCTGATGGCTGGAGCCCGTACCGCAGCCATCGTAGGCGGTTCCACACTCCTTGCCCGCGCAGGCCTCCGCATCGCTCAGCGGCTGGCAGCTCGGAGGTGGGGTCGTGTCGCACTTGAACGACTCCTGGGCACCGCAGGTCTCGCCAGTCCCACAGGCGCCACAATCATGACTGCCGCCGCAGCCGTCGCCCACCAAGCCGCACTCCTTGCCGGCGCACGCGTCCGCCGTCGCGATAGGTGTACAGATGGGAATGCACGTCCCGGCCTGGCACACATCGCCGAACTCGCAAGTACCGCAATCGTACGTTCCACTGCATCCGTCCGTGGCGAGACCACACTCCACCTCGAAGCACGCGGTGATCTCCGTCAGGGGTGAACAAGCCGCCGCGTCGGCGCTGCCGCATACATTGGGTGCACCTCCTGCCCCACACGCGGTCCCCTCGGGACAACGGTATGCGGGCTCCTCGGCGCAGTCGATGATCCCGCCACAGCCGTCACCAACCTGACCACACCGATCGGTGCAGGCAGCATCGACCGATAGCGGCGTGCAGGTCGGCGGTTCGCCGCACTTTTCGGGACCATCCAGCCCGCAGTAGCTCCCCTCCGCGCAGCCCCCGAGCTCCGAATCGCAGTCGATCAGCCCGCCACACCCGTTGCCCACGAACCCGCACTCCGCGCCGACTTCGGCGCAACTGCCGACCTTGGCCTCGCACACGTCGGGGCTGTCCACCGGAATGTCATCACATTCGAAGGGGCGCTTCAGCCCGCAGGCCTGCCCATCGCCACACTCGCCGCAGTCGTGGCTGCCGCCGCAACCATCCCCCACGGGGCCACACTCACGACCATCGCAGGCGACGCGCTTGCTGAACGGGACGCACAGGCTTTCGGGTTCGGTGCACAGGTTGGGAGAAACGATTCCACACAGGGATCCCTCATCGCATTCGCCGCAATCGACTACATCGCCGCACCCATCCGCTACCGGCCCACAGTCGAGGCCTCGAGACTCGCAACTTCTCGGCTGGCAGCCTGGCACGCGGTTGTCACCGTCGCCGTCGCCGTCGCCATCCCCGTCGCCGTCGCCATCCCCGTCGCCATCCCCGTCGCCGTCGCCATCCCCGTCGCCGTCACCATCCCCGTCGCCGTCACCGGCACCGCCGGTTTCGTCCACACTGCTGTCGGTATCGGGACCCCCCGGCATACCGCCGTCCCCGTCCTCGCCGCAAGCGGCTCCGCAAAGCAACATCAAGGCACATAAACAGGCGGAAACGATGTGACGACTGGACATCAGCATGTGCTCCTCCGGGCCCCCAAAGCCCGTGCAATCCGACCTTTACGTCCGAGACGACCTGTACGACCAAGACCACAATCGCCAGCCCCGAACAAGCATTGTCGGCAGAACGCCGACCCGACAATGTACCCTATATGAGGACTGCTCGGTTGTACAGAAAGAAACGACCTGGGCACGCATTTCCGGCCCTATGTGTGACCGGTGCAGCTCGCCCGCATCCATTACCAAGGCGCGTGCGGATCGGGCAAGTGATCCGCGGCGCCGCCATTCATGGGCGGCGGTCGGAGGCGCGGCAAGATGCGCGGCAAGATGCGCGGCAAGATGCGTAGCGTAGGCACGCACCGTGGGCGGGTCGCACGCGAGCGCGCTGGCGCGCTAGCTAG
>JAPPOR010001084.1 GCA_028817905.1 Myxococcales bacterium
GAGGCCGAAGACGAAGAGGAGGCCGAAGACGAAGAGGAGGCCGAAGACGAAGAGGAGGCCGAAGACGAAGAGGAGGCCGAAGACGAAGAGGAGGCCGAAGACGAAGAGGAGGCCGAAGACGAAGAGGAGGCCGAAGACGAAGAGGAGGCCGAAGACGAAGAGGAGGCCGAAGACGAAGAGGGGGCTGAAGACGGAGAGGGGGCCGAAGACGAAGAGGAGGTCGCTGCCACGGATGGCGGCATGTGCACCGTCGGCGCCAGCTGCGAGCCCGGAGATTGTCGTTGGCTGGGCAGTGTGGCCATCGACGGCGTGTCCGGCCAACGGCGAAGCTTCGCCCTAGGCGCCTCGCTGCCCGAGGGCTGCTACCGGCTGGAGTACGTGCAGGGGGCCTACCTGACTCGCGAGGGCCGGTTTGCGGCTGGAACGTACCTCTACTCCGACGGCGAGCGGGTCGGTGAACGCATCGCAGGTGGCACATTCCCCACGCCCACAGCAACGCGAAACAACTGGGAGGGAACCGAGGTCGAGTTCCGACACTGCGGGGGCGAGATCGCCGTCGGCAACGGTGATTTCCCGGACGGCTTTGGCGACAATGCCCAGGGTCTCCCGAACCCCATCTGGCGCCTCTACGCCTGCGACGAGTAAGCGCACCGACCGCTCGCCTGCCTCGGATGGCTAGCGGCTGAAGCTGCGCTGCACCAATCGAGCCCTGCGCACGGGTCGTTTGGACCCAGTCACATGTCTAAGACAGGGACTGCGACTATTGTCGCCCTTCACCAACCGATCTCGTACGTGCCAACTGGCTCCGTGCGGAGCTTTGCGTTCAGAGCGCTCCCACGATCGGGTGGCGACGCGCGCGAGAGAAGTGTCGGGTGACTCGCGCAGCGCCGCCCGGTTAGCCAGGATTATTCATGACTTCAATGTCGGATCGCGCCGGGCGTACCACTCCACAGGGCCCTGCGGGGCGTACCCAGCTCGTCAGCAACTGGATCGCTCCGGGCGCCAGGTAGTCATTCATTCCGTTGGACCGCCATCAGTTGGTGCTGGCTGGGACCTCATCGGAAGGGCGCCCGTTGCGCTCAACGCCCAGGACGCGGCGTGCCCGGTAGTGGCGTTGGATCAGCTTCTTCCAATCCCGATCACCCACCGGATCGGTGGTGTCGATGGGTTCGATGCCGCGACTACGGAGATCGCGGTTGAAGATCTCCACCGTGCGTGCGTAGTCGAGGTCGTCGGAGTGGTCGAGGAACGCCGCGTGGGCGCGCTCGTCGGCAAACGCATAGGCCTTCCAAAGAAAGGAATGCCTCAGCTGGTCGGGCCCCAGGTGCCTTTGGTAGCCAGACTTGTCACGGATCTCCCATGCGCCATCGGCACACGCATGCAGGCGCGCATCGCGTCGGATGTCGCCTGCCGAGAGATGCTCCGCCTCGCGACCGACGGGCCCGATTCGGTGCCACATGTACTCATTGTCGCTCACGACTCCGACATTCCAGACGGGCGCTTGCACGCGCGTGGCGGGTGCATCCGGTCCATCGGGCCAGTACTCGAAGTCGCCCCCTTTGCCACGATAGAGCCAGCACAAGGTGGAGGCGATCGGGATGGCCCAGCGATGAAACAGCCCCGAGTAGCCCATGCAGACGAGCAACCAGAAAGGAAAACGCGACGCACCGCGGAAGAAGGGCAGATCCAGGTGGGGCGGTCCGCCCGCCATGGGCCCGTTGTGGTTCGTCATCAGGGCGTTTGGGACGATCACTTTCGCGCCAAAGGATTGCTTTGCCGCTTCGATGAACCGCTCGTTATAGAACAGGTCCCGCGCGCGCTCGTCCATCAGGTTGCCGCTATGCGCCCAAAAGATCCGAAACCAGGGCACATCTCGGCCCTCGTCATCCATCCTGTGGACTTTGGCGGCCAGCGGCAGGGGTGCGCAGGCTCGAACCAGATCGAGTACGGCTTCCGGGTCATCGAATGCCGGTTCTATCCACACCGGCTTGGCCAACATTTCTTCTGGGCGCAGCGGCTCCATCGCCTCCTCCGATTGTCGTTTGGACCGATTCAAGCATTGCTGCGTTCGAAACGATAGGCCGCGTGCGCCAAACACCCACCGGGCCCATGGTCGGCGGAGGCTCCAGGACGCGCGGCCGTCCCCGAAGCAGGGTGCCCGCTTGACGGGCCCGTTGGGTTGGCCAGGAGGCTTTTCCGTGCTGGTTGAAACCACAATGTTTTCAGACCTTTTACGGCGTTTTCCGGGCAAGCCAGGCGATCTGGAGCTCGTGCTTCATCCGGGCTGGCAGGTTGGCGGAAGGGACGAATATTCCGGGTGTTCTCTGGCCGTTCGGGCCGGGCATGCGGGCAGGCCTCTCCTGGGGAGCTGACGCGCTGGCGGAGGGTGATCATGTGGGCGCG
>JAPPOR010000570.1 GCA_028817905.1 Myxococcales bacterium
CGCGCACCGCTGTTGCCCCTGTCGGCACCGGACGACGTTGACAGGCTCTCGCCGCTCGAAGTGTCCACGCGCTACCTGTCGCACCTGCGGGCCGCATGGGACGAGACCCATCCCGACGCACCGCTGTCCGCGCAACAGGTCACCATCACCGTACCAGCCTCATTCGATCCCGTTGCGCGCGAGCTGACCGCGGAGGCGGCACGCGCCGCCGGGCTGCCAGATGCGGCGCTACTCGAGGAACCGCAGGCCGCGCTGTACAGCTGGCTTGCGAGCCACGGCGACGACTTCCGCAAGCAGGTGGAAGTGGGTGATGTGATTCTGGTGGTCGACGTGGGCGGCGGGACCAGCGACTTTTCGCTGGTCGCAGTCCGCGAGCACGACGGCGAGATGCAACTCGAGCGAGTGGCGGTCGGCGATCACATCCTGCTCGGGGGCGACAACATGGACCTGGCCCTCGCCTATCACATCAAGGCCCAGCTGGAAGAGGGTGGCCGGGTCCTCGATGGGGCACAGCTCGCAGCCCTGACCCAGGCTGCGCGTGGCGCCAAGGAGCAGCTGCTGGCAGACCCGGAGCTCGCTTCGGCGCCGGTGGTGATTCCCGGGCGCGGTTCTCGCCTTGTGGGCGGCACGCTGCGTAGCGAACTGGCGCGCGCGGACCTCGAGCGGTTGCTCATCGACGGCTTCTTTCCGGAGGTAGCTGCCGACTCGCGGCCCGTTTCGCGTCCACGCGCGGGCTTGACCCGCGTCGGGCTGCCCTACGCCCAGGACGCCGCCATCACGCGGCACCTGACCGCCTTTCTCGCCCGCCAGGCCGAGTCGCTGGCGGACGCCGACGGCACAGCGCGTGGCCCGTTGCACCCGACGGCCGTTCTGTTCAACGGCGGCGTCTTCAAGTCGGCACTGCTGCGCGAGCGCGTCCGGAAGCAGCTCGACGGCGTGCTCGCGGAACGATCGGCCCCACCGCTGCGCATCCTATCGGGCGCGGACCTGGACCTGTCGGTGGCCCGCGGTGCTGCCTACTATGGACACGTGCGCGCCGGTCACGGCATTCGGATCCGCGGCGGTACAGCGATGTCATATTATGTGGGTATCGAGAGCGCCATGCCGGCGGTGCCCGGCATGCCACCCCCGCTGTCGGCACTGTGCGTCGCGCCGTTTGGACTTGAAGAGGGGACGCGCGCGCAGATGCCCACCGCGGAGTTCGGATTGGTGGTCGGCGAGCCGGTACGCCTGCACTTCTTCGGCTCGTCGGTGCGGCGCGACGATCGGGCCGGAGACATGGTCGACCCCATCGACCCACAGGAGCTCACGGCCCTGCAGGACATCGAGGTGACCCTGCCGACGGATCCGGCGACCGAAGGCCCGCCCTCCGAAGCCGTCATCGTGCGGCTGCAGGCAGGGGTCACTGAGGTCGGGACATTGCAGCTTTCGGCGGTCTCCAATGACAGCGGCCAGCGCTGGAACGTCGAGTTCGACACGCGCGACCAGAACCAGGCTGCGGGGCAGCCCGACTCCAACGAAGTGGGCCAAGACGGCCGATGAGCGCACCGAAGCTAGACAATCATGGGGTCGATCAAAGCGACCGGGCTCGCTATGTCGTCGGCATTGATCTGGGCACGACCAACACGGTGGTCGCGGCCGCAGACACGTGGGCGAGCGCAGAGCGCCCCGGTCCGGCCCCCAGCCGGCGCCCGAGCGAGGCTGACTCGAGTGCTATTGCCGGCGCCGATATCACCAGAGAGGACGACGACGACGACGACCGACCCCCGCCACGGCCGCGGATCGACGTCTTTGCGTTACCGCAGCTCGTCGCGCCCGGCGAGGTGGAGGCCAGGCAGCAGCTGCCATCCTTTCGCTACCATCCGGCACCAGGCGAGCTCACCGAGGCGGACGCCCGGCTGGAACTCCCTGGGCTTGACCTACAGACCGACCTCCACCCCTCCGAGCCTGCCGACCAAACTGCCAACCAACCCAACAAACAGAACGCTGCCCCGCACCCATTGCCCGCCATTGACGGGGTGCTCGCCCAGCGGCTCGGCGGACGCGTACCGGGGCGCCTGATCGCAAGCGCTAAGAGTTGGCTGTGTCATGCAGGCGTGGATCGCGAAGCAGCCATCCTGCCTTGGGGTGCACCCGACGAGGTGCCGAAAATCTCGCCCGTTTCCGCCAGCGCGGGCTACCTCGCACATGTGCGTGCTGCGTGGGATGCTGCCCATCCTGGTCACCCGCTGCACGAGCAAAGCGTAGTGCTGACAGTACCGGCGTCGTTTGACGAGGCAGCAAGATCGCTGACCCTCGAAGCGGCACGACGGGCCGGGCTGCCGCGCCTGCGCCTACTGGAGGAGCCGCAGGCCGCGTTCTACGATTGGCTCGACCGCCATAGCGACGATCTCGAGAGCGCGATCGGGCAAGCACGCCTATTGCTAGTGCTGGACGCGGGCGGCGGCACCACCGACCTGACCTTGATCCGCGCCGAGCTTGCCCCCAGCGGCCCGAAGCTCTCCCGCATCGCGGTCGGCGACCACCTGCTGCTCGGTGGTGACAACATGGATCACGCGCTTGCGCGGCTATGCGAGCCGGTGCTCGCAGGCGGTTCTGACAAGCGGTTACCAGCGGGGCGCTTTGCGCAGCTCTTGCAGCAGTGCCGTGAGGCCAAGCAAACATTGCTCGCCGAACAGGCGCCCGACGAGGTCCGCGTCACGCTCCTGGGCAGCGGCTCGAGCGTCGTCGGCGGCCGCAGAAGCACCACGCTCACGCGAGCTCAGGCAGAACAGGTGCTAGTCGACGGCTTTCTGCCAACCGTGACCCTGGATGCGCGCCCGGAGAAGCGGCGCGGGGGCTTGCTGGCGTTCGGCCTGCCCTTTGTGGCCGACCCGACGATCTCGCGGCACCTCACCGCGTTCTTGGCACGGCATCGGCCGGAAGCTGCCGAGGCACTCGGAGTCGACCCAGAAGCTGCCGACGCGCAGCCCCACACGGTCGTGCCGGATGCGGTGCTGTTCAACGGCGGTGTGTTCAACAGCCCGGTCCTGGAGGCGCGTATGCTCGCCGTGCTTGCCGGCCTGCGCAACCAGCCGCTACAGCAGCTCGACAACCCCGACCCAAACCTCGCGGTCGCCCGCGGCGCGGTCGCCTACGGGCTTGCCCGACGCGGGATCGGACTGCGGGTCGGCGGAGGCTCCCCCCGCAGCTACTATCTGAATGTCCACACGGAACAGGCCCAACACGACGCGGTGTGTGTTCTGCCGCGCGGCGCGGAGGAAGGCGAGGAGCAAGCCCTGACCGATGGCACGTTCGCCTTGAGAGTCGGCAGGCCAGTGCGCTTTGGCCTGTTCGCCAGCACGGGCCAGCCGACGCACAAACAGGGTGATCTGGTCGCGCTCGGAGATGACTATGAGGCGCTCCCGGACCTGTGCGCGGTGATCGAGCAGCGCCCTGGCGATGGTCAGGAGCTGATGGTCGAATTGAGGGCGCAGCTCACCGAGGTTGGCACACTCGAGATGAGCCTGGTGGCGGTCGACCAGCCGAAGCGCCGCTACGCCCTGGAGTTCCAGCTACGGGGAGAACACACGCCCATCGCGAGCAAACCGCCCGCCCGCGTCGGTGAGCTGCACCCGCGGTTCGCAGAGGCCACCGAACTCGTCAACCTCTTCTACGGCAAGTCCAAGAAGACCGCCCCGCGCATGAAGGTCAATACGCTGCGCACGGAGCTCGAGAAGATTATTGGCGAGCGCGCGGGCTGGGACACGCCGCTCTTGCGAGAGCTCTTTGGAGCGCTGCTGGCGGGCAAGAAGCGCCGCCGGCGCTCGGCTGACCACGAACGCATCTGGCTCAACCTGGCAGGCTATGGACTGCGCCCCGGCTTCGGCTATCCAGTCGACGAGTGGCGCGTTGGTGAGGTATGGCCCATCTACGAGCAGGGCGTGGAGCACAACCCGGATGCCGCGGTCTGGGCACAGTTCTGGATTCTGTTCCGCCGCATCGCCGGCGGGCTAGACGCTGAACAACAGCGCCGAATCTTCGATGACCTCGCATATTACCTGAACCCGGATACCCGACGCGGCCCGCGACCCAAGGGCCCTCGCAAACAGGGCTTGGAAGAGATGGCGCGACTGTTGGGCAGCCTCGAGCGGCTCGACGCGGAGACGAAGGTGATGCTCGGTGACTGGCTGCTGGCGCGCGTTGCACGCAAGGAACTATCGCAGGCCGCGGTCTACTGGAGCCTGGCACGGATCGGAGCGCGCGAGCTATGGTACGGGAGCGCGCATACGGTGGTCCCGCCGGAGGTCGCCGAGCGCTGGCTTGCACACTTGCTCGCGCTCGACCTCAAGACGACCGATCAGGCTCCCTTTGCTGTCGCCCAGCTCGCGCGTCGCACGCACGACCGGGCGCGGGACCTGGGCAGCGACGCCCGCGAACAGGTCGCCCATGCCCTTAGCCAACTACCCGGCAGTGAGGCCTGGGTGAAGCGCGTACGCGAGGGGGGCCAGCTCGACGACAGTGAGGCCAGCCGCGTCTTCGGCGAGGCGCTGCCCGCGGGTCTACGTCTGCCCGGACCGCAAGAAACCCCTGCGTGAACCGGACGGGCTCCCGACAGCAGTTAGCCTTGAAGACAATTTTGCTAGCCAAGATGCCCGTGGCGGGAATGGCTAATTTCCATTACTGTGTGTCCTGGTGGTGTTGGATGGTCCGATGGATCCCACGTAGGCGTTCGAGCGCAGCGGAGCGGGGACCCCTGCCCGTGGGCGTTTCGGTCAGGGTAGGTGCCCCGTGACGGCTACGTGCACGCCCCGCCTGATGAGGCCGCTGGCGCGGCTATTGACCGACCGCAGGGAGGACCCCGACCTGGTACCGCCCGAACTCCAGCAGGCTGCGGCCGACGACCGCGTGCCCGTGGACCTGGCCCACGGCGCCCTGCAGCAGGCGGCCGAGCACTTCGAAGACCCGCAGCTGGGCCTGGAACTGGGAGCTGGCCTCTCCTTGGGCGAACTTGGCCCCTACGACTACCTGGTGCGGTCGGCGCCGACGGCCCGACATGCCCTGGAAGCAGCCGACCGCTACAGCAGCCTGCAGTCGGACGGCTACCGCATCGGGTGCGAAACATGGCGTGGACAGCGAGTGATTCGGCTATTTGACCAGGCCTCCTGGCCCAGGGTCGTCGCTGACCTATCGGTCACGAGCACGTATCGCCTGCATGTCGCCAAACCACCACGCTTCTCCCAACGTGTCGAGTGCTGGTTCCCACAGTCCGCCCCGTCGGACCAGACCGCCTACGAACGCTGCCTACCCGGCGCGGTGCTCAAGTTCGGCGCGCCCTTTCATGGCTTGGCGTTGGACCCGTCCTACGCGCTTGCACCCCGACCGGCCGCGGATGCGACGCTGCACACGCTCCTTTGCCAGCGCATGAGCACCATGCTCTTGCAGGCGACGAGCGCCTCGAGCCTGCCATTGCGGGTTCAGGCCACGATCGAACGACAGCTCCGCGAGCAGCGGGATGTATCGGCATTCACCGTGTCGCAGTCCTTGCGGATGAATAGCCGCACGCTGAGGCGCCGACTCCAGCAGGAGGGGACGACCTTCGTGTTCGAGCTCGATCGCATCCGCCACAAGCTATCGCTGGAGTACGTGTCTGACACCCAGTGGTCGTTCGCCGAGGTTTCCTACCGCCTGGGCTTCTCGCACGTCGAATCGTTTTACCGCGCGTTCAAACGTTGGACCGGGACGACACCACGCCGTCACCGCAGCACGGCGCTGCAGACTATCGCGCCCACGGAATAGACTCGGCAACGCGCCACCGCAGGGCGAGGACCGCTGCTTTGCTAACTCCGCAGGTCAAATCGACTAGCCGAGTTTGTGCCGTGTACCTCCAAGGAGCAGACGCAAGGTGCTCGAAAGTGCCCGAAGCAACGACAAAAAGCGCAGGTTGAGACCCGGCGCCCACCCTTAGTGGACAGTTGGCCCACGCTGGTGCCGCTGACGGGATCGTGCTCTTAGTCGCTGCCAAGGATACGCAGGCTGTGTTCTGTGGGTGGAGGGTGAAATCATGATACGAGCGGCAGTGATCGCGGCGGTCCTGGCTCAGGGCTGCGCTTCAGGCGAGGGGACAGACACCATGGAGATGGCCATGGGTCAGGCACAGACAGAACCGATGTCCGTGTCAGCCGAGATGGCCACCATGGGTACGCCGCCCCCGCCACGACCAGGCAGCGGCACACCAACCCCGATCGCCGCGCCGGTGCCCGGCCAGGCAACGCCCGAAACGATGGCGCCCGGGGCGATGGGTCCGGACACCATGACGCCAGAAACCACGGCGCCCGAGGCGATGGTTCCGGAAGCCATGGGCCCGGAGGCTGGCGACCCAGAGGCCGGTGGCCCCGAAGCCGGCGACCCCGCCGGCGACCCCGAAGCCGGCGACCCCGAAGCCGGCGACCCGGAAACCTCGACAACCCCCGATACGACGAGCCCACCGGCAACCGGCGACGGGCCGCAGCCGACCATTCCGGCGATCGACGGCGATTGCCCGGAGTTCCGCGACGGTTCGACCATCAGCGTCGGCGGACATGGTGGTGTCCTGATAATGTCCGGCACGGGCAGCGGCGGCCCGCTCCTGTTCTACTGGCACGGGACGGGTAGCAGCGCAGGCGAGGCCAGGCGAACCCTGCCCGCGTCGGTGCGCAGCGATATCACCGGTTCGGGTGGCATCATCGCCTCCTTTAGTGGACGCCAGCAGGCCCGCGGAGGCCGCGACTGCTCGGGCACGGGCGCACACAACATGGCCGACTTCGACGCGGCCGATCAGATTGCGGCATGTGCTGTCGCCAACCATGGCATCGACCCACGCCGTATCTACGCGACCGGCTGCAGTGCTGGCGGTCTGCAAACCGGCTGTATGGCCGCGCAGCGCGGCAGCTACATCGCGGCGGTCACCCCCAACTCCGGCGGTTTCAACTTTCGCCAAAGCCTGTCAGAGGGCGCAACGCCGAATGCCTTCACGATGCACGGCGGTAGTGGCGACAACGTGATCGTCAACTTCGGCCAGACGAGCGCCTCCTTCGGCAACGTCATCAAGGGGGCCGGCGGGTTCTGGATCGACTGCAACCACCGGAGCGGGCACTGCCGCGCCCCGGCGGATCTGCAAGCAGCCGGGTGGGAGTTCCTCAAGGCTCACCCCTACGGCACCAAGACGTCCCCCTACGCAGACGGGCTACCCGCCAGCTTCCCGAGCTACTGCGAGATCAAGTAGTCAAGGCGGAAAAGGCAGGGGAAGCACCGATCAACGCCCCCTCCAGGAGCAGGGAAGCCGTAGACATTCCCCTACCGCGGGCTATGCTCCTTGAGGGATGGCTCCACTGTCGGTGCTCACGCCGGGCTTTGCCAAGCTTTTTGCCGGGTTCCTGCTGTGCACCTTGAGCGTCAACCTGCTTTCGCTCACGCCCTACTATCTGGAGCTCAGGGGCGCTGGCGAGCTGTTGTACGGAACGGCTGCAGGGATGCACGGGCTCGCCGGGGTGGCCGCCGTGGCGCTGCTCGGAGGCCAAGCCGATCGCCTGAGTCGTCGCGGCGCGAGCTTGCGCTACTTTGCGCTATCCATCCTTGGCAACCTCCTGGCCCTGCTCGCGATGAACTGGCACCCCGCGAGCTATCTCTTGCCACTGGCGCTGCAGGGTGCCGCGTTCGGTGTGGGGTTACCAGTGCTGTTTGTGTGGGCCTCGGAGCTATGTCCTCCCGAGCGCCGCACTGAGGCCTTCGCCTGGTTTGGGATCGCAGGCCTGGTCGGGGATAGCCTCGGTCCGTTGCTTGCAGAAATGCTCCTAGCGGCGCAAGCGCGCCCCAACACGCCTGGGGCGTTCTTCGCCGTCTTCGTCGCCGCAAACGTGCTGTGTCCACTGGGTCTCGCCTGTTTTGCCCGGGTGCCCAACGTGATCCCGGCCGCGTCCACAGCCGAGGATCATGAAGGTCTGATGGGTCTTTTGCGCTCGCCGTGCCTGCGCGCCAGCTTGCTTGCGACCATGGCCTTCGGAGGTGCGCTGGGCGTGATGCTGAGTCTCGGCAAGAACTTCGTGGCAGGCATCGGTCTGCAGTTCGTCAGCGTGTTGCTCGCCGGCCATACCGTGGGCGCATTGACTTCCCGTGTGTTGCTGCCGTGGATCCTCGCGCGAGCGGAGCGGCCCCGGCTGATCACAGGCGCCTTTGCGGGCGTGGTCACGAGCATGTTGCTGTTGTCCGCCACGCGCGGCTACGCGCTGCTAGCGCTCTCCGGGCTAGTGTACGGAGTCAGCCACGGTGTGCTCTTTCCCACTTTGCTGTCGCGCGTCATCGACTTCAGCGCTGAGTCGGCTGCTGGCCGCGTGACCTCACTCTACATGGGTGTGTTCGGCATGGGCTTTGGCCTGATGCCCATACTGGGTGGGGCCGTGCTCAAAGTTGCCGGCTTTCCTTCGCTGTTCCGCCTGATCGCGCTTTGTTGCGCCGGCGGGCTTCTGCTGGCCCGCCTGGCAGAGCGGCTCAGGGCCCAAGAGACCGCCATGTTATCTGGCCCGGTCCTGGACTGAAAACGCAAGCGGCCCTAGTGCCTTGGTGATGGATGCGGGCCAGGTCGCGAGTCTTTGTGCTGTGGGTAGCCCCCCTCCCCGAACTCGGTGCGGGACGCCGGCTACCAATTTTGTACGACTCGCCGACCTCGCCCCCGTGATAGGCTACCCACCAGAGTGCACCCGTCCTGCGCTGGCTGCGGGGCGGGGGCGAAGGGGGTTCATGCCGGCCAACGTCTTCAACAGGCGTCGTACGTGGTTGCCAGCGGCAAGCGTGCTGTTCATTGCCACGCTTTCCGCCTGCGGTGCGCGCCAAGTGCAGCTCCTGTTTCCGCCGCAGAACGACACGGGAGAATACTGGAAGTGCCCCGTCGCGGACGCGAGCGCGAGACCCGAGCACCGAGAAAACCAGTGCACGCGGGTCTATGGCGGCCTTGCGCCCGACATTGGCAACAGCGGGCGCGTAGCCCACATCGACGTACGAACGTGCGAGCTGGGCGAGTTCCGTTCGATCACGATCGTGGACGCCGACAGTTCGAGCCCGACGCTCTACGTCACTTGCGGTCAACCGGTCGGCGGTCAAACCGCCGGCAGTCAAACAGGGGGCGGCACATCGGCAACGCCGCCGAATCTCAACGGCGGTCTGCCTTCCTCTCCGCCAAGCGCGAGCGACGCCGTACCAACACCGGATTCCCCGACGCCCCAAAGCGATCTCAACGGAGGTTTGCCCCCGCCCGAAGCGACGCCCACAACCAACCCGTGAGGTAGCCATGGCCTTTCTATTCGACCCCCAACAACCCGTGGCCGTCCCCAACTGGACGAACTTCTCTGGCACGGTCGGACCGTTCGACATACCGCACTTCGTGCACATTCCGGGGGACCCCAACCGGGTCCCAAACGCGCTGGAGATCCACGCCAACGCCTTGCGTGAAGTCCTGGAGTTCTGCTTCAGCGCATCCACGCCTCGACCGCTTCGGACGCTCGGTAGTACCTGGTCCTTTTCCTCGGTCATCGAGCCAGAGCAGGTCGTCGTCGACCCCGGCGCCATGTTCCACGTCCAAGGAATCCCGCACGAGCATTGGACCGACGAATACCTCGAGCGCGCCCGCGGGGGGGGCTTCCGTCCTATCTTCGTCGAAGGCGGGACAGGGATCGGTACGCTAAACGACAAGCTGGGGCGCGATGGGAAGCTCGCGCTGCAAACGTCGGGAGCGGGAAACGGTCACCGCATGGCCGGCTGCATCGCGACCGGGACGCACGGCTCAGCCCTTCAGATCGGGGCACTGCACGACACGGTCCTGGCGATGTACCTGTTGATTTCACCCGATGAAGCGATCCTGGTGCAAAGCAACAGGGACAAGACCTTCAAGCCGAGCATCGCAGACTGGCTGCAGGAGCAGACCAAGATCCCGACGCGGGTCGAGGACGGCGATCTGTTGCTGGCAGCTGCCCGCGTGGGACTCGGCTCATGCGGCTTCGTGTTCGCGGCGATCGTCGAGGCCACCGGGCTGTACGCTTTCGACATCCACCGCTTCAAGTGCGATGCAAACGACCCCGACGTGCTGCACGCGCTTCAGACGCTCGACACCACCAGGCTGCATGCATCGTCGACGGGCGACACACCCTACCACTTCGACGTGGTGATGAACCCCTATCCCGTTGGGGGAAAGAAGAACTGGTTCGCCACGGTGATGTACAAGCGCCCGGTCGGAGACCGCGAGTTCAAGGGCCCGTTGCAGGGAATTCCGCGCACAACCGTGGATACGATGGGGCTGGTCTCCAGTCTGGTGGAGATCTTCGGCGAGGGGTTGCTCGGCGAACTGACGCGCGCCGTCGTAGGAGGTCAGATCTGCGACCAGCTCAACGGAGATGCAGATCCACCCGAGGACACGCTGTTTCCAGGGCAGGTATTCGGACCCACAACGCTCCCCAGGGGCCAGGGGGCCAGCACGGAAATCGCCGTCGACCAGCGGCACGCCCAGGCCGCGCTCGATACGGTGCATCAGGTGCTGCGCAGCGAGGCTGACAAGGGCAACCTCTTGCTGGGTGTGATCGCCATGCGCTTTGTCGGCCGGACGCGATCGTTGCTAGGCATGAACCAATTCGACAAGACCTGCTTCATCGAGCTACCAAGCATCGACAGCCCAGGCGTGCGTTCGGTCTTTGACGCCGTGTGGCAAGGACTGCAGGACAACAACATCAACTTTGCCTGCCACTGGGGCCAACTGGGGGGCTTCAGTCCCGCCCGCACCCAGGCTTACTACGGCGAGCACGCCAGCCAATGGATGGAAGCGCGCGCCCAGCTCCTCAAGACTGATACCGCAATGGCGGTGTTCGGCGCGAAGATCCTCAAACAGGCCGGTCTGGACGGCGGGTAGGGGGACGCTCCCACCACCGCATAGGTTTCAGAAGGCGCGCCCCCGTCTGTTTGGCCTTGTTCGTCCCTATCGGGCATGCTCTCGCTCGGCCATGCGACTGAACGAATACACCAACTTGGACGCGGTGGCGCTCGCGGCCCATGTCGCCAAGGGCGATGTCACCCCGCTTGAGCTCGTCGACGTGGCTATATCGGCGATCGAACGTGTCGAACCCAGGCTGAACGCGGTCGTGCACCGAATGTTCGACCAGGCGCGCGCGCTCGCGGGAGCGACCCTGCCAGCGGGCCCGTTGCGCGGCGTGCCCATGGTCGTCAAAGATTTCGACGGGTTCGTGCAAGGGGCGCCCTTCACCGCAGGATCGCGCTTCCTCGTCGACTTCGTTCCACAGCACGACGCCGAGGCGATCGCCCGCCTACGCCGTGCCGGTCTCGTGTTCCTCGCCAAGACCAACTGTCCCGAGCTAGGGCTACTTGGTACGACGGAACCGGAGCTTCACGGCCCGACACGCAACCCCTATGAACTTACGCGTTCCACCGGCGGTTCATCCGGGGGTTCGGCCGCCCTCGTAGCAGCGCGCGCGGTACCGTTGGGCCACGGCGGCGACGGCGGGGGGTCCCTGCGAATCCCTGCCAATCACTGCGGCTTGGTTGGCCTCAAGGCCTCTCGCGGCCGCGTCCCGGCGGGCCCGGAGGCGGGCGAAGGCTGGGGCGGATACGCACAGCGGGGCGTCATGACGCGGACCGTGCGCGACACGGCCACGCTCATGGACGCCCTGGCGGGACCGATGCCGGGCGACCCCTATGCAGCCCCCCCGTTGCCAGGCCCCTTGACGAACGAGGTCGGGCGCGACCCCGGTAGGCTGCGCGTGGCGTTCTTCGACGGCTCACTCTTGGGCAACACGATCGATCCGGAACACCGCAGTGCAGTGCAAGAGACCGCAAAGCAGCTGGAAAGCCTGGGACACCACGTGGAGGATGCGAGGCCAGACGTGGATGGCCCTACCCTCGCAAACGCATACTTCACACAGATCGCCACCAGCACCGCGATTGAAGTGGACGACTTCGCGAAGCGGGTGGGCAGGACCCCCCGTGGACCGGACTTCGAACCGACGACCTGGTTCACGATTCTTCTCGGACGCGCCCTGACTGGGCTCGAACTGCAACGTGCGCGCGAGACCGCCCACGCCGCGGCCCGGGTCATGGGCGCGTTCCACAGCCGCTTCGACCTCTTCCTCACGGCGACGGTGACCCACCCGCAGGCGGCGATCGGGCAGATGGCGGGGGGCCTGGCAGACCGCGCGGGTGCGCCGCTGCTACGGGCACTGCCCTCCGGACGCTTGCTGCGGCGTCTCTACGCGCAGCGGGCACCCGAACTGCTCGAACTCACACCCAATACACAGCTCTTCAATCAGACCGGCCAGCCCGCGATCTCCCTGCCACTCCACATGTCCAAGGACGGCCTGCCGATCGGGATACAGCTCTGCTCGGCGCTTGGACGCGAGGACCTGCTCGTGCGGGTGGCTTCACAGCTCGAGACGGCACACCCATGGCACGCGCGCCGCCCCCGCGTGTGCGCCTAGCCCGCATCCATCACCAAATCACGCGCCCTCGCACAACTGCTCGACTCCGCA
>JAPPOR010000710.1 GCA_028817905.1 Myxococcales bacterium
CCTTCACCGAAAGCCCTGCGAAGCCGATCACTTGCACGATCATCACGTGCCTTGGCAATGGATGCGCGCCAGCCGCATTGCCGGCCGTCTGCGGGCTCCTTTGCCTGACACTGGCCTGTTCAACCCAGGACATCTACGTCGGACCGCGCGCAACGTCTGCCAACAGCGACGTGACCGTGATCGTGCTGGAATCTGCACCCTCGGACGTCGTGGATACCTTCGCACCCGGATCCGAGGCAGCACCTGAAACGGATGACGACGCCCTCGAACCGGATGACAAGCGACTCGCCTTCACCTATCCAAACCACGAAAGCCTTGTGCCCCGCGCGCTGCCAGTCAAAGTCGTATACTGGAAGGCGGATAAGGACTTCGATCGCTTCGAACTCACGCTAACAAGTGGACGTCACACGGTGCGCATCTTCACGGGAGAACCGTCGGCGGTCATACCCCGCAGCGCGTTCGATCGCTTACTCCGCGCAAAGGGTGACACCCAAATTCGACTTTCCCTGCGAGCAGGTCCGAAGGCCTCAGGACCGATCGTGACGGGAAGCCCGCTTGAGATGACGTTTGTCGAGGATGATCTGCAGGGGGACATCTACTTCTGGTCCACCGAGGCCCAGGGCATCATGCGTGCGCGGATCGATGGATCAGCCGCCAGCAAGTTCTTCCCTCAGCCCGATGCCAACGACGACGAGCCGGCCTGCGTGGGATGCCATACCCTTTCGCGGGACGGTAGCAGGCTCGCAGTCGCCTACGAAGGTGAGCACCTGCGTGGCCTGGCGATGCCCTCGCGCAAGCGCCTGTACCCCGACAAGGACGAGACGTCGGGACCGGACTATGGCTGGGGCACATTCGACCCAACGGCGACTCGGTTGCTGTACGCCCACAAGGGCCAGCTTTCGCTGCTGGACGCCGACAGCGGAGACACCCTCTCGGACGTCAACATGCCGGAGGGCGTCTTTGTCACGCACCCTGACTGGTCACCCGATGGCCAGAGCGTTGTGGTCACGCTACTACATGACAAACACGGCAAGAATCCCGAAGTCGAACATTCCAGCATCGCACGCATACCGGTAGCGCCTGACGGTACCTTCGGCAAACCCGAGATCATCGTCGAAAGCGCGGACGACCACGACACCCTGTGCTTCCCCAGCTTTTCCCCTGACGGGGCCTTCATCGTCTATACGCGTGCCGATGGCAAGTCCAAGGACCAGAAGAAGTCAGAACTCTGGATGGTTGCCACGCAGGGGGGCGAGCCACGAGAACTCGCGCGCCTCAACCGGCGGGAAGGCGGCCGGGACGGCAAGGACCTCGGCAACCGCATGCCGACCTGGGCGCCACAGACGAGGTCTGGTCGCTACTGGCTGACTTTCTCATCCTCGCGGGCGATCGGCGGCGAGAAGCTCGACGACAAACGCGACCAGCTGTGGCTGGCCGCGATCGAGCCCGAAGGATCGGGGACCGATCCCAGCCATGCCGCGTCGTGGCTACCGTTTCAACGCCTCGACGACAGCAATCATCGGGCCTTTTGGAGCCCGCCCGGCGGGGATGCCTGCGTAGCCGAACCGGAGCTGTGCGACGAGCGGGACAACGACTGCGACGACGAAGTGGACGAAGGCTGCTGCACACCCGAGCCAGAGGCTTGTGGCGACGGACTTGACAACGACTGCGATGGCGAGCGCGACGAAGGTTGCGGTTGCGCCCTATCAGAGGTGTGCGGAAGCGGACTGGATGAAGACTGCGACCTGCAGGTCGACGAGGGCTGCCTGTTGTAGAGAGGGGCTCGCGTTTTTCATCACAACCGCGCACGGAGGCGACCCAGGCTTGGTGCGGCGATCACGAACTGCCGCGCGAACCAAGGAGCGCACATGCTTTCGTCAAAGTTTCTTTCCAAGCTCGGCGTCATGGCGATGCCATGGCTCTGCACGCTCGCCGGATGTGGCGGCGATGACTCCGCACGCACCCCTCGCGGCGTTCAGGCCGGCCAAACCACCGAGTTTCTAGTCCCACAGTTCCCCGGTGGGGGGACCAGCGGCACGGCCGACAGCATCGGGGCCGGTATCGACACGGTCGGGTGCGGACCCGACACAACCCCGGCCTCCCCCACCAGCGGTCCTGCCCCGGGCGAGAAGGTCACCATGATGTGCTTCTACAGCGCCGAGCAGGTGCCGGCTTCAACGATCGAGTGGGTCGTGGAAACCGCCCAAAACGAAGAGCTCGTACACATTCGCCAGACGTTCAATCCCGACTTCGTCGACAACAGCTACGGCGAAACCCAGATCGGCTGGACCGCGGACGCCCCGCAAGATGGACGCAAGGGCAAGGGCCGCGGTCGCAAAGGCCGGCGCGGCCACAGGTTCAAGGACCTCGTGGGAAGCGACCACACTCAGATCCAGCTGACCGACGGTCACGGGGATGTGGTCCTGGACTTCAAAGTCGACTACCTATCGGAAAAGGAATCCGCCATATCGGGCTACGCCACGCTGGGCGTGGAGGACGGTGACGGGAAAGTGATCACCGGCGACCAAAGTGCAGTTGTCGCCGTGTCGACCTCACTCGATCGCAACCTCAACCTATGCGGCCTGAGCGAGTACACAGAGAACTCTCCGCCGACCACCGATGACTATGCACCCTCGCTGGAAGCTCCCGAGTGGGACTACCGCGTGGTCTACGACGTGTGGGTCCAGCTCGATGTGTTTGGGGACGCCGGATTTGGGGAAGCGTTGATCGACCACGTCCACGCTTCACCCAGCAAGGCGGGCAAGAGCACCATAGAAGTGACCCCAGGCGACTGCCCTCCGGACTGGTGTGACAGGCCGGAAGGTTGCGACGAAACAGACGAGCCGCCCGACGAGGACGAGCCCTGCGGCACACTACTCGATCAGGACTGCGGCGGTGGCGAGCCACCGACCCCCGTTGACTGCGACGAGCAACCACAGCTCTGCTCCAGGCCACAGTGAGCCCGGCTGCGGGCAAGCAAAGGGGCAGGGCGATCGGCAGACGCGGGTAGGCTCAGAGCAAGGCCCATCCACCAGCCAGCGTGCACCGTGCTAGCATGGGCACAAGGGACTGACGGGATGGGCACTCGCACCCACATGGCAACCATGGGCAGGGCAGCCATACTGCTGCCCTGCCTGCTACCCTGCCTGCACCTGAGCGCGTGCGATGGCAGCACGGATGCCGACCCCTGCACTGACCCTGTCGGCGGCAACCATGCCAGCGCCTGTGACCCGGGCGTATCGACCACCGAGCTAGGCGAATCCGGGGACCCTATGCCCTGGTTTTCCTACTATACGGCACCGCTAGCTCACGATGAGGCTCACCTATATTGGTCGGGCACCGACGGCGACCTATTGAAGACACCCAAGGTTGGAGGCGACACCCAGGTCCTGCAAGGCCCCAGTGGATGCATCGTCACGGGCATTGCCGCGACCGATACCCAGGTCTACTGGGTGCGCACTTGCGGCGGGCGTGGCAATGAACGGGCGCAATTGTGGACGGTCGCAAAGCATGGGGGCGAGGCTACACGCATGCTGGAAGCGCCACGCACCTCCGGGGCGATGCGACTTCATGAAGGCAGGATCCTCTGGACCATGCGCCAGGGCGAAGACAACACCCACCTGTGGAGCATCGAAGTAAACGGAGCCGCTTCCATGCTCATGGCCGCAAACGGCCCCTACTTCCCCTTCGCCATCACGCCGGACGGCGTGTACCACCGCATACGGCACTTCCCGAGCAACCCGAGCGAGCTGCAACGCCAGCCCGTGGCGGGTGGCGACCCTGAAACCATCGCCACGGTAGGCCCCGTCGTCGAGAGCATGCATAACGGAGACGAGCGACTGTACTGGGTCGAGGCCGAGCGCACCGCTCTGGGTACAGACAGAAGCCTGTGGCGCCTAGGGGAGGAGGACGCCCCCGAGCTGGTGTTCCAAGGCCGGGTCACCGAGTTCATGGCGACCTACGACGGCGCACACTACGGCGTGGGCTTCCTCGAAGACCACGGCACCGTGGCCAACCGCCTCTACCGCTGGCGCGCCCCCGACTTCGAACCCGTGCCCTTGGTCGCGGGACTGGGCTGGCCACAAAGCCTCGTGCTGGACGATCACCACGTGTATTGGCTGGAGAAACGACAAGGGACGGGAAGCCTGCGACTTGTGAGTGCGAGCCGATAGCCACGTCCACGAGCTGAGGGAACTCGCATCTGATTCCGCTGGGGCTTTCCCAAAGGCCGGTCGGGACCGCCCCCGGCCGAGCCGGGGGGCGATCCTCCGGGATCACATCGTCAGGCTGCTTCGGGCTCGCTGTCGCTTTCCTCCGTAGGCTCCTCTGCAACGTCCTCAGCATCTCCGTCGCCTCTGGCCTCGTCTCCGTCCCACTCGGGAATGCCGGGCGCGGGACCACTGGCGTCTCTGTCCGGGTCGTCCCAGCCCCAATCCCCCTCCTCGCCGTGGTTGTAGCGCGCCTCGGGTAGGGCAATGGTCGCGAGGGCCGCGTCGAGCGCGTCCAGTTCGTGGACCATCACGCCGCCGAAGCCGACGGAGTAGACGTAGGTGCTGTCCTCATCATTGATGAAGAGCCCCCGGCGGACACTCGACTCGTGGGCTGGCCAGCACTCTTCATACACCTGGTCCCCTTCCTGCCAGCGCTCGCACTCGACTCGCGACAACGGGGAGTGGTCGACCATGCCCAGCGCCTCGAACCCGTCGTCGGCGCTGATGCGAAGCACATCGAGACCGGTTCGATACTCTTGGCCATAGGACTCCAGAGGAATGGCGAGCAGATTCTGCTCCGCGTAAAACGTGAACGCCTTGTGGTTCCACTGCGCCTCAGAACTGCTGTTGCCGTAGTCATGCACATGGGTGCGGACCGGATTCAGATCGTCCGAGACATCGAAGATCTGCATCTGCACGCCCCAGGTCCCGCTCTGGCCGATGGTCAGGAGGTGGTCATCATCCAGCGGATGCATGTAGGTGCTAAAGCCGGGGATCTCGACCTCTCCAAGGACCTGCAGATCGTCGGCGTCCGACATGTCGACAACGATCAATGGATCGGTCTGTTCGAAGGTCACGACATAGGCGCGATCGCCCAGGAAACGCGTCGAGTGGATCGTCTCGTTCTCGTGACCGATGGGCCCGCTGGTGCTGGCGACCTCGAGCAGACCGTCCTGGTCGCGCAGGGCGAACACCTGGTTGACCGTGTCGCGCTCCCACCACCCATCGGAGAATGGTTTCGCGTCGGGGTTCGTTCGCTCCCAGCCAGTGGTCGACACCCGGACCACGTCGTCCTGGACGTCGATGGCGAACTGGTTGAGCGGGTGGCCGGCGATCCAGCCGGAGCTGCGGTAGCTGCTCTGCGTGCTCTCGATGTCGAATACATGCAACATCGTCTGCTCCGAAGCGAGGAAGCCGCTGCCCTCGCGATAGTCAGGCTGTGCCAGCACGAGGGTGTCGTGGTTCGAGTACACGATGCTGGCAGCCCCCATCACGGTGGCCGCGGTTGGCACCGCGCTCGGATTGGATAATTCCATACCCACAAGGCGGGTCAGGCCCCAGCCTGCGATACCCGCTGGCGGAATGTAGAAGCCGTCGCAGGCTGGGTCCAGCAGGGTGATGGCCCCGTCGACCCCTTCGTAGGTATCGGGAAGCCAGTCGCCCAAAACGGTGTTCTGGATGGACGCCACAGTGCGGGCCCGCCAATCTGCGAGCTGGGCATCGATCACTTCTTGGTCGTACAAACGACCCCATGCGTCGTAGGGCTCGACGTCAGGATAGAATAGACCGTCGTACTCTCGGCTCGCCTGCATGACGATCCTCACGATCCCGTCGTGACGACGCGAGGACGTATACGAGCCCTCGTAGTACAGCTCGCGCAACACCTCGGGCGACTCATCCGAGACGTCAACGACGGTCACCTTGGTAAAGGGCCTCCACCTGTAGTCGTCGGCGTTCGCACCGGAGGACCGCTCGAAGCGTGAGCTGCCGTGGTCGTCTATACTAGAAAAGATGACCGCCTTGCCATCGTGCACGAACATCTCCTGGGGAATCCCCTCGATGTCCACCGGCTCGCCGTAGAGACTCATGTCGGCGGCCGGCCACGCGTGAATCGCGAATAGCTGGCTGCCGTGCAACAGGTAGATGCGCTCGCCTCCCTCAGCGACCTTGACGATGTCCGCCTCGTCCACGTCAGCGACCTGTGTGTTGGTGTCCGAAAAGCCGCTCGGTCCACTCGGGCGGGCACCCTCTCCCCCCGCGGTGCTGTTGTCGAACCCCCCGCCCTGCTCCGCGACGTCGCCGAGGCTCGCCGCTTGCGTCTCCGCAACAACGCGCCCGGGCGCGCCACGGTGGTTGCCGTGCAGCTCGTCCTCCTCCAACGCCTTGCGGTACCACTCGACCGCAAGGTCCACTTTCGCGATCGCGTCCAGCTGGAGCTTGCCGAGCAGGTCATCGCAGTCCCGAGCGGCGCTGAGGGCTGCGGACACACTCCCGACTGGAGCCTGGCTACCCGGAAGGGCGTCAGGAGGGTCGTCGCCACCCGCACATCCCCCCAAGAGCGCTGCCACCCCCAACGGCGCTGCGATCCACCATTTGTTCCTTCGCATGTTGGCATTCTCCTTCGGGCCTCAGAACCGGACCCAAGCTGACCGGAAGAACATCAGCAATTCCCATGCCGCGGGGAATCCATCGGCATTTCCTCCAACTCGGTGTGCCGCCCTGTGCCAGAAGATCCTATCGACGCGCCGCCGCTGTCAGGTAGGTCTGGTGGGCCGGGCAGCAGTACGGTCGCTAATGGGGGGTGTGGGGCGGCCAGCTACCTCCTGGGATTCCCCGTTTGATACGGGCAAAGCGGCTACCCCTGCCAGCGAGCGCACGCACCAGGTGAGCAGGCCGCCTTCGACGAGCCACGCGAGCCAGGCGATGGGTGCGGCCGCCTTTCCCAACTCTTGCTGCGCGGAGATGAAGCTCGTCGAGCGCGATGGCCACGGAAGGTCGAGCGTGTAGCGCAGCAGCTCGTAGGCATTGAGGTACTCGGCCACCGGGCCCAGGTAGGCATCGACCGCTACGATCACCGCGAGGGCGCAAACGTAGGTGAGCCACCACGCGCTACCAGACATAGCCGGCCGACAGCTGGAACATGTGGTAACGATTGTGGAGGTTCTCTGCGAAGGCCCGCTTGGAGCGGTCGCTCAGGGCGCTTCTGTCTGCGTCGGACAGGGTGGCTTGCGAGTCGATGCGAATGTCCGGCGCCGGGGCTGGCGACAGAAACGCGCCGGCCAGCTCCATGGACAGCGAAAGCCCCGTCTCGAACTGGTAGCTGTAGCCGAGACCGATGGCGGGCCGGATGCCCCAGGGACGCGTCTGCTCCATCACGACGGCGCCGTCGTAGCTGCCCGCTCCAATCGTCCGCCTTCGCCCGTCGAAGTGCATGACCTCCCGGTCGCTTCCATTGAACACGAAGCCCATGCTGACGAAGGGGCTGTACCTGTGGGGCCTCAGCCGCACCGCGAGCAGTGAGCGGATGCCGGTTTCCTCGCGGGTCGACTCAATCCCACCGAGGCCGGTGTCAACGGCGTTGAACGACTCGGTGCCGCGCTCTAGCACGTCGCGCAGCTGCACGGTCCAACCCAGGTACACGTACTCGTTCACGTGGTAGCCGACGGACACGGACGGCTTGAACGAGCCCGAGAGGAAGGGGATCTCGCCGAAGCCGACGCTCACCTCCATCACGCCGTCGAGGGACGCGACCCCGTCGAGGTCGGTTTGCTGGGCCCGGGCGATGTGGGTGAGCGAAAGCCAGGTTAGCGCCCCGACCATGAGGGTCATACGATACGGACTGTGGTGCTTGGTCATGGTTTCTCCTTGTCCGGCGGCGTGCGTCCGCCATGGAGGAGAAGGTCGCAGAAGCGAGGACCGCCGGATTGCAGGTGCGCGCCTTTCACTTGAAGGATCGCGCCCACACCGCAGGCTCAGGCGTTCTGGGCGCGGAAGGCGACCGGGGAGAACGTGGCTGGCCCAGGTCCGCCGCTCCGGCATCGTACAGGTACGCCCCTGGATGGTCTCCTCGGTGACCGGCCGGCTCACGATGCGCGGTGCAGGACCCTTGTCCAGACGCATCCATTCGAGGCAACGCGATCAAACTTGACGCAAACGCCCACGAAACGCTGACTCAAGGTCGTTAGGGCACACGGCCCTGGACCAGCTGTGTCTTGAACCTAAGCAGGTCCACCATGTCGGGGGTGGTGTGTACTCGCTGTTCCTCGTCCAGCAGCAGGAACTGGGCCCCACCTGGCGCCGTGTCCGCGAGTTGGAGCGCTCGCTCAGCACCCATGATGAAGATCGCCGTGGAGACAGCGTCCGCGTACAGCCCCTGCTCCGCGATCACGGTTACCGAGCTTGCCTCTGCTGCCGGCTGACCGGTCCTCGGATCGATCAGGTGGTGGATGCGCTTGCCCTCGTGCATGAAAGCGCGCTCGTAGTCCCCAGAGGTCGATACCGAGCCGCTTTCGGCCTCGAGAAAGGCGAAATAGTCGTTGCGGCGCGGGTGCTGCACGCCCACCCGCCACGGCCGGTTGCCCTTTTTGCCGTGCAGCTGGATCTGGCCGCCACCAAAGATCATGAAGCTACCGACCTTGGCGTCCTTGAGTAGCTGGGCGGCCCGATCCAGCGCGTAGCCCTTTCCGATACCCCCCGTGCCGAGCTGCATGCCGGTGCGCTTCAGGTGCACCGTCTTGCGGCGCGCATTCAGCTCGATCGCGCGGTAGTCGATCAAGGGCAAGCGCTCGGCGAGCTCGCCCTTTGTCGGTACCTTCTCCTGGCCTGGTTTGAAGTTGTACAGACCGCGTAGTGCAGCCCACGACATATCGAAGGCGCCGTCGCTCCACCGGGAAACCTCCAGACCCGCCCGGACCACACGGAACGTCTCCTCGGAGACAGCCACCGCTCGCTTCCCGGCCGCGGCGTTGATGCGGGAGATCTCGCTATCGGGCTGCCACTCCGAAAGCAGAGCTTCGACGCGCCGCATTTCGGCGAAGGCAGCCTCGACCGCCGCAAGGCGGTCCGGTGACTCTTCCCCCACGACGGTAATCTGGATGATGGTTCCCATCATCTCCTGCTGCCGCCGAAACGTGGGGGGCGCCTGCCCTGTTGCCGGGCCTTTGGCCGCCGTCGCGACCTGCGCCGTAGCCGCCTCCTTGGCCGGGGCCGACGGCTGCCCCGGTGGGGGCCCCTGTGCCGCCGGTGGGGCCTTCCGACCGTCGGCCGGGGGTCTTGAGGGGGCGTCCGACGGCCCGTCACAAGCTGAACAAACGACCCACATCCATACCCAGGCCAGCCACCGCATGGTGCTACGCTATACCAGACCCGGAGGCGGTTCCGGGCTTTTGCTGCAAGGCGCCTTGAACCCGTAGCCTGCCTCTACCAGGATCCAGGATTCCTATGCCCGTTCGTGGACTTTCGCTCTCGGTGCTGATCGCCGCGGGCACCTGCCTTGCCATCGTCGCCAACCCCGGAACGGGCGCGCGCGCGATCGGCGAGGCGGGTGCGGTGGATATTCGGGCGGTTCAGTACGCCGGCGACCGGGCAGCAGCACGCCCGTCGGCGCCGCGCCGCCTAGCCTGGGCCCTGCGCCAGCGCACGAGTGTGGAAACGCGCCTCGAGCCGGGCCAGGTTCGCCTTGATGACGCCAGCGTCTTCGACACGCCGCTGCTCTACTGGTCGGGCTCGGAGGCATTCCCACCCCTATCAAGCGGCGAGCTGACCGGCCTACGGCGATTCGTTGAGTTCGGGGGGGCGCTCCTGATCGACGACGCCTCGGGCGCTCCCCGAAGCGAATTCGCTACCTCTATCGAGCGCACCATCCGCCGCGCCTTCGGCAACGAGGCACTGCGCAAGTTGCCCGAGGACCATACCTTGTATCGCTCATTCTATCTGATCGACCGCCCCGTCGGGCGTGTGGAGGGACCGAACTATCTGGAAGGCGTCATGCGCGGAGGCCGGGCGGCCGTGGTCTTCAGTCGCCACGACTTGGGAGGCGCATGGGCCCGGGATAACCTGGGAAATTATCTCTATCCGGTCGTGCCGGGTGGAAGTCAGCAAAGGGAGATGGCGTTCCGGCTCGGCGTGAACCTGGTGATGTACGCGCTGTGCCTGGACTACAAGGACGATCAGGTCCACTCCCCATTCATCATGCGCCGACGCGCGGGGCAGCCCTAGGAGTCGTTGTGCGCGCCTGGAACGACTGGGACCTGAGCTTCGCGACCCCGGGTGGCGGGCCTGTAATGGCCATTCTGCTGTTGCTTGCGGTCGTCTTCATCGCCGCAGACGCTCGTCGTGTAATCGCCCGCGTCCGCGGTGCTCGGCGCGCGACCCTGATCGCTTTGCGCCTGCTGACCACCGTTGCGATAGCGGCCTGCATCGTACAGCCCGAGTGGCTCGTGCAGACACTGCGCAACAGCGATGGGCAGGTCGCGTTGTTATTTGATACGTCGCGCAGCATGTCGATCAAGGTGGGCGAGCGGTCGCGCGCCGAGATCGCCCAGGCGCTGCTTTCCGGCTTTCAGGCCCAACCCAACGTGCCGGCGTGGCTGTTCACCTTTGGTGGCGATGGGGCCGAGCCCGCAGATGCCGAAGCCCTGCTCGAACACTATCCGGCCGTTTCGGACGAAACCCGCCTGCTGGAAGCCGTGCGCTCGGCCGTGGACACATCCGGCAAGGATCTGGGCGCGGTCGTGCTCGTATCCGACGGCGCAGACTCGGACGGCGACGTCGATCCCGAAGCTGCCATGGCGCTCAAGGCGCGCGTCCATACCGTATTCGTCGGTGAGCGGGGGCCAGCACGCGACGATGCGATCGTGTCCGTGCGCGCCGACCCGGTGGCCTTCTTGCGACAGCAATCCGAGGTCGAGGTGACCCTGAGAGCGCAGCCTCCGCGCCCAGGCACGGTCATCGTCACGCTTTCCGAGGCGGGCCGGGTCGTGCGCGAGCAGCCTGCGGAGCTTGGCGCCGATGGCAGCGCAACCGTCGTCATCCCGTTCGACGTCAACAAACTAGGGCGCAGCGTCTACACGCTGTCCATTCCGGTGCTAGATGGCGACGCGGTTCCCGCCAACAATGAGCGCGCATTTCTGGTTCGGGTCAAGCGCGACCGCCTGCGGGTGCTGCTCGTCTGCGGTCGGCCCACGTGGGATTCGCGCTTCCTGCGAGCGTTCCTCAAGGGCAACCCGAGCATCGATCTGATCACATTCTTCATCCTGCGAACCACCAACGACATGAGCATGGCGGCGCCGGATGAGCTGTCCCTCATCCCGTTCCCAACCGACGAGCTCTTCCGCGAACATCTGCACAGCTTTGACCTAGTGATCTTCCAGGACTTCAACTACGGGCCGTACCAGATGGCCCGCTACCTGCCACGGGTGCGCGAGTATGTGTTGTCCGGCGGTTCCTTCGCGATGGTGGGCGGTGAGCTATCGTTTGGCTCGGGTGGCTATCTGCGTACACCCGTCGGAGAAATTCTGCCGGTGGAATTGCCTCCTGGAGGCGAAGCCCTGCTCGAGCAACCGTTTTCCCCGCGGATCGGGGCTGGTCAGGCGCGACATCCGCTCGTTTCCCTGCTGCCAAACGTGGAGCGCAATCGCGCCGCCTGGGCTCAGCTGGCACCGATGCTCGGTGCCAACCGACTCGGCCCGCCCAGGGAGGGGTCACAAGTGTTGCTCGCCCACCCGGACGCACTGCTGGACAACGGGAATCCCATGCCGGTGCTGGTCGTGGGCAGCGCGGGGAAGGGTCGTACCATGGCGCTCGCGGTTGACACCTCCTGGCGGTGGGGCATCACCACCGCCGGATCTTCAGGGGACGCGTCAGCATATGAACGCTTCTGGGATCGCACCTTGCGCTGGCTCTCACGCGATCCGATGCTGGACCCCGCCCAGCTTCAAACCGATCGGGAGCGGTATGGGCCAGGGGCACCCTTGCAGAGCCGCATGGTTCTGCGTGACGGCGCCTACGCGCCGCTTTCTGCCCGTCGGATCGAGGTCGCGATCCTCGACAGCGAGGACAACGTGTTGAGTGCGACCACGCGGGAAACCGACGCGGAGGGCCGGGCACGTGCGGACCTGCGGGCACCCGAACAGCCAGGGGGGTATAGGGTTGCTGTGCGCCCCTCGGATTCCGACGGCTGGCTGGCTGACGAGGGCATCGTCGTCGAGGTCGGCGGGGACGAGCTCGCCGATCCGTTTCCGAGGCCGGATACGCTCGAGGTCATCGCCCGTGCGACCGGAGGTCAGGCATACGCAGCCGATGAAGTGCCGGACTTGTCCCAACTGCCCCGAGGCCGAACCGAGACGCTCGGGACGGTCCACCACAACCCGGTAAGCACTGTGTGGTTCTTCCTCGTGGCGACGGGCCTCTTCGCTGCCGAATGGATGCTCCGACGCCGCTGGGGGCTGCGTTGACTACTAGCTAGCGGCTTCCCGAAGGGAGGTTTCAGCCTAGCCCGCATCCATCACCAAGGCACGTGATGATCGTGCAAGTGATCGGCTTCG
>JAPPOR010000600.1 GCA_028817905.1 Myxococcales bacterium
TCACCGAAAGCGCTGCGAAGCCGATCACTTGCACGATCATCACGTGCCTTGGTGACGGATGCGGGCTAGCCCGGGTGCTTGCCTCCTCGCGCCCTCGGTCTGTCGGGGCCGTAGCGCGCCCAACACACCCGCCCAAGGGGGGAGCTTGTCAGCCGCACTAGAGGCCTGGTATCGATCGCGATGGGTGAAGATGGGTGAGACGTGGGGGAGGGGTGGTGCCTTCAGGGTTGCGCTGCTCGGGTTCGCGCTTGCGCTGGGCGCTTGCGCCGATTCGCTCGAGCCCCGTTCCTCGCCCCGCGATGCCATTCAGCTGCCCGATGCGGCCTACGGCGCGGTCGGCACACCGGACTCGCCGGAGCCATCGGAGGATCCGCGTGGGCTGGATGCAGCTATCGGCGGCCGAGGGGATTTCGATGCGGACGCGACTTCGGTGGATGGCGGGGACAGGGCGGACGCCGAAGTGCCAGCCGCGGGCAGGTGTCCCGAGGGCGACGCGTGCGACGACCAGCGTGCGTGCACGGTTGACGATCGCTGCGACGCTGAGGGGGTCTGTCGCGGAAACCTCGCCAGGGGGTGTTTGATCGAGCGGCGGTGCGAGCCACCGGGCCAGCTCGAACGTGGCGCATGCGAGCCCGTCTTCGACGCCCACGCGTTGGTGCAGACTCGCTGTGCGACCACGCTGTCGAGCAATGAACCCTGCAATGAGCGCGACCGTTGCTCGCTCGGTAGCGGCTTTCCCGGTGACGAGATGTGTCTCCTTCCGCCCGCACATGCGGATGGTTTGCAGATCCGCTTGGGGCCTGAGACATACGGGGCTGCCGGGGCCGCCGACTACCGACTCGAGCCGGGCGCGAGCTTCGAGGGATCGTTCCTGGTGCCCCTACCGCTGGACGGAACCGAACACTTCTACAAGCGCATCGTCGTCACCAGTCGCTTGCCGATGTGGTGGCACGCGCAGCTGGTTGCCGACCGGATGACACCTGGCGTCTACCGCGACGACACGTGTGGTGGCCAGACGTTCAAGGGCAGTCTGGGCAGTGGTGGTTCGCTTGTGTACAACGACATGCCCAGGGGCGACTTCCCGGCGGAGCTCGACGGGGTGGGTGCCCGCATCGGGCCGGGTAGCCTATGCGTGCACGTCCACGCGTTCAATGACAGTGACGAGCCGGCGCTGCTTGAGCAGTGGTACAATCTCTACTTCGTTGACAGCGAGGATGTGATCTCGAGGCCCATCGAGTTCGTTGAGATCAGAGGCGGCCAGGACTACGCCATCGCGGACGGAGTCATCGAGGCCAGGACATACAGCCGCGTCTTCGGCAGCGACGGCCAGCTCACGCGTCTGGCTGTGCACCATCACGCCTGGACCACACGCGTGACGGTCTGGCTCAACGAGACTCCGATTGCAGACCTTCGGAACCAGTTCGGGGACCCGTCCGTGATCCCCTTTGACAGCAGCACCCAGAACCACCCGGTGATGCTCGACGGACCAGGCCTGGTTGAGGGTGCCCATAGCGGTATCTTACCGGTGCAGGCGGGCGATACGCTGACCATCACCTGCCAGGTCGAGAATCTGTCCGGGGCGACACTGGCGTTCGGGCACGGGCCGGGCCAGGAAACCTGCCTGCTTCACGGCAAGGCCGTGGGAGCGACCTTCACTGAGGAACCTGCTCACCCGGTGCTCCCCCCCAAGCTGCCTTGATGCTCGCGCCGGGTCCGTTACTTGGCCCTCTGCCAGGCGTCCAGTTTGGCTCGCGCGCCGTTGGTACCAGGGTCCGTAGCGTCTTCGTGGTGAGGGCGTTTGGCCGTGAGCTCAACGACATAGCCGTTGGGGTCCCGGAAGTAGATCGACTCGATGAAGCCGTGATCGGAAATGCCGCGAACTTCCCGGCCTTCCTGCTTGCTGCGTTCAAACATCGCGCGCAGGTGCTCGGGCTCCACTTCGAGCGCCACATGCAGGTCGAAGTCATGCTGCTGCTTGAAGTCAAACGCGCGGTCCGGCGCTTCGAAGAAGGCCAGAAACGAGCCATCCCCCATGCGGTAGAACGTATGCAGCGTGCGGGTGCTACGACCGCTCTTGGTCTGCTCGATCAACAGGGAGTTGCACAGGGGAAGACCAAGAAAGTCCTCGTAGAACTGGCGCGTCTGCTCCGAGTCGCTACATCTATACGCGCTGTGATGGAGTCCCTTGATCATCCGTGCTCAACCTCGCTGAACGCAAGCATAGCAGGGGGTGCGCCGAGCCGCACCCCGAAGAGCTAGCCCGCATCTGATCATTGATCACAAGCGATTTCAATGACAGCGGACGCGCCCTGTTCCATGATGAGCAGGTCTTCGAAGCCTCGGGCCAGGACCTGCCATCCGGGTCGTTTGTTGTGCTTGAGGAAGCCACCAAGGC
>JAPPOR010000046.1 GCA_028817905.1 Myxococcales bacterium
TCCTTTCTTTCGGTTTTTCGGTCCGTCCCTGGCGCCCCTCCGCGGATTTGCGACGCGTCATTCGCGACGCGGGCCGTCTGCCCGTGCAGCGCAACACGCGCTACGAGCCCGTGCGCACCTTTTCGGCAGACGGCGACGACGATCCATGCGAGGCGCTCGACGGCGTAGAAGACCCGGACGCCCGCTTCGGCAGTTATCACCAGCTGACGAAGCGGGCTGCCCGGGGACGCGCTTAGGTTGCATACATTCCCCGCGACCGGCCGAGACACTGACCGGTTTCGGGTATGCCGAGCAGGGCCTACGTTCCGGGGCGGCGTTGCGCACTAGGTTTCACGGCCCGTCCACGGCGAACGGATCATGGACCCACCCCGAACGTAGCGCCTGGGCGGGGACACCTGGGGAACGTTGCTCCCAGATCGCTGGCATTCCAGGGACAAGGCGTGCCTGGCATGCAACGCGGAGCTCGCTTCGCGTGGCCCAGCGGTGGCGCCGTGCAGGATTGCCAATCATCCGCCGCAGTCGGCTAGGTCGGTGCCCTCGGCGCACAGGCGCGTCCCTTCCGGCTCGTCACATGCCCCGTCGTTGAGCTGTTTGTTGGGGCAGGGGTCATCCGGGATGCGGCACGTTTCGGGCGGGAACGCCCGCTGACAGTAGCTGCCCGTTGGGCACTCGGCCTGGGTCGTGGGGTCGCACAGCATGCGACAGGTGCGGACGTCTGGAAGCTCAACACCTCTCAGGTGGACCGATGCGCACACGCTATCGCCGCAGTCGGCGTCGTTCAAACAGTATGCAGCGCACAAACCTCCGATGCATGAATACCCCTTCGCGCAACGCCCGCTCACACCACGACAGATCTGACCTGGACCAATGGTGCCCTCGGACGCCGGGACACAGCCGACGGTTACAGTGGCCACGGCGTCATCGATCGCGGCCCTATGGATACACATCTGCTCAGCGGCGCAACCACACTGGGTGGCGACGTTGCACGGACCTTCGTGGTGGCGCCGGGGACAGCAAGCCGTGTCGCAACAGTCCTCGGCGTCGGTGCCCTCGGCACACCGCCCGGTGCCTTCGGGCTCGTCACACACCCCATCGCCAAGAAACTCGCCTGGACACGGGTCGTTGGGGACGCGACAGTGTCCCGTATCCGGATCCGTATCCGTGTCCACTCCCGAACGCTTCGGTGGCTCCGCGCACAGGCTGCCATTCGGGCACTGCCCGGAGGTCCCACGGTCACACGGGGTATCACATACATGCACACCAGGGAGCGGGCGAGAAGCACGGTGGATGTTGCGACATCGACCCGCGCAGTCCGCATCGGTTTCGCAGAACCGCTGGCACAGACCGCCTACGCACATATGGCCCTTCTCGCACTTGTCGTCTCGAAGTCGACAAACTTGTCCCGCACGAACCGCTTCTGTTGGCGCGGGGTCACAGACCGTCTTGATCGTGAATCCGGTGTCGGTAGTGGTTGCCTCGTAGCTGCACATCTCATCGACATCGCAACCACACTGGCTCGCGAGCTCGCATGCACCACCGGTCGGTGGACGACAGCAGTCTTCCACGTCGGTGCCCTCGGCGCAGATCGCGCTTCCTTCCGGCTCGTCGCAGTTGCCGTCGCGCATGCGCTCTGGAGGGCATGGTTGTCGGGGGGCAATGCATTGTCTTGGATCCACGTCCGCGCAGACCGTGCCAGCGGGACATGCGTCGGCGGGGCCGCAGGCGACGCTGCAGACTGCCACGCCCTGGACGTGGGACGCGGCGGCGGCGATTGGAGTACACACCCCCTGTTGCCCATCCCACCCGCCGCAGTCCTCATCTTCACGGCAGAACGCCTTGCAGAGACCGTCGACGCACGCCAGGCCTCGATCACAAGCCGCATGGTCGACGCATGGCTCGCCCGGGCCCGCGTCGCCCGGAGGCACGCAGGTCGTGGGGTTGCGGACGCCGGCAGCCGGGACGCGGCTGTTCAGGACGTTTGAAGCCAGTATGCACGTCTCGGTGGAGTCACATCCACACTGGGTGAGTATGTCGCAGGGAGCGCCCGCTGGCACCGATACGCGGCAACCGCAACCGGGGCCGACGCCGGCATCGCATTCGGAACCCGCATCGAACGCTGTTGTATTCGGGGCAACGCCATCGGGTCGAGATCGAGCACCGTCGGGCATGCCCCCGCCGCTGGGCCCACCCGCTGCGGCCCCTGCCGGCCCGCCCCGAAGCACCCGGCCGGGACCTACCTCGGCAAATGGCCCATGGCCTTGGGCTTATTGACGACCGGGAGTTGGAAGACCTGCGCGAGGAGGAGCTTGTTCCTATCTACGCTCATGGGGGCAGAATCGACTACAGCGAACACGATCTACCCAGCAAACAAATTGTCGATGCTCACAGCGCCTT
>JAPPOR010000073.1 GCA_028817905.1 Myxococcales bacterium
TGTGGAGTCGAAGGACAAGCGAGGCGGCGTCGAAGTCGTGAATGATCCGGGCTAGGGAGACTCGCCCCGCCGCCGGTTCCAGGCGACGCAATCCGTGTAGCGGACGCGGGTACCGCCGAACAGGTCCAGGGCGCTACCGATGGTGAGGTCCACACGGCCGTTGCTCAGTACCTGTACCAGGTCCAGATCATCGAGCGAACGAGCTCCTCCAGCGTAGGTACACGGCAGCGGGCAGGTATCGCCGAGCAGGCGCACCAGGTCCTGGTCGATCCCCTCGCAACGCCCTTCCACATCCGCGGCGTGGACCAGAAACTCGCTGCAGTGGTCCGCCAGGCGAGCCAGGGTATCCGCGCGAATGGTCGTCTCCGTGGTTGTCTGCCAGCGATCGGCGGCCACCCGCCAGGTCGCCGGACCGATGCGGCGGCAGCTCAGGTCGAGCACTACCCGATGCTTGCCGACGGCGTGCGCCAGTTGTTCAACGCGTCCCATGTCCAACGCGCCCCCGACGAACAGCCAGCTGGTCACGATCACCTTGTCGGCACCCGCAGAAAGCCAGCTCGCGGCATTTTCAGCCGTAATGCCGCCGCCGAGCTGCAGGCCACCGGGCCAACCGGACAGGGCCTGTCGGGCAGCTTCGTCGTTGCCCGGTCCGAGCTTGATAACGTGCCCGCCCACAAGCCCGTCCGCTCGGTAGCGAGCCGCATACTCCGCGGGTGCGATGCTGCTGACGAAGTTGGTTTGCGGCTCGTCGCGATCGTCGCGAAGGCTTGCGCCGACGATTTGCTTCACCTGCCCCGCGTGCAGGTCGATGCATGGTCGAAACCTCGTCATCCGACCCTCCTTAGCACAGCCGCCTGGCGAGTTCTCGCTCGCGGTCCGTTTCTCCTGGCTGCTTATCCCGGATGATTCATGACTTCGGCGCCGCCTCGCTTGTCCTGAAGTCATGAATGATCCGGGCTATCTTTCAGTGATGGCTGCCATCGGCCAGCGCTTGCTTGCACTGTTGCTCGGGTTGGCCGCGGCGTGCGCCATCCTCGAACTCGGTGTGCGGGTCAGCGGGCTGCGGGAGGAGCAGGCTCGAGCGAATACCGTCTTCGATCCCAACTACGGGACGGTACGGCGGGACAGCTGGATGTTCGAGCTCGAGCCCTCGCCCGGGACGACCGCGATGCGGATCCGGGGTCGGGCGGTTGCGGTGCCCAAGCCCGCGGGAACGCGACGCGCGCTGTTCCTCGGGGACTCCGGGACCGAGGGGGTGCTCATCCAGCCCTCACAGACGTTTCCCCACGTGTTCGCCCAGCGCGCGGGGCAACCCGACCTGGTCGCGATCAATGCGGGGGTGTTTGGCATGACGACCCTCGACGAGCTGCACTTCTTTCGGGACAAGCTCCGCCCGCTCGCGCCGGATCTGGTCGTGCTGGGCCTGTTCATGAGCAACGACATCAACTTCAACCTGGCTCACATCGAGCGCCGACGGACCTTCGAGAGCCGTTCGCCGATGCTGACCTGGCTGGTCGCGCACTCGGCCCTGCTGCACTACGTCGGGCTCCAGTGGCTGGCGCACGGTACCCAGCGCGGTTGGTTTCGGGGCCAGGGCCTCGTCTCCGAACGCTGGCGTTCGCGCGAGGTGGGGCTTGTCGACGTGTATGGGTTTCATATGCTGAGCTATCCCCTGGGGGAGATTGCCACGTACATGCGGCGGCCCTCGCCGCTGATCGACCGCGCGTTCGGGGTGCTGCGGAGCGCGTTTTTGCGTTTCCAGGCACTTGCGCGTGAGGACGGGTTCCACTTCGTTGTGCTGCTCATCCCCTCACCGTCCGCGGTCGCGGGGCGTCTGCGGCTGCTGCACTATCCGGATATCCATGCGCAGCTCGCGGCGGCTGGCATCGCCGTGGACGAGCGCGAGATGGACTTCGGCTTGCCGACGCGGCGCGTGCTTGGAATATGCCAGCAGCTGGGCCTCACGTGCGTCGATCCAACCGCGCGCTTTCAGGAACTGGGGGCCGGGGTCTTCTTCGCGGATGACGAGCACCCTACAGCCCTGGGGCATGCGGTGCTGGCGGAAGCGCTCCTTGCTGCCGGAGTTCACGGTTTTCCACGGATTTCGTCGTCGCTCGAATGAACTGGGTCACGCTTGTCTCCTCGCTCCTGTGGCAAGCTTGCCCCGGTTGCCGTGATTCCTTACCGGTCTCGACCGCCGCGCGCGGCGTTGCGCTCCTCGAAGGGGGGGCTACCCTGCCATCGTTGCGCCACGGCAACAGGGGACTCGCCCGAATCGTTCATGACGACGATCGAGCGCTGTGGTAACTCGCGAGTGCACGCAAGCTGATGGACCCTCCCGTAGGACAGACGACGGTCGACGCGAACCGCTCCGGGTTGACGGAAGAGCGGCTGCCAGCGGGTTCGCGGGCGGGCACGCCGGGCATCGTGCTGCTGCTCGACAACGGTTGTGCCGTATCGCGTGCGATTCCGGTTACCGCTGCTGGGCTTGAGCTCGGCCGTGGCAGCCCCCCTGGCTGCTTCGTACAGGACGACTGGGTGTCCCGCGCCCACCTGCGTGTTCATCACGCGGAGGGGGAATGGCGCTTCGAGGACCTGGGAAGTCGCAATGGTTCCTACGTCAACGGAGGCCTCATACAGGACGCATCGAGTGTCTCCGGCGACGTCCTCGTCCGACTGGGTCGAAGCCTGTGTTGGGCGCGACAGGACATATCCGCTCATCTCGAAGCCGCCCCAGCAGCCGCTCGCCCGAACGCAGGCGAAGGGCAGGAAGTGGGCCCCGTGCTGGGTGCGGCCCTGCGGCGCGCGTGGCGCGAGCTGCGGGTAGCCGTACGCGCGTCGGACACCCTGTTGGTGACCGGGCCCAGTGGAGCCGGCAAGGAGTTGGCCGCGCGCGCCTATCACCAGGTGGCCCACGGCGACAATGCGCACGCGCCGTTCGTGGCGGTCAACTGTGCCACGATCTCGTCGTCGATCGCCGAGCGCTTGCTGTTTGGGACCAAGCGGGGCGCCTATTCCGGCGCGACCCAAGATGCGGTCGGCTTTGTTCAGGCTGCCAGCGGAGGTACCCTATTTCTGGACGAGGTGGCCGAGCTCGAGCCGGCGGTCCAGGCCAAATTGTTGCGCGTCCTGGAAAACCGCGAGGTGACGCCGCTGGGCTCCACCCAGACCCAGCCGGTGCAGCTGCGGGTATGCGTGGCGACCCTGCGGGATCTACGCGCCGAGGTCACCGCCGGTCGCTTTCGCGAGGACCTCTACTACCGTATTGGCCGTCCCGCGATCCGGATCCCGCCCCTGACCGAGCGACTCGACGAGCTGCCAGTGCTTGCAGAACGCACCCTTGCGTCCATCGACCCGCGTTTGCGGCCGGGGACCGACCTGGTCGAGGCCTGCGCTTTGCGCCCGTGGCCCGGCAATGTGAGGGAACTGATCGGCGAGTTGCGGCACGCGGCGTTTGCTGCCCTGGATAACAAGGCCCTGCTCGTCGGTGCCGAATTCCTCGCACCTGACGCCGGCCGGGCCCTTTCCGAGGGCGAGAAGCCGGACCTGGCGGTGGGCTCGCGACCGCGCAGCGCGACCGCGTGGCCGAGCGACGACGCGATTCGAGCGGCCCTGGAACGGGACGGCGGCAACGTCAGTGCCGCGGCGCGTGCGCTGGGGTTGCACCGGAACCAGTTGCGGCGCTGGTTGAGCCGGCAATGACCGGGCCGGCACGTGCCGGCACAGGCACGCTGTGCCACCGTGCCCGGTGGCACGACGCCGGAGCCCACGCCTGAATTCACACCGTTTTTTGCGGGCAAAACGCGGCACGCTTGTTGCTCAGTGGCTCGCAACGCTGTTGCAGACCGCACGGGGCAGCGTGGGGCAGGCCTCAGGCCGCCCGCGAGTAAGGCTCCGACGGGAGGGATTGGATGAAGCTTCACACGAAATCCGCGAACGAGACCAACCAGGACCAGGGCGAACGGGAGGGGTCGGAGGCCGGCCGGTGTGCCTTGCCGCCGGAGGCCCCGGCGGAGGAGCACGAGATTCGAGACTACTGTGAGGACGCCAACTTTTCGGACGCCACGCGCGTCATTTTCGACCAGTATGGCGGTGAGGTTCGCGCTTTCCTGAACGCGCGCACGCGCACCCGGGCATCCATGGAGGACGTCTTTTCCTCCTTCTCAGAGGACGTTTGGAAGGGGCTACCGAGCTTTCGGTTTCAGGGCAAGGTGCGCTCCTGGGTCTACACGGTCGCTCGCAACGCCCTGTTTCGGCACTCCAAGTCCCGCAAGCGGTGGGGCAGCCGGCACGTGCCGTCCGAGTTGGATGACATGCAGACGGAGGTCCGTCGTTCCATCACTACGCAGCTCGGCGACGTGGCGTGGTTGGAGCCAGTCCTGTCGGCGCTAGAGCCGCCCGACCGGCGCCTGCTCGAGCAGCGCCTTGTGTTGTCGATGCCGTGGCGGGACATCGCGGCCGAGTGCGCAGCTGAACGCGCCGGCAAGTGCGCCCCGAGCGAGCGCGACATCGAGCGCGAGAGCGCGCGCCTGCGCAAGCGCTACCAGATCCTGCTCGAGCGCCTGCGTGGGCAGCTGGCGGCGACGCGTGTATCCGAGGTCTAGCCTCCAGTTCTTTTTCTTCATTTGGGTTCACAGCGCGGGGACCGGGGCACTCTGATTAGGTGAAAGGCAACGGCGGTCGCGAAACACAGCGCAGCGCAGGTTGCTCCGACCTTTTCACTCTCTGACAACGCCACCCCAACGAAACAAGGAACTACCCATGAAGACCGAATCCACCAAGCTTGTCGCCATCGAAGAAGAGACCCTTGAGACCGTCGCAGGAGGCTACGGTTACTACGCCGCGCCGAGCTTCGACCTGAAGAAGTTCAAGCTCGACCTTGACTACGACTTCAACCAGCAGGCCAACGACATCGTGGTTGCGGGGAACAACGTGGTCAGTGGCCCAGGTGGCAGCGCCGCCATCGTCATCGAGGCGACCAACTTCAACGGCTGATAGCACGGGACGGGCGGTGGCTTCTGGGCCACCGCCCGTCACGCATCTTGGCCCTTCGCTTCTGGATGCCGATCGCTACCACCAGCACATGTGAGCATGACGACCTATTCCCACAACGCGTCGCGCAACCGCGATGAAAGGCGAGCGGTCACCGGCAGTGGTCGTATACGCGAGCGCATCATCACGGCCCCCAATACCTCTCGGTTTCACGTCAGCGGGAGCTTCCGCGTGATGCTCACCGTCGACCCCGCCCGCACCGACGACATCACGCTGCGGGTTCGCGCCGACGACCAGGTGCTGCCGTTCGTGCGTGCCAAGCACCATCACGGGGCCCTTCATTTGACGCTCAAGGACGGCGCCTACCACGAGCTCGGTGACTTGCGGGTTACGGCCACGGTCGGCCGTGTCAGTGAGGTCTGCACTGCTGCAATGGCGAGTGTCACGCTTCAGGGCCTTGACGCCGCTGCGATCAAGCTCGTCAGCACGGGTGCCAGCAGCATCGATGCAAGCGGCTGGTCGCATACATGGATCACCCGCGCCTCGGGCACCAGCCGCCTGTTCTTGGCTGTCACGTCGGTGGCGGTGACCGAGCGCGTGGCCGTCAGCGCGCACGAGGGGGGGCTCGTGACCCTGGCAGGCCATGCTCGCACGCTCGATGTCCGTGCCGACGGTGCCGGGAAGGTGCTTGCGGCCGCGGATGCGTTCCGCGCGGACCGCGCGCGCGTGCAGTTGTCGGGCGCCGCGCAGGCGGAGATCGGTGCCCGCACGATGGTGACCGGCCGCGTGCGGTTTCCCGCACGCTTGCGGGTCGCTTGCCCCGGCGAGATTCGCGTCGACGGACCGTACCACTAGCCAGTTTCATCCAGGAAAAGGCACGTGCCCTTTCCTGGATGAAAACTAGCTCCCCTTTCGCAACTCCCTCTTTGCAAGCAGGTTCGTCATGCGCCCGCGATGTACCGGTTTATTGTTCGCCATCTTCATCCTACTGGCGGGCCTCTCCAGGACCTTCGCCCAGGAGGCGGTCCTGTCCACGTCAGCCGCTGGACTGCCCGCGGTGGAAGCCCCCACGCGGGTGCTCGCTTCGTGGCGCGAGGCAAAGGGCTTGCTGGTGAAGCATCAGCCGTCCCTGCAGCAGCAGCTGGCCGCCGTCGGGCGGGCCGGTGCCGGGGTCAAGCAGGCCCTTAGCCGCCTGTTGCCGCAGCTAGAGCTCGGCGTAGGGACGGACTACGCATTCGTGAGGCCGTCTCCCGAGAATGTCTTTGAGGATGGAGAGTTTGTAGGGCAAGTCTATGTCCATGAGACGTTGGACAGCCGCAGCCTGGTTCCACGGGCGACGGCGACCTTTTCCATCACCTTCTCGCTCGCGAACCTTGTGTCGCACGAGAGTGCCAGCGTTGGGCTGAGCGCCGAGCGCCACGCCCTGCGCGCAACACGCCACAGGCTCATCGGCACCCTGGCGTCGACCCTGCTCGGCGTACTGGGGGCCGAGCGAGTGGCGGCGCAGAATCTCGTTGGGCTCGAGGCCGCGGGCGAGCGCATGCGCCTCACCGAGCGTCTGGTGCAGCTCGGCCGCGCCACCGAGATGGATATCGCGCGCTTCGCTCAAGATCTTCACGAGGCGGAGGCCAACGTGGTGTCGGCCAACGAGTCCCTTTCGCAGGCCCGCGAGCAGCTTGGGCAGGCGCTGGGGGTCGCGCAGCCGGTTGCGATTGCCGACGGGTTCGAGGTCCTTGCACTGCTGTCACCAACCGCCTCCGGCTGCGTTCCCCTGGCGGAGCTGGACCAGCGGCCCGACCTGATGGCGGCGCGCGCGCGGCAGCGGGCGGCCAAGCTGGCGTCCAATGCGGCCAGCCTGGCGTATCTGCCCGAGATCCGCCTGGGATCGCAGTATGTCATGAGCTATGCGCCGACCACCGCTGTGGCTTTCGACGGCGAGCCCGACGTGCTGCACACCTGGACGGCATCCGCCAACCTGGTCTGGACGGCCTTTGATGGGGGAGCGCGAGCCGCGGGTGTCAGCGGGGCCACAGCGGATCTACGGTCTTCCGGGGCCGACCGCGAAGCTAACCGAATTCAGGCGGTTACCGAGGTGCGGCGAACGAACCGATTGGTGACGATAGCCCGGAGCAACGCGGACATCGCTCGCCGCAACGTTGCGGCAGCCCGCAAGCTCGACGCGCTTTCGCGCAAGTCCCTGGAGTTCGGCACGGCGTCGGCGCTGGAGGTCGTGGACGCGGCCCGCCGTCTGCGTGTGAGCGAGATCACTTTGGCGGTCCGGGACGTGGAGCTGATCTCTGCGCGTGTGCGGGCCCACATGGCCAAGGCCGTCTGCCGCTGATCTTTTTCTGCCGGGCCTCTCACAGAACGGCCGCGCCGGAACTCATCTGAAGCGAAAGGCACGCAAGCGGGCGACCCATCCGCCCGCTTGGCTGGCTGGTTGGTCACAAGCAGCCACGCAACCCCAACCCAACCCTCGCAAATACGGAGAACTTCAACACATGGAAAGCGCAATGGATCTCAGTTCAACCGAACTCGTCTCGCTCGAGGACGAACAGCTCGATGACGTGGCGGGCGGCTGCCGCTGGTGGCGCCGCCGCTGGCGTCGCCGCGGCTGGGGCTTCGGAGGCGGCAGCGCCGCGGACACCGACATCAACGTCGACAGCGATGTAAATGTTCAGCTCAACATCATCGTGGTCGCCGGCAACGACGTCCAGGCGGGTGGTGATGCGGCGATCGTGATCGACGCGGACAACGCCGCCTAGGACGCCCGACGCGAGGGGGCAGCCGCCTCCCAGGCACGGGTCGCGCCTCACTTGGGGCGTGACCCGTGCCGCTGCTTGCATCGAAACGCTCGAACCACCGACCTCCAGCCCAACCCCGAACCACCATGATGATGAGCCTCAACAAGACCCTGATCGTGCTGCTGACCTCTGCCGTGGGGGCCTCCGGGTTGCTGACGCTCGGCGGGGCGTCCCCGGCTGCGGCCCCCACGACCCACCGGAAGGTCGGGCGTGCTGCCGACGAGACACCGCCATCGGTCAAGCCACAAGCCGGCAAAACCGCCGCGGGCTCAGGCCCCGCCGAGGAAGGCCCGGCCACAGAAGGCGCGGCCGAGGTGCATAGACCCGGGACCTTCGTCGGTGTGATCTTGCCCGAGCATGCGACCGATGTGGCGGCCCCCCAGACCGGTGTCGTGGAGGACGTGCACGTGACCCTTGGCCAGGTTGTCGAGCAGGACCAGTTGCTGGCGAGTCTATCCATCGAGCAAGCGACGCTCGATCACGTGCGGGCCAAGGCTGAGCAGGCGGCGGCGCGCGCCGCGCTTTCGCGGGCGCGCATCGAGCAGAACCACGCGGTCGAGCAGGCAGAGCGGAGCGAGCGTCTGGTGGAGGAGGGCCTGGCGACCCGTGATGAGTTGTTGAAAGCACGCTTTCAGCTGGACGCAAGTCGCGTCCTGTCGTCCGAGGCCCAGGCGCGACTGCATGAGCGCCGGGCGCGCGCCGATCAACTGGCGGCGGTCGCCAGGGATGCACGCGTCACGGCCAGGTTCGCAGGCCGCGTCGCGGCGCGGTACGTGGACGCGGGCGCCCTGGTGTCGGCTGGTACGCCCCTGCTCCGGCTCATCAGCGACGCGGCCACCGTGCTGCGCTTCGCGATTCCCGAGGATATGGCGGGCGTGGCGCGCGGAAGGCGCGTGACCGTTGTCCCGAGCGAGCACCCCGAACATGCGTTCGTCGCGACGGTCGTGCGCCTGTCGCCCGAGATCGACTCGGCCTCGCGTATGCGAACCGTCGAGGCCGCGCCCGTGGACCCCGCATGGGTCACGGAGCGCGGCCTCGTCGGGGCCATGGCCAAGGTGCGATTCCTCGATGATGGGCTCGCCCAGGAGATGCGCCTCGATGCACGGAGCGACGCACAGGAGGATGCCCTGGTTGAACTGCAGCCCAAGGGAGCAAAGCGATGAGCGAGGCCCTGTTCCGCAGCCGCGCCCTGGCGCAGGCGCAGACCCACGAAGACAAGGCGGATCTGGTCCGCCTTTCACCGGCTTGGACGCGCTGGGCCTATTGGGTGATCGTGGGCGGTGCCCTCTCGGCCTTTCTGTATGTCGGCCTGGCCCGGGTCGACGAGTGGGCCCAGGGGCCCGCACTCGTGCATGTGGAGGGCGCCACGGAGCTGACCGCCAAGGCCCCGGGTACGATCGCACGGGTGGCCGTCGAGCCGGGCCAGGTAGTCGACCGGGGTGATCTTCTGGCCACCCTGACTGCGGACAACGAGCGGGCTCAACTCAAACGCCTGCAACAGGAGTTCGACCTGCAGCTGGCCCGCACGTTGCGAGACCCTTCCGATCAGGCGGCACGCCAGAGCCTGGTTTCATTGCGGGTTGAGCGCGATCTGGCCCAGACCCGGCTGTCTGACCTATTCCTGCGGGCGCCCCGGGCCGGCGTCGTGGACGACATCCGCGTGCGAGCCGGCCAGGCGGTCAACCCCGGCGACCATATCCTTACCCTGGGTGGTGAGCAAAGCAGCTGCACCATCTGGGCGCTCGTGCCGGGGCGGTATCGTCCCGAACTTGAGCTCGGAGCCCTGGTTCACTTCAACGTCCATGGCTATCGCTACGCGCAGGCAAGCGCAGAGCTCAGCTCGGTCGGAGCCCAAGTGCTTGGCCCGCGCGAGGTAACGCGCTACCTGGGCAACGAGATCGCCGGCGCCCTGAATATCGAGGGGCCCACGGTGATCGCCAAGGCCGAGCTCCCCGGGTGCACGTTCACCTCCGACGATGACGTCTTCCGTTTTCACCAGGGCATGGGTGGGTCCGGCGAGGTTCAGCTCCGGTCCGAAGCCCTGTGGGCGGTTCTATTCCCCGATCTTCGCAAGGTCTTCAGGTGGTTCGAATGAGCGATACGCGAACAATCCCCTTTGTTGAGCGCTTTCCCGCCCTGCGTCGCCTCGCCACGGTGGGCAAGAAGAAAGTCCCTTTTGTTGCCCAGCACTCGGATGTGGAATGCGGCGTGGCATGCATGGCGATGGTCTTGAACTACCATGGCAAGTCCGTCCCCAGGGAGGAGCTGCGGGCAGCCCTGGGTCCGACGCGTGATGGTGTGCGTGCGGCGCACCTGCTTCGCACCGGGCGCCACTTCGGTCTGCGTGCCCGCGGCTTCAAGGGCGAGCTGGAGGCGCTCAGGCACGTGCCACGCGGATCGGTGCTCCACTGGCAGTTCAACCACTATGTCGTGCTGCAAGCGGTCGGCAAGCGCCATATCGATATCGTGGACCCGGCGAAGGGTCCGTGTAGGGTGTCGCTCGAGGAGGCCGACAAGGCCTTCACCGGCATCGTGCTGATCTTCGAGCCTGGCAGCGACTTCGAGACCGGTGAGTGCGCGAAGCCGAAGCGCCAGGGGCTATGGGCCCACTTGAGGGAGTCAGGGGACTGGGGACGCATCTTCAGCGTTTCGTTCGCCGCGCAGCTGGTGACGCTGGCGCTTCCGATGCTCGTCGCTCTGATCGTGGATCGCGTGTTGCCTCGCAAGGACTTGCAGCTGTTGCACGTGGTTTCGGCGGGTCTGGGGCTGATCATCGCGTTCTACTGGTTGACCCAGGTCGTTCGTGGGCATTTGCTCTTGCACCTGCGCACGGTGATGGATGCGAAGATGTCCATGGAGTTGGTCGATCGTCTGCTCGCGCTGCCGTACACGTTCTTTCAGCAACGGTCGCTCGGAGACCTGGTGCTGAGGCTCGAGAGCAGCAAGGCCGTACGCGAGATCCTCACGTCGGGCGCCCTTACCGCCGTGCTCGACGGGACGATGATGGTGCTATATCTCGGCTTCTTGCTCGCGATTAGTCCGCTCTTGGGAGCGTTGATCCTGGCCTTCGGTGGCGTCAACGTGCTGATGCTGTGGTTGATGCGAGGCAAGCGCAAGGCGTTTCATGCGGAGCTGATCGAGCGGCAGGCCAAGAGCGAAAGCTACCAGTATGAGATGCTGAGCGCGATCGAGACGATCAAGGGCATGGGCTGTGAGCACCGTGCGGTGGACCGCTGGTGCAATCTGTTCGTCGACGTGCTCAACAATCAGCTCAACTATGGGCGCCTCGAGATCATGTTCCAGTCTCTTACCACCGTCCTGCGAATGGGCGCGCCGCTGGTGATCTTCGCGGTCGGGGCCGTCCAGGTACTCGACGGCGAGATGAGCATCGGCGCCATGCTGGCGGTCAACACCTTTGCCGTGGGGATCTTTGACCCCCTGTCACGTCTGGTCGGCAAGATGGACGAGTTCGAGCGCCTCGGGATCTACATCGACCGCATGATGGACATCCACGAGAGCCCCCGCGAGCAGCCCCTGGGGCTCGCACCGGTGCACGAGAAGCTCAGCGGTGCGATCGAACTCGAGAACGTGAGCTTCCGCCATGGTCCGCTGGAGCCAGATGTGGTGAACGAGGTTTCTTTGTCGCTTCAGCCGGGCGAGTTCGTGGGCATCGTGGGGCCGTCGGGCGCCGGCAAATCGACCCTGGCGAGCTTGGTGCTCGGGCTCTACCAGCCCACCCAGGGACGGGTCCTCTACGACGGGCGGTCTCTGCAGGAGATCGATCTTTCGTCCCTGCGCAACCAGATCGGGGTGGTTACACAGGATACCCAACTGTTTGCGGGCACGATCCGCGCGAACATCGCGATGGCCGATCCCGACATGCCCCAGTCCGAGGTCGAGCGCGCCGCCCGGCTGGCGCAGATTCACGAGGACATCATGAAGATGCCCGCCGGCTACAACACGGTTCTTGCCAGCGGGGGCAGTTCGATCTCCGGCGGTCAGCGCCAGCGCATCGCCCTGGCGCGCGCCCTGGCCCGGCGGCCGGCGATTCTGGTCCTCGACGAGGCCACGAGCGCCCTCGATACGGCCAGCGAGGCCGGTATTCAGGCCGCCCTGGAGGAGATCAACTGCACGCGCATAGTGATCGCACACCGGCTGAGCACCGTTGCGAGGGCGGACCGGATCGTGGTCATGGAGGACGGCTTCATGGTCGAGCAGGGTGCTCCCGCGCTGTTGCTTCGTCAGGGCACGGCCTACGCGCGTTTGCTCGGTCATCCGGTGGGCCAGGCGAGCCCGCAGCTGGGAGCGCCCGGCCCGGTCCCTACGCGCCTGCCAAGCAATACCCAATCGGAGGGCCACGTGGCCGCCGCGCCATCCTCCGGGCCCCCCGCCCAGGGGGCCGTCGAGTCGCCTGGCCATCCGGTCTCCGACGCCGCTCCGGTGCGCACACAACCCCAGCCGCCTGCCAAGGTGGCCCAGGTGATGCGCCGGGCACCCGCGACCATGTCGGGGCACGTTTCCGACGTCCTCCACGCGAAGGTCCTGTCCGCGACGGATATCCCGCCGACGCAGGAGGGCGACCGGCCCCGCGCGTCAGAACGCAGCGGTGGGCTCTTGAGCACCCGGCAGGAGTACAGATCGCGGGCCCGGGTCGGCGGCAA
>JAPPOR010000757.1 GCA_028817905.1 Myxococcales bacterium
TTGTGGTTCGGTGGCCTTAGTTCATCGGGGCTGGCAGCCACGCGTTCGCTGCCTGTTCGAGTACTGCCGCAAGCGCTTCCCAACAGGCGCCTCGACTAACTGCTGCGAGGCTTTTGTCGGAAAGGGTCATCTCATGTCTTCTGGGTCCAAGTTCGGGGCCGCGCTGCATGGGCAAGCTGGCCTCCACCTCAACCCTGGACGCGGGCGCGCTCGCTTTGAGGCAGCATGGCAAGGGCATCCGCAGCGATGACTCCCTATTGGCCGCCCGCTTGCGTCTCAACAAGCGATAGCTCTGCCTGCGTCACATATTCAATCGATTTCGGTGTCCAGCTAACGCATGTTCGACTATAAGCCATGGGCAACAGTATTGGGGTCTACTGTGAGCCGCTCTGAGCGATGCCTACAGTCGTGGCGAGTCGATAGCTTGCCAAGTAAGCGGGGTGTATGAGGGGAAGATTGCGATGCTAGCTTTTGATGTGCGACCAGACGCGGCGCGACGAGCGCGTCGATGTACGACACGATCAGGGCCTGTTCCTATCTTCGCTTTCGTGCCCTCCCCGCGGGGCGAGGGCGCCTACGGCGTCCGCTCATCTTGAAGTACAGACTGTATGTCTGCGACTCGAGTCCTTGCATCCGACCTTGCCGCGGTCGAAAGTTCATCAAGACCAAACATAGGAGCAGGTGCTAGCGCTACGCCCCCCGATTGGACATGGCCGGGTTTTCTCCATGCGACGGGCCCGGGGGGCAAGGCGCGTGACCGAAGGAATACTCGGAATGTTTCGAGGTTACGCAGCACCGCGAACCGATTCGTCCCCTATAGAAGAGCGGCTACGGCGACGAACTGTTGTTGCTCGCGAAGTTCCGCCCAGGGATCAGAGGGACGGCGACTGGTGGGCCGAAGCGCGGGCTTCGGTCCTAGTTGAGCGCGGCCGATCTTGGACCGAATACCTGGCTCACCATACATGGCGCGCCGAGGCACTGAAACACGCAGAACCTCCCAGTTAGAGGTCCACGCAGTACGTCCAAACTGAAAGGCTAGATAGGAGAACCGATGACAACTACTGAAACATGGCGGATAGAACCAGCGCACCTTGTGGTGGGCGCCGCAGTGGCGATGCTCGTCGCGGCCGGTTGCGATCGGCAGGTCAGCCCGGTAGAAAACGTCGAGGTAGCTGCTGCAGCACAGGCCGTAAGCGCGCAGCAACCTATTCATCATGAACCTGGGGCGCCACCACTCGTCGTTCGGTGGGACGACGCTGGTTCAACACATGGCCAAACGCTGAAGGCCGAACTTGAGAATACAACTGACGTTCAGGTATCCGCACAGATTGAGCTTCTCGCCAAGGGCCCACAGGGTGATGTCGCCCGGATGACCCGCGGTTCACGTGTCATGGCGCCCAACACGAGCCGGTCGGTCACGATTCCCGTGTCGGCGCTACCGATTCAGAGCACGGGAGCGAGCACCGCGTTGACCTTGGTCGTGAAGTATCGGGCTCAGCGGCCCAAGGCTCCTGAACTGCCCACCGGAATTAGTCTACCCACCGGTGACCTCAAGGCCTACTCGGAAGTTCGCTATGTCGTCTTCGACGACGACACCTTCCAGACCGCCTCGATACGCAGCAGCGAGGCCCAGGCTGCACATTCGCGCGGTGCATCCGGTGGCGCGCCGGTGGCTGTGCGGCGGGGGGCGGGTGCAGAGCAAGTGGCTGCTGCCCCGCAAGGTAGCACCGCGGCGATTCACCGTGTCGGTGGGTCCCCGGGTGCCACCCTTGCCCCTCCGGGAACCGCCGACTGACCAACCCAGACAACATCATTTGAGAGGAATACCCATGGTGAACAAGCTATTCATGCTCTTGATCGTTGGGACGGCGTTGTGGGTCCCATCTACATCCTTCGCTCAAGGAAAGTACAAGTTCTGCGGACGATGGTCGTACCAGTTCGTCGATGAGGGCGTCGGCGAGGACCACCTGCTGCACAACGAAGGCAACTTTGGTCGGATCGATGCGGCGTATACCTGGGCGGTGATCTGGCGAGACGGATCGTCCGTGTGGTCGGGGTATATGGATGCCGACGGCTGTACAGGAGAGATCACCGCTCTGGCGGGCGACTACAAGTTCTGGGTGACGACCGCGATCAACAAGGACGGTACGAAGTTCTGGATCTGGCCCACCGACGACGAGAACTGGCAATGGTTCAGCAAGGACTACCCTGACCAACCGGAGCGACCGGGTCTGGTCGTAACCCACACTGCTTTCTTTGGGTTCGGTGAGCAGACGGCGGCAGCCGCAGCCGTCGCGACTCACTTGGTCCAGCAGCCAAACCAAGGTTTGCTCGAACGCAAATACAATATCTATGCCAAGCAGGACTGCCTAGGACAGGCAGGCTTTGCAGGCTGCTACGACACCGTCGATCACGTGTATCTGGGCGACGACAACTTTGGAAACTGGGTTGCGTTCAATAAGAGCATCGTAGCTCATGAGATCGGCCACTATGTGCAGGACAAGTTGTTTGGTCGCATTGACAACAACTACGATCTAGATGGTGGGGACGAGTTTCCGATGTGCAGCTGCGATCACGTGGAGAGCTCGAACCAGGCACATTGCATCCAGTCGCGGGAGCACCAATCCGCTGCCCAAGTGGAGGGCTTCGCGCAATTCTATGCGGCGGACCTCTATAACGAGGGAAGTGGAAGCACGGCTGGTTTCGGATACTACAAGGAGGTCAACGTGTTTGGCTTCATCCTCGATCCACCGGTTGCGATCGACGTCGCAATTCCATTCAAGTGGATGGAGAACTACTGCATGCCCGACTTCCTGACCGGGGCAAAGGGAACGGAGCTGGACTGGGCAACGTTCTATTGGGAGCTGAACAACAAGACCAGCTCGGCGTTTAGCTATACCGATCTCGAGGACGTCTATGAGCAGGCCTGCGGAGGGGGGCATTGCAGCGGCGAGTTCATGACTTGGTTTCCTCTGGCGCTGGCTGTAACGGACCTGTACGGGCCCTCGACGCCGAAGGCCTTGCATTTCAGCGATACCAGCGAGACCCATGGTGTGGTCCACTTCTAGCAGTCGAGGTTTCAAAGGGAGGTAGCTATGCGTAAGGCTTGTCGTTTTCTCACGTTCTGGCTTGGATTCGCGCTGCTGGTACAGGGAGCGCTGGCTGCCTGTGATCGGGCGGAAAGCAACAGCAACGTGAGTGGCGACCTGCAGCCGACGCAGCGAGTGCCACAGGCGGAGGGTTCACCCAAGGGTGAGCCCTCCGTCCCTCCCGCAGTGCCCGAGAGTCGTACCGAGGTCGCGGTCAAGGACTCCGGCGCTACGACCAAGGCTGCCAAGCATACGCCAGAGCCCGGCTCCCCGCCTGGGGCCTCGGGGCCCTCAGGGCCCTCAGGGCCCTGCGAGCAGCCAACCCCGAAGACTGCATGCGAGGGCGAGTTCTGTCGCATCGAACCAGGGTGCTATACCATTGGTGCGCCGAGGTCTGAGTTCGGGGTTGCGCGGTACTCGGACCGGCAAGCGCGGGTTACCCTGACGCGAGCATTTGAAATCGGGCGCACCGAGGTGACCCGCGCGCAATGGATGGCGGCGGGATTGCCGCTCCCGGCTCAGCCGCGCCTGGCCGGGACGGCGGAGTGCCGGGAGCCTGATTGCCCGGTGGCCAGCATCAACTTTTATGAAGCATTGGCCTTCGCGAATCGGCTGTCGGAAAGTCAAGGTTTGGGCGCGTGTTATTCCCTGAGCGAGTGCACGGGGTCGATCGGGGTCGACTATCGGTGCGTCACGGCGGCCTTCGTCGGTGGGGACATCTATGCCTGCAATGGCTTTCGACTGCCCACGGAAGCCGAGTGGGAGTACGCTGCCCGCGCCGGAACGGACGGCGCGTTCTACACAGGGGATATCGTTCCCCGTGACGATTTCAGCTGCGTTCTTGAGCCAGCGCTCGAGGAGATTGCGTGGTATTGCGCAAATTCCGATGGGCGTGCACACTCGGTGGGTGGGAAAGCACCGAATGGTTGGGGGCTGTCCGATATGCTGGGCAACGTATTCGAATGGTGCAGCGACAACTACGATGAGAGCGGCTACGGGGCGGGACCGCTGGTGGACCCTGTGTTTGTCCGGCCGCCAACTAGCACGGTCGACACCCCAGGACCCGATGTGATGCGCGTCGCTCGAGGGGGAAACCACGTGTCCCCTCCGGTCAATGCCAAGGCTAGCAAACGGCTGGCGGTCGTGAGTTTTGCCGCTGACACCGGTATTGGCCTACGGCTGGCGCGGAGCTTGCCAGGGAAACCGGGAAGCACGGAGTGATCCTGGTGGAGCCAGCACTCGGACAGACGGCGCGCAAAGCCGGGTTTCGCCAAATGCTTCACGCATCGGGGGTCGCGCCAAGCTCCGGGTCGGGCTCCTTGTACGCCCTACTTATGCTTGTCATTGGTGGGTGTGGCGACGTCGGTGAGGGTCCAGCTGGCGATCTGCTGAACGATGGCCCCAGTGCCTTCGGGAGTCAGGAATCTGGTGAGTCTTCGGAGGCGAGACTCGGAGAAACTGGCCTATCCCAGCAGCTCGACGGGGGGACATCGACTGCCGGCGGGGGGCCGCCAGTGGGCGCATGCTTCGATGTCTCCGAGCTCGAGCCCTGCACGGCGTTTTCGAACGCATTGCCATCTTCGAAACCGAAGTACGGCGAGGTGCTGGATGCTTCCTCGTTCGGCCCAAGTGCGAGCCTCGTCATGTTTGGCGGGCTTGCGGTCCTGGCCCGATCGGCAGATGGACCGGATGCGGTATGGAAGGCGGGCCTGCTTCATGTCGTCCAGGGTCAGGATAGGATCGAGACACGCGTCAGCGTGCTGCCTGTCCCGCTTCGGGGCGCGGGCGCTGATGCGGTCGTACGCGCAGTTTGGGGCAATGACTCCCTCGATCCCATTTTTGGGGTCGACGTTCTTGCACTGGTCTGTGATGGAGATGGCTGCGAGATTTTCGGCGCTGACAGCGCCGCGGATACGGCGTTGCGCCCCTTGTTCGATGTGGCGCTGAAGGGGCAGCGGCCGGTGGTCGGCGGCCTCATTCTCCGGTCGGGTCGTCTGTGCGTCTATGGAGAAGGTATCTACTGTCACGATAATACTGCGTGGGCCGAGGAGGTGAGCGCTGCCGAGGCGCCCGGCGTGCGTGATCTGGCGATGGATACCGTAGTCGTGGCGGTTGGCGATGACGGTCTGGTGCTGGTCGAGGAAGACGAGGGATGGCGAACTGTGGATGTGCCTGACGCGGATCCGGCTCAACCGTTCTTGCGAGCTACATCCAGGGAGGGACATCTGAATTTGCTGCAGGCGGGTGGCTTGTGGTTTTCCGGTCAAGTCGATTCGCTGGTTGGTTGCCGGCAGGACCCACCCTTGGTTGCCGCCAGTGGTCTGGGCAGCAGTGCGCCGAGCGTGGCGCAGGCTGTCATGGATAGTGAAGGTACGCTTGTCCGCTACAGTTGGGATGTGCGCGCCCAGAGGCCGGGCTTCTGCTTTGATGGCACCATCCCGCTCAAGGAGCCCGCGATCGATTTCACGCAGTTTGCCTGCAGGGCGGCGACCAACCTCATGGTGCTCACAGAGCACAAGGTGATGAACATCCTGTCAGAGCAGCCCGTGTGTATATTGGTCGCGCCCTGAGGCCTTGTACCTGAACAACATCGTCGAGCAAGACACCGCTTCCTGAAGCGGAGGATGCGCGCAGTACTCGGCCCAGAGGCTGGCAACCCCGATCGCGCCGAAGGTTTGCGGGGCATCCCGATAGCGTCACCACAAAGGCGGTCAGGTTCCCTGGTCGTGTCTCACACGCACCTCGGTCGATGCTTCCGTTGGATTGCCGGCCCTGTCGACACACCGCACGTGCAGCGTGTAGACGCGACCGTCCTGGCCCCCGCTTCGCTCAGCCCTCACCCGCGCGGACAGCGGCCCCGTGATTTCGGTGTCGACTTCGGTGTTTCCTTCGCCGCGTCCATTTTGCGGCTCATCGCTATCGATCGCGAACAGCGTGCAGACAGGGGGCGTCGGATCGCAGCGGTCACTGGCCACCACGGTGAGTGCAACGTCGACCATGTTGTGGTTCGGTGGCCATAGTTCGTCAGGGCTGGCAGCCATACTCTCAATGACAGGCGGCGTCGTGTCCACGACCGTCACGGAACTCACGCACTGGGCGGTCAGCTGCGACACGTCCGTGACCGAATAGCTGAGTTGGGTCATCCCAAGCGGGAAGCTCGCCGCCGGCGGCGTGACCACCGTGAGGGCGGGACCGCCGTTTTGAGCGCATAGGTCGAAGACCTCCGGAGCCACAGGGGCAAAGGGTGCGCTGTGGTTGCCCGTGCACTCAATGACCGCCGGATCCGGACAGTTGATCTCGGGTGGCGTCGTATCCACCACCGCCACGGTGTGCGCACACGAGGCCGACAGGCCGCCGTCGTCCACCGCGGTTTGCGTCACGTTGTGGTCGCCGAGCGTGTATTCCTCTGGACCGTCATGCGTCAACACGACGCCGCCACAGATATCAGAAGCCTCAGCATCCGCGAGCGAAACGTCCGCCTTCCCGCCCCCGGTACACTCTGCGACCAGGTCCGCTGGGCAGCTGATCGCGGGCGGCGTGGTGTCGACCACGCCTACTTGCTGTACATCCTGGGTCACATTGCCGGTTGTGTCCATCGCGGTCCAGGTGACCGAGGTCGTGGTCCGCGGGGGCAGGTATTCGGGTGCATCATGCGTCACGACCGGGACGACGTCGCAGCGATCGGACGCTTCGGGAACACCCAGCTCCACAAGCGCGCCCTGGGGCGAGGTGCACTCAACCGGCCCGATGTCGACCGGCGCGGTCAGCTGCGGCGCGAGGGTATCCTGTACGCGAACATCAAAGTTGCACGTCGCCACGTTGTCGGAGGTGTCCCGCGCACTGCATGCGACCGGATGGACGCCCAAGGCAAACGCCGTGCCGACGGTGGGCGTACAGCCGTCCGATCGTGCCGCGCCACAGTTGTCGGCTCCCAAGGTAGGCGTTGGGAGCTCAGACGGAGTCGCGACGTGTTCGGTGCACTCCGCCAGCACGTCCTCCGGACAGGTGATCGCCGGAGGGGTCTGGTCGACGACGGTGACCGACCCGTTGCAGGTCACCGGGCCTGCGCAGCTGCCTTCGGGCATGACGCTCAGACGCACGCTGGTCTTTCCAAGCGGATAGGGACCCGCAGGCGCCTGGCTGGCTTCGATCGTGCCGTCGTCGATCGCAGGGTCGAGCACGTCGGCGGCCCCCCTGCAATTCGCGTCGGCAGCGACGGTCACGTCGAGTGCGCTACAGCTCGGCCGTGCGTCCGGAGCGGTGGCGTTCTCCGCGCGCTCCCATAGCGCGACGTATGCCTCGGCGGACTGAAAGAGGGGCTCGAGTTCCTGGGACGAGACTCCGATCGTCCGCATATCCGCGATCAGATCGGGCAGCATCCCCACGTGGGCGAGCCCATCGATGTTGAAATCGAACGTCCGCTCGCCGGTCACCTGCTTTTCGAATGTCCCGAAGCCCGGCAGCCGGAATGGGTAAACGAGCCGCGTTCCGTGCTGTTGCTGGTACGCGCGCTCGTAGGGGTCCCAGCCACACGCGTCGTGGCCGAAACGCGGCCCCACGTGGGCTGCGACCCCGTTGAAGTCGCTGCCGAACGCTACAGGCCCGCCCATCACGGTGCTGGCATATTGAAAGGCCTGTGCAAACGTAACCGATGAATGCCGACAGGTGTCGTCCAGGCTGCCGTAGGCCAGGGTCCGCTTCTGACCGCGGTTGTCGGTGTCCGCGACGTCGTCCTTGGTCATGGCGGCGACCAGCCCTCCCAAGTCACGGATACGCAGCAATTGCTCACGCGTACGCATGCGCTCGTGGCGGATCGGCTCAGCATTCAGTTCGTGGAACTGCACGTGACTCGCGACGACCGGATACTCCGGGCTCTGCGCCTCCAGCATCGACAGCGTCTCGTCCAGCGCGTGGTTCGACATGTGATCGACGTCGATCACCATCCCGTACTCCATCAGCTTGTCGATGAGAAACCGGCCGAGGGGCCGTAGGCCCTGGGTGTGGCAGCTCGCGTCGCCGGCATGACCCGGTGGAAAGTCATCGTTGCCGAACTTGAACACGCCGCCAAAGAGGAAGATGTCGAACGAACTGTTGAAGAGTCCGGCGTTTAGCTTGAAACCGTAGTCCTCACCGGGACAGTCGCCCGCATTCCACCAGTGCCCCGTCACCGCCCGGTTGCCCATATTGATGACGTTCTGCCAGGTAGCCGGTGCTCCGAACGCGTTGTCGAAGTTGTGGATGGGAAAGACGTGGCGAACGCCGGCGTCGTAGTACGCCTCTACCTGTCGCGCGACGTATTGCTCATCGGTCTCGCCCGGTTCCTTGCCGCGGCAACCGTCATGCCGACAGTTGAATAGGTGCTCCACTTCGATGCCAAGCACCACCGCCAACTTGCCGTCAGAGATGACTTGCCGTGCCTCCTGGGGGGTCCTGACGATGCGGAACCAGCCTTGCGCGCCCCCGATTTCGCAACGCGCGCCGGTGCCGCAATCATCATGTTCCTGACAGGCGTTGAGCGTGTCCGTGCAGAGCCGCTCGGCCCCTCCCACTTGCTCGTCGATGAAGTGCTGCAGAGCCCATGTCGCATCCAGCTGCGCGTCCACGCTGGCCATCGAGTCCTCGCACACCTCCGGTGGAAGGTCCTCGGACTTGCAGATGGCTTCGTTCGTGACGGCCAGTGCGGAAATCAGACGAAGTCCACCTTGCCAAGCCCGCTCGAGCCACTTGTAGTACATCTGCTGGTGGGTCGTGCTGTGCCAGGTCGGCCAGCCGTTGAAGAGCGGCGCCCCATAGGGCGACAGCCCGAGCACGAGCGTCCCGGTGTTCTGGTCCTTGGTGCCGACGCCAAGCGTGTCCTGACCCAGCAGGTGGTCCCCGTGTTGTGCGAAGTCCTGGGCCAGAGCGACGTCGATGCCCCCCGGATGATAGGGCGCACCGGCGAACGCGGTGCCGCCGTGGGCCAGGTTCGCAAACAGGTGCACGTGCAGATCCGCGTAGCCGCGCAGGGGACACTGGTCCCCGGCCGGCTCGGGATCGAAGCCGGTAGTCGGCTCCTGAACGGGTCCAAGTGCCGTGCAGGCGCTGGTGGACGTCGTGCCGGCCACCGCATTGCCGCCACAAAAGCAGTCGCCCGTGCAGCCTGAAATTTCCGTCAGCCCGTCCTGACAGGGGCCTTGGTCGATCGCCCGCTCAACCAGACAACAGGCGCGTTGCCCTTGCCCGCCGCAGGGCGTGGGACGAACGCAAATGCCAGACGAAGACTGTCCGGTACCCGCGCCGTCGCATAGGCAGTTGCCCGCGCACCCAGGAATCTCGATGAGCCCGGCCTGGCAGCTGCGACCGGCGGCCTCGATCAGAAAACAGCACGCGCGCTGGCCTTCTCCGCCGCAGGGAGTGGTCGCCCGGCACGTGCCGGATGACCCGAAGATGCCGAAGGGGTTGAACCCACCGCAGGTGCAGTCGCCGCTGCATCCGGCGACCTCAATGGAACCCTCGTTGCACGAAGGAACGCGTTCACCCAAGCAGCAGGCCCGTTGCCCGGGCGCCCCACAGGGACTGGCCGAAGCACTTGTGGGAACGATCGCGGCAACCAACGCCCACAAGCCGAGCGCGGCGAACCAGCGTGGCGGGCTCCAGGAACGAAAGCGTGGGCCTTCGGAAGCCGGCCGGGCGAAACGATCAAAGCGGGCTAACTCGTGTACTTTCATGGCTCCTCGTGCCCCCCGCTTCGGCTTGGGATCGGGGCCTTCGGCCCTGAAGCCCGCAGCGACCCTACCCTTCGCGAAGAGGGATATCCAAAGCTATTTTTCGACCGATTTCAGATTACCCGGGCCCTGGGTAGCCATTCGCTCGGCATCCCAGGCTCCCGGGCAGGAGGTAGGAGAGCGTCCAACGGGTTTGTGAGCGCCAAGCGCGCCCGGCTGGTACGTGCCGACAGGCAACCTGGCCAAATCGCTTGGAAACCCCGGCCACTCCTCCCGCAGCCAGGCAGGTAAGCCACACCGGGCGTTCGCCTACGGCCGCGAACCACGCCCGTATATCTGTAGTCCCGCCTTGGGAGCACGCTAAGTGTTGCTGCCCGCCCTGAAGTACCCTACTCGGTCATCGAACGCGTCCCGACAAGATCCCCTGGAGCAGCCGCAGGGGCACGCGCCGGGGCCGGGGCCGCCTTCAACAGCGCGAATCCCGACTGCGCACTCCATGCTCGGAGCCGCAAAGCGATCCATGTTCAGCTGCTCGCGATCTTGGTGCCCACCTACTCGTGAACTCCGCAGGTAGCGGCATCCACGGGCTGCGAGTCGAACGCGAGCGACCGGAACGTCAGTTCCCTGAAACAGAATACACGCCCACCGAGGTCGCCGAGCCGGAGTTCGACTCGCCACCGAGGAAGTCTTCACAGTACATCTTGATCGTCTTGTCGCCGGTGTACGTGGGCGAAAAGGACACGGGCACCCTCATGACCAGCCTTCGCTGCACATCGCTATCCAGCGGATAGTACTGGACGGAGATCTGGGAAACGTGAATTGTCCCTTGGCTGTTCGACAGGTCCGGCGCCATCGAGTCTACATACACCAGCTGATTCGGCGCGTCGGGGTGGTTCACCGGAACGCCTGCGTCGTTGAAGATCTTGATGCTGTTCGTCTGTGGGAAGTATTGGAACGCCAAGTCACCGGCGTAGCCCCCGGGCGGCCCGTCGAGCCAGAACGTCGCCTTGGAGAGCTCCGACGCACCGTCTGCGTCTTTGTATACCAGGACGAAGGTCTCGTCACTGCCATCGCTCGGACCCATCATCGAGGCCCTAACGACCCACGGTGGTCTCGTAAAATGGGCGACCACTGCCTTGGGCGAATCCATCGTGATGACTCGGGTAGCGCTCTGGTGGTTGCCGATGGGGTCATAGTCGACGTCGCCGGTCCACTTCCCAAAGACGGTAGATAGGTCGGCCGACGCAGTCGCCGTCAATCGCACGCTTGCACCCGCCGCGACAAAGCCCCCAGAGAACACTTCGACTCCGTCGACCTCCGCTGTCACCTCCCCGGGGCCGCCGCTCCCGAAGAGCAGTTGATAGGACCGCTCGAAGACGCCTGACACCCTCGGGTCATCCCCCTCCACGCAAGTGATCCGCTCTCCCGCGAAGCTGCCCGGAAACATCTCGCCGAAATGGTCATCGGTGCACTGGTAGATGGCCGAAACGTTCGTACCGACCTTGGCGCACAGAAAAGGATCCTGGATAAAGCCCAACTCCATACACGTGCCAACGCCACCACACTGATGGCTGAGGTCGCAACACTCGGGGGCCACGTTGGGGTGCGCCATCTCCGGTGGGTCGGTCCACCGGTCGTACGCCGCATAGAAGTTCTTCGTCTCCCCGAGGCTGCATTCTGGAGCGCATGTGGCCAAGTCCCTGTCAAGCACGCCAACGTCGTCGCCATCGCCATCCTCCCTGCAGCAGTACTCGACCTGATCGTCTTCGCTCCAAACGACCTGATTGAACTGTGAGCGTTCGCAGCTGAAGTCTGTCTGGGCCGCCTGGCGTGTATGCGTCGCCTGGACAGAATTGCTGCTCGTCTCGTAGTCGTACTCGGTAGAATCTGGCTCGATCGCGTAGTCAAGCGTTATAGCGTTTCCAGGCGTAAAACCGCAGTCCATCTCGAGCCCGGACATCAGCTCACTACTCCGCTCAAATCGCAGTGTATAGCAGTCTCTCTGCTCCAGAGCTGCTTGCATCTCCGGGGGAACCTCGGTCCGCGAGCTGCGATCCCCAAAGCATGGCTGAATCCCATGCCTTCCGTACAACCCGTAGACCAGCGGCCGGCTTGCCGTAAACGGAATGCCGATATTGCAGGTCAAGATCGATATAGCGTCGTCGCTGCCGTCGTAGTCGATCCAGTGGGCGACCAAGTTGGGCTTGGGACCTTCAGCAAACGGCTCCTCGACGCATTCTGCGTCAGTGGACGGAGAACACATATGCACACCGGGGCACTGGCCGTCCCCATCGGTACAACTCGGCTGATAGCCGGGGTCGAAGTCGACTGCTATGGTCATGCTCGTGGGGCTATAGGCCAGGTGATCGATCCGCACGTTCTCCGCTATGAAGTGATCGCCTTCGGACGCGTAGTGCAGAATATGTGTGCTATGTCCTGGAATCTCGTTCCACTCGTGGACCTGCATCTTTTGCGCATAGCGGTCCTGCAGCCTGCTCCAGAACAAGGCATCCCATCCCTGGTCCACACGGTACGAGACAAAGAACGACTTTCCCCCGGCCTGTATCTTGATGATCTCCCC
>JAPPOR010000148.1 GCA_028817905.1 Myxococcales bacterium
CGCCGCCGCCCCCGCCCAAGGCTGGCACCGTCTCCAGGCGGAGTTCGAAGCCGCCCAAATCGCTTGTGCCGGCCGCACCGATGAGACCTCCGCGCCGTCGCAATCCGCAAGATGAGGCGGCCCGTGTCGACTGGCTCCAGCGCGTGTTGACGCACGCCGTCGCCGGGCGGGCGAGCGACGTGCACCTGCACGCGGGAGCCCCCGTTCAGCTCCGGATCCGGGGGCAGCTGTTGCCCATGAGCCGGGATATCCTGACACCGGAAAATGCCGAGGTGACCTTGCGCGCCTCGCTGACCGACGAACAACTGGACGTGCTCGATGAGACCGGAGAGGTGGACTTTGCCTACGAGCTCGCGCAGGTCGGGCGCTTTCGAGCCAGCATATACGAGCAGCACGCCGGGCTGTGTGGCGTCTACCACCACATCGCGCCGGAGCCCCCGAGCATGGAGGAGCTCGGCCTGCCGACCTCGCTCGCTCGCCTAACGTCCCATCGCACCGGCCTGGTCCTGGTGGCGGGCCCCTCTGGCTCGGGCAAGACATCGACGATGGCGGCCCTGATCGCTCACATGAACGAGGAGCGTAGCGACCACATCCTCAGTCTCGAGGACCCGATCGAGTTCGTCCACGAGTCGCATCGATGCCTGGTCAACCAGCGCGAGGTAAACCGCCACACCCACTCGTTCTCGGCGGCCCTTCGGTCGGCCCTGCGCGAAGATCCGGACGTGATTTGCATTGGTGAGCTGCGCGATCAGCTCACCATCTCGCTGGCACTGTCCGCTGCCGAAACCGGGCATCTCGTCATCGCGACCATGCACACGCTGGGAGCCATTCGTACGATCAACCGCCTCATTGGCGCTTTCCCAAGTGGTCAACAGGGTCAGATCCGGGCGATGCTGTCCGAGTCCCTGCGGGCGGTGATCTCCCAGCAGCTGCTTCCCAGCGCCGACGGCCAGCGCATGTTGCTGGCCTACGAGCTCCTGATCATCACGCAGGCGGCCGGTAATCTGATCCGCGAGAACCGCACGTTCCAACTCGCGTCGGTGATGCAGACCGGTCGTCAGCAGGGGATGCGCTCGATCGACGATTCGCTCGCGGAGCTACTGCGCGCTGGCCGCATCACCAAGGACGTCGCGTGCGAGTTCGCCGAGACGCCTAGCAACTTCAAGTAGGGGTGGGGGGATGGCGCGTCTGGACAAGCTGCTCAAGTACCTCAAAAGTTGCGATGGCTCCGATCTACACCTGGTTGCCGGCCAGACTCCACGTGTGCGGTCCCGGGGCCTGCTTGAGCCCCTGCCGGGAGGCAAGCCCATGTCGAATACCGACGTCCGTGGGCTGGTGCGCGAGCTGGTGAGCGACGCGCAATGGGAACTGTACGAGTCGAAGCTGGAGCTCGACTTCGCCTATGAGATGCCCGGCGTGGCGCGCTTCCGCGCCAATCTGTTCTGCCAGGCGCGGGGCAGCGCGGCGGTGTTCCGCCTGATACCGGACCAGATTTCGACGGCCGAGGAGCTGGGTCTGCCCGAGTCCGTCAAGCAGTTTGCGCACCTCAAGAGCGGTTTGGTGCTGGTCACGGGGCCTACGGGGTCCGGCAAGTCCACGACCCTGGCGGCGATTGTCGACATCATTAACAGTACCTACGAGCGCCACGTCATCACGATCGAGGATCCGATCGAGTTCGTGCACCCCCGCAAGCGGGCGCTGATCTCCCAGCGCGAGGTCGGTACCCACACCAAGGGGTTCGCGCGCGCCCTACGCTCCGCACTGCGGCAGAACCCGGATGTCCTGCTCTTGGGTGAGCTGCGCAATGAAGAGGTCGAGCTGGCCGTCAGCGCGGCCGAGATGGGGCTGCTGGTGTTCGGGACGTTGCACACCAACAGTGCCGCCAAGACCGTGGACCGCTTGATCGATGCGGTCCCCGAGGAGATGCAGGACCAGGTGCGGACCGGACTTTCCGAAGTGCTGTCGGGCATCGTCTCGCAGATCCTGGTGCGCACCCGCGATGGCCGGGGTCGGCGGGCCGCGATCGAGGTGCTCGTGAGAACGAGCGGCCTGCCCAATCTTATCCGGGAGGGCAATACGCCGCAGATCGCTTCGATGGTTCAGAGCGGGCGCGCCTACGGGATGCAGCTGATGGACGATCACCTGGCGCAGCTGGTTCAGGAAGGCGTGATCGACGCGCGCGACGCGTACATGGCCTGCGTCGAAAAGGAGCGCTTCGCCGAACTGATGGGTTAGCGACCTTGAGTCAGTGTTTCGTGGGGGTTTGCGTCAAGTTTGGTCGCGTGACCTTGACTGGAGGCGTTTGGACAAGGTCGCTAGGGCAAGGGTCTATCGGACCCCGGCGAGCATGAGCAATGGGGTCTGCACCGTCCCGATCGCCCAGTAGA
>JAPPOR010000727.1 GCA_028817905.1 Myxococcales bacterium
GAGATCGACCCCGTGCAATCCGACCGCTCCCCCCCTTTGTCGCCGCTACCGCGACTCGGCTTGCCCCCGTTTGCACCGCCATGATAGTCGCCCCCGAGTGACCGACCTGCCTGCTGCCATGGAACGCCCTTCCAACCGCGGCGACTCGGCTCACCTGTCCCTGTCTCCCTCCTTCGCTGCAGCCAAGCTGGCTTCCTGCGCGTGCGGTCGGTTCGCCGAGGCGCGCACCCGCGCATCTCCTGGCGGACCAGGCCAAGGAATTCCCGGTCGCCATTGGAGCCCAGCTGCACTCTTCTGCATCCTGGAGTCCTCACCCGCTCAGGGTGCGCCATGACTGGAGCGTCTCGAAGCAATCTGCGCCTGCGGCTACTGACCGCGGCGGTGGTTGTACCCCTCTTGCTGTACATGCTCTTCGTTGGCCCTGGCTGGCTCCTACCCAGCGCCACCGTGCTGGTCGCCAGCCTGGGTGCTCTGGAGCTCGCTGCGATGGTTGCTCCCGGACAGCGTCTGTACGCTCTGTACGGGCTGCTCGCCACCTGGACTGTCCTTGCCCTGGTTAGCGCACGCTTGCCCGACGGCGCCTGGCTGCCCGTACTCGTGCTTCTGCCTGTGGTGGGCATGTTGGTCACGCTTGTCCGCCCTGAGCCCATCGAAACCGCTGGCGTCCGCACCGGCTTCGCTCTGGGCGGGCCGCTCTATTTGGGCGTGCTTTTTGGGTTGGTCGTGAAACTCTTTGAGCGTGAGTATGGCGGCGCCTGGGTGTTGGTCGTGATGGTGTGCGCGTTTCTCAGCGATACCGGCGCCTACTTCGCCGGTCGCGCGTTCGGGCGCAGGAAACTCCACGAGCGCGTCTCCCCCAAGAAGACCATCGAGGGCGCCATCGGCGGCCTGCTCGCGGCCCTAGTGGGCGTCCTGCTTGTTCGCGCGTTTCTGCTGCCAGTGCTTCCCCTTTGGGGGGCGATCCCGCTGTCCCTGGTGGCGGCAGCTCTTGGTCAGCTCGGCGACTTGAGCGAGTCCATGATCAAGCGAAGCACCGGAGTCAAGGACAGTGGGGACCTGCTGCCCGGACATGGTGGCATTCTGGACCGAACTGACGCCCTGGTCTTCTGCGCGGCTGCTGTCTGGCTCTATGCCGAGTACCTCATGTGAGCCCGGTTACGACATACTCTAATGTTCAGCTGTCGGCTTCACCGGAGCGACCGCCGGGAGGATTCCGGCGGTCTCGACCGAAGCGAACACCCTGCGGAGTCTAACGTGTGCGGCGAGGGTGCCCGGGTGCGTCAACGAGCCGCAGCCAGACCGACCATGCAGGCAACCCTGGCAACACCGATGACGATCTCGCGCCAGAGTCTGCGTGCCGCAGATTCGGCCATCCATCGCTGCCCAAGCACCGCAGGGCCGGGCTAGCATCGCCAGAACGACCGCCACCCTCGACACAACGCCAACGAAGAATCGTGAGTTCTCCAACTGGGCTCATGTCTAACCGGCATCGCTTGTCAAGGATTCTGTGCCAAGGGTGGCCGCGGGAAAGAGGTGTCGCCTGGTCTAGGTAAAGGTGCTCCCGGGTTGTCGCTCCCTGCGTCGTCACCGCTCTAGCCCGCATCCATCATCAAGGCACGTGATGCTCGTGCAAGTGATCGGCTTCGCAGCGGTTTCAGTGAAGGAGGGAATACTCGCTGTATTCTCGACTGAAGTGAAACCGCTGCGGAGCCGTGAATTCGTGATGGATGCGGGCAAGTCCGTGAAAAGCGCTTTGCCTACGGCCCGGGTGTCTTGGACAATAATCAAGGCCACCCGTCTACCGCTAAGAAAGCGAGTGCCCGTGAGCGAACGAGACTCCAGTGACTTTTTTCACTTCACGCAGCACCACCTCGACACCGCTGCCAAGCTGATCGAGTTGCCCGACTATGTGGAGGCGATCCTCAGTGAGCCCAAGAACGAAGTGATCGTTCACTTCCCAGTTCGCATGGACGACGGCAGCTGTCGTCTGTTCAAGGGGTACCGCATTCAACACAACAACCTGCTCGGTCCGTTCAAGGGCGGTTTACGATTTCACGCAAGCACGTGCCTCGACGACCTCAAGGCCCTGGCGATGCTGATGACTGTCAAGTGCGCTCTTCTTGAGATTCCGTTTGGCGGAGCCAAGGGCGGCATCAAATGCGACCCCCACGAACTTTCGCAGCCTGAACTCCAGCGCCTTACCCGTCGCTTCACACATGCGCTGGGCGCCAACATAGGCCCCGAGTACGACATTCCTGCTCCGGACATGGGCACCAACGCCCAGGTCATGGTCTGGATCATGGACACCTACATGAACACCGCAGGCTATGGCATCCGCAACCAACAGCAGCGCGTTGTCACGGGCAAGACCCTCGAATGCGGTGGAAGTCGGGGCCGGGAAAAGGCGACCAGTCAGGGCCTGGTTCACTGTATCGCCCAATGGGCTACCGACACAGGCCTCGATCTCGAGGGCAAGACCGCGCTCCTCCAGGGCTATGGAAACGTGGGCTCCCATGCAGCGATGATTCTTTCCCGCCTGGGAGTCTCAGTCGTGGGGGTCGGCGACCACACTGGCTATATGCTCAACCATGAGGGCTTCAATCCCCATCGCCTCGCCGAACACGTGCGCGGCCAAGGCGCAGTGGCGAACTATCCCAAAGGCGAGCGCTGCTCGCGTGAGGAATTCTTCGCAGCCGAGGCTGATATCCTGATCCCCGCGGCCCTCCACAACCAGGTGGGGGTGGAGGAGGCGTGTTCGCTCAAAGTCAAGCTCGTTGCTGAGGGCGCCAACGGGCCCGTCACGCCTGATGGTGATGAGGTGCTGCGGGACCGCGGGATCCACGTGATCCCTGACCTCCTGGGCAATGCTGGGGGTGTGACGGTCAGCTACTACGAGTGGGTACAGAACGGTCGCAATGAACACTGGGATCTGGGCAAGGTTGAGGCTCGGCTCGAGAAGGCCATGACGTCCGCCTATCGTCGGGTCGATCAGTTCGCCAAAGAGCATGGTTGCAGCATGCGCACGGCAGCCTACGCTCGCGCTCTGGAGCGGCTCCGGCGGGTGTACAAGCAACGCTCCATCTTTCCCTAGCTAAGCTAGCTAGGCACTCACTTCACCCTAGGCAGCACGCTCCCCGGACACCAGAGGCTTGCTGAATCCCGCGCGCCGGCGGTCCGTCCGGAACAGGCGATCGTCTTGGTCGCTTCCTCAGGGTCCCTGATGTACGCTCCGCGTTCGTGTCGTCTCGGCTCATGCAACCTCCCGAACGTACAGGAAGAATAGCCAGATTGGTGCGTCCCGGCTGGGTCCTATTGGCGGGTTTGGCCTCGTCCCCACAGACCACCCATGCGCAGGCCCAGGACCTGGAAGCCAGCTCTGAGCCTCTACCGGCACCGGCTTCCGAGGCGCCCGCGCCCCGCACCCCTGTCGAACAGGAGTCGGACGTTTCGGAACTGCCTGAGCCTGCGCCCAAGCAGGCGCCTGACCCGACCGATCGGTCGGCGGTGGCTTCAGACGTTGGGGTGCTGCCGCCAGTGGAGCCCCCGCACCCCCCGCCCGAGACCCCCGACTCGGGCTCGCATCGGCCAGCAGCTTCGTCGGCCATGGTCGTTCAGGAGCCCGTCACTGAGCGCGCCTTCGCGCCAATCCCGAGACTTCAGTACTCGCTGGAGCGAATCGACGTCCGCGGCAACCAGACCCGTCCCGGTGTCATCCTCGGATTTCTGCCGCTTTCAGCCGGAGAGACGCTCGATCCAAATGACCCCCGCCTCGCATTCGCCCGCTTGCGGCTTATGGGGACCGGTTGGTTCGACGAGGTCACGTTCACCCTCGAACGCGGGACACGCCGCGGTGCGGTTGTGCTTGTGATCGAGGTCATCGAACGAAACACCCTCCTGATCGATCGGGTCGTCGCCGGTCTCTCTCGCGTGGTCAACGACAGCACCTCGGAAGAGCCGAGCTTGCGTCCCTATGCCGGTCTGGGTCTGCGTGAGACCAACTTGCTCGGACTCGGCATCGGCATCAGCGGTGCCGGAGTCGTCTCGGTTGCGCCGAATACGGGCCGGGTTGTTCAGTATGGCCTGGATTTCCGATACAGCGACGGCAGCCTAGGCGGTAGCGACTTTGACCTCCGAGCGCGTCTGTTCCACAACCATGCACGTGAGTTCTTCGGTCGTCGACCGGTCATAACGAACGTGTGCCTACCGCCGGAACCGGACGACGACGACTATGCTTGCGACCCTGATATTCAAGGCCGGCGAGCAGTCGTCATCTACGACCGCAGCGGTGCCGGCATCGGGAGCGGCAACGACATCGATGACTTCCTCAGCTATAGCTTTGGCTGGCTCGGGGAGCGGGTCGACGTCGTCAACAAGTCCCTGGTCGCGAGTACACAACGCGGCCTGGCGCTTGATCATCGCGAGGGCATCGATTTTCGTATTGAAGACGATGTGAGCTACGTTTCGAGCCTAGAGCTCGGCCTCACCTTCGACACTCGCGATCATCCGGCGACACCATCGCGTGGCGATGTACTCCGCCTGCGCGGTCGCATCAGCGCTAGCATGCTCGGCAGCGACTACGACTTCGCACGCCTCGAGCTGACCTACCGCCACCACTTCAGCTTGCCCTGGGGCCACTTGCTGCAATTGGGGACTTTTGTCGGCTCCGTCTTCGGTCGGGCGCCCTTCTTCTATCACTTCTATTCAGCCGACCTAAGCGACCTATTGCCCTCGCGTCAGCTGGAGCTCAACCTCGACCATCGTCGCACGCACAATCTACTGGGTACCGCAATTCGGGAAATGGACCAGGAGGAGCTGGCTGCTCGCGTGGACCTGGAGTACCAGCTGCCCATCTTACGCGGCGGGGCATTCGTACGGAGTCTCGACGCGTATTTTGGCGTCGGGATGTTCTTGCTTTCCAGACGTGAAGACCTGCGCGTTGCCATTCCTGGCTACACCGGGCTTGCGCGCGTTCCGGTCGACGTGACCTTCGATGTGGGTGTTGTCGCGGACACTGACTACGGACTCTTTCGCGTCGGATTCTCCAGCCTCATCGGCTTTCTACCTGATCTCGGACGGGGAGCCCAGTGACCCGCTGGCTCATGTGCGTGCTCGTGGTGTTGTTGACCCCGGCGGTCGCCGCTCAGGATGTGCGCGCCCTGAAGTCTGTTCGGGCCGTGCTGGTTGACGGGGTGCCGAGGGTCGGGTTCGACGCCCGCTCGTTCGCGGATGCGTCCGTTCGCGAAAAGCTCAAGAGCGGGTTGCCGCAGACGATCATGATGCGTGTATTTGTGCATCTTCCTGGGGGCGGGAAGCAGCCTCTGGCCCTCAGCGCCCAGTCCTGCCGGGTCATCTATGACCTGTGGAGTGGGAGCTACCACGTCCAGTTGGATCGGCCTGGGCGTTCTAGCGAGCTCAGTGTGGCCACGGCCAAGCAGGTTATCGAGCAGTGTCTGGTGGTCAACGCTCTGCCCCTATCGGGTTTTGATGTGCCGCGATATCGCGGCAAGCAGCTGAACATCTCGGTCGGTGTTGAGCTGAATCCACTCTCACAGGCGACAGTTCAGCGTATTCGGCGGTGGCTTAGCCGTCCTGCTGGCGGGCAGCTAGGGGGCAATGCATTCATCGGTTCCTTTGTGAGCATCTTTGTCGGTCGCGACATCGGCTCTGCCGAGAAGTCGATCACCTATCGCCCCCGCACCTGGATGGTGCCTAGATGAAGCGAGGTTGAGTCGTGCCGACCAGTCGTTTCGAACGCAAGCTGCTGCTGGCCTTGGTAGCCGTCGCGGTCGTTCCGATGATTGGCGCGATCGTCTTTGGTCAGGCGGCTCTCCGGGAGGCCTACGAAGTCGGAGTCAATCCACATGTGGGCAATCAGCTCGAGGAGGGGCTGTCCCTCTATCGCCAGCACTTCACCGAGCTACGGAAACACGCCGACCACTTGGCCCTGGCTGTGGCCAACGACTACGAACTCGTGCCTGCCGCGATCGCCGGGAATGTGAACGCGATGCGGGAGCGTCTCGCTCAGCTCAAGGCCATGTATCCGGCGGTTGCCCGAATGTCTGTTCATCGCAGCGGGCAGTTGCTGGCTCAATCAGGTCCGGGCCTGGCCGTTTCGTCGGAGACTCGCCGCCTCCATCTGGAGCGTCCTCTCGGGGATAGTGGGAGCCGCGTTCGAATCACCGTCGACGCGCCGGTCGCACTGATGGCGGCGTATCAGCAAGCCGGGGAGCTGTCCGAGGTGTTCGCCCGACTGGAAAAGGGTGGCGGCGAGGTCAGCAACTACTACCTGCTGGTCTACATGGGCTTCCTTGTAGGCGTGATTGCCATCGCGATCGTGGTGGGGGTCGTGCTGTCGCGGCGCGTGACCCGACGAGTGGCCCTGCTCGCCGCGGCGACCGCACGGGTGGGCGCGGGGGATCTCGATGTCCAAGTCCCCACCGACGTAAAAGACGAAGTCGGCGAGCTTACGCGCGCCTTCAACGCGATGGTGCGAGACATTCGTGAGTCTCGAGATCGGATAGAGTATCTGCAACGCATCGGCGCATGGCAGGAGTTTGCTCGCCGGTTGGCCCACGAAATCAAGAATCCCCTCACGCCTATTCAACTAGCCGTACAGGAACTAGAGCGCAGCTACGATGGTGCCGAAGGTCGGTTCGCGAGCCAGTTGCGGGATGCGGCTGCGATCGTCCAGGAGGAAGTGGCCACCCTTCGACGTCTCGTCAGCGAGTTCAGCGAATTTGCTCGGATGCCCGAGGCCCAGCTGGAGCCGGCCAGCCTAAGGGCCGTCCTGGCAGAGATGCAGCGCTCCTTGGAACACTTGTCTGACCAATATCCCCTGCCGGACGGTAGGGTTGCTGGCAAGGTCCGCTGCCATCGTCCAGCCGAGCCGTTGCCAGTGCTGGTCGACGCCATGATGCTGCGGCGTGGGATCGACAACCTGGTCCGCAATGCGCTTCAGGCCCTACGCGACGCGGGCCGGGAGGGGCGGGTGGAGATTACGGCCGAGCGCATGGGAGGTCGTGTGCTACTCCGGGTCAGCGACGACGGCCCCGGTGTCCCAGAGCTGGAGCGCGCTCGGATCTTCGATCCCTATGTCACAACCAAGGCCGACGGCACGGGTCTGGGCCTGGCCATCGCCAAGAAGGTGGTCTTCGAGCACCAGGGCGAAATCGCCTGTCGCACGAGCCGTTGGGGTGGAGCTGAGTTCGAGATCCGGCTTCCATTGCGGCCCTCGCCTCCCGTAGTGACCGGAGCATAAGCTTTTCAAATTCAGCTATTTATCTTACTCCATCTTGACCGGATATTCGCTGTTTGATACCGTCCCGCGCCTGCCAGGCGGTCGGTCTGGTCCGGGGAGGAGCCGGTGCTGTCGAGACCACGAGCGGGGAGTATTGAAGAGAAGGTCGCTGAACTAAATGACCTGATGAGTCGGAGTGCTGCAGATCAGGTAGCGACCTATAACTATCGTCTGGATGTTTCCTGGATTCATCACGATAGCGCCCTTGAAGGTGTCGTCTATGAGCCCCACGAGCTTGTGGCGGCGATCGACGACAACGTGGTTTCCGATAGCGCTCTTATGCCTGTGTACGACGAAATTCGGCAGTACAAGGCTGCCATCGACCACGCCCGAGCACTTGCGAAGCGGCCCCACCTAGATATCACTCTGGATACTCTTCGAGACCTGTATCAGTTCCTGGCCCCCGAGGAAACGGACAAGGGGCAGGTCAAGTATCGCCGCGACATCCCCCTCCATCGACTCTACTTCCACGAGATCGCTCCGCCCGACAAGATCGGTCCGCGGATGCGCCAGCTATTGGGGTGGCTCGAGGACGGGGAGGCCCGCAAGCACATGCATCCCACTCGGGCGGCGTCCAAGGCCCACTACCAACTGCTACAGATCTTTCCGTTCCCCAAGCACAGCGGGAAGGTGGCCCGCCTGATGATGAATGCGATGCTTATGCACGCGGGCTACCCACCCGCGATCCTTCACTCCACGGACCGCCAAGGCTACTACGAGGCGCTCCGCCAAGGACCCGACGAGGTGGCGACGGTCATCCACGATGCCCTTGAGAATGCCGTACATAGTGGATTGCGGTACTTTCATGCCATTCACGGCATCGAGGACACGAACCCCTAGTCCCCTGTTGCAGTCGAAGCGGCCAAGAGACAGGCTGCGGGTCAGCGCATGATCCCGCGTAGGCACCCTTTCGACTTTCCTCCGGGATCCCATCCCGAGCCATCCGCGAGCCACTGAATGCGCCGCCTCACCGTCCCTTTGATGGCGACCATCGGCGGGGTCTTCTTCTCCTACCAATCCGTTTCGCGGCTCGTCACCTATCACAACCGCACCTACGACCTTGCCCTATACAGCCGTCAGGCATGGGGCCTGGCCCGCCTTGACGGTTGGAACCCGATTGTCGACCAGTCCTTCTTCACGAGCCACTGGTCCATCATCCTGCTGCCTCTTGGACTGCTCGGCCGCCTGTGCGGAACGGTCTACGCGTTGCTGATCTTCCAATCGGTGGCTCTGGCCGCGACGGCCCTGCCCCTCGCACGGTTCGCCCAGCGCCGCGGCGGGCCGGTCTGGGGCGCGGCGGCTGCCGCCGTTTTCCTCCTCTACCCCAACACCGCCCATGTGGCGAGCTACGAGTTTCATCCCGGCAATCTGGCCGTCCCTGCGCTGGCCTACGCGCTGGACGCGGTCGACCGTCGCGACACACGCACACTGGGCTTGAGCGCGCTCTGGACCCTGTCCTGCCGTGCAGACCTATCCCTCGCGCTTGCCGCCCTGGCGCTTGTCGCCTACTGGCTCGAGCCCTCGCTTCGCAGGGCCAGCCTTCGGCTTGGGGTGGCGTCCCTAGGCTACTTCTCATTCGTGATGCTGGTCCGCGCGCTTGCCGTGGAACCCACGGCAATCACAAGTGCAGACTTGCACTTTGGCGTCTGGGGCGGTTCCCCGCTGGGGTTCTTGCTCGCTCCGTTCACTCACTTCGATGCCTGGCTCGCCCACGTTGGCAGCGTCGATCGGCTCACATACCCACTGCGCGTACTCGCACCCTGCCTCTTGCTTCCCTTGCTCCGGCCCCGCTATCTGCTCGTCGCTGCGCCGTTCCTGGCGATCAACCTCATCAGCGCCTTCCCGACAACCATCCGCCTATACTCACACTACCTGACTCCCGCGGTGCCCGCCTTGGTCTGCGCCACCTTTGATGGTTTGGCTGCCATCGGCTCCCGCCGTCAGGTCCTCGTGTTGCCGAGCCTCTTGGTGTCCGTGGCGGTCGGATCGGCCGTCGCGGGCGGCGCCCCCTGGTCTCTGGACTTCGTGCGCTCGGACTACCTCTTCGACCACACCAGCTGGCGGTACGCTTGGCTGCACCGCGCCGTCCCGGACGACGTTTCGGTTCAGGCTCCCGATGCCCTGCTCCCCCATCTGGCGGAGCGAGCGGTCGTCCATCGCGCACCGCCTCCGGAGCGCGGCACCGAGTTCGTGGTTCTCGATGTCCGCCACAGGCTTCGCTTCATCGGCGACGAGTCGCTGCTGCGCACAATCGAAGAGCCGCATGTGCGGGCCTGGCTAGCCCGCGACGACTACGCCGTTGTGGCGGCGTCCCCCGTGGGTCTCGTCCTCCAGCGCTCAGACTCGCCACGCGCTTCATTTTCAAAGCGCTTCTTCACCCGCCCGCGCTCCGCTCCGACCGTTCCGTTGACCGATTGTTTGTCGATTCACTCGGGTGCCCTGCAGGGCACCCGTCTCACCTTGATTTTGCGAGCCCACGCCGCCTGCCCGTCCGACCTGGCGCTCCGCATCGGTTCCGGCCCGCGCCCGTCTCACGTGCGACTTCCGTTCGACGGGCACTTCTCTCCTGCTCACTTGCGCGCTGGAGACTGGATCACCTCTGCGTTTCCTTTGCCTGGCTCGCTCGCAGAGCGCGTTCGCAAGCGCGGGCTGCGAGTAGGTGTGCTCCGAGCCAGTGGCGCGCGCCCCTTCCCCCGCGATCCGGTGAGCGTGTCGGTGACGATGCGGATGTCTCCCTTGCCGTAAAAATCCCTGTGATGCCGTCACGATCCGCTTGCACCCGAGCCAGGTGGGAGCGCGCCTTGGGATCCAGCTTTGGGGGGGCCGTGCCAGCCCCAGGCCCGGCGGAACGCCACATGGCCACACGATGTGGGGTTGCTGAATGATCCGGGCTACAGTGCTACGTGCCCATGGCTCGACAGTACGATCGCAACCAGGTTGAGGAGATTCTGCGGCGCGCCGTGCGCAGCGAGGACGGCGGCGACGGGGTCGCCCATGAAGACCTGGTCGCCGCCGCCGCCGAAGTGGGAATCGGCGAGGCAGCCTTGCAGCGGGCGGTCCAGGACATGGAGGCCCAAACGCGCCGCGCCGAGCTCCTGGCCGCCGTCAAGACCAAGCGCCGCCGGCGCTTCTTTCGCATGACAGGCAGCTACCTGGTCTTGGCCCTCGGCATGTTCGCGCTCAACCACGCTACCGGTGGTGATATGTGGGCTCATTGGGTCGCGCTTGCGCTCGCAAGTGTCGCGGCGATGCGAGCCGTTCGTGTCTTCATGCCCTCCGAGGACGAGCTCGAGCGAGCCGTTCTGGTAGAGGAGCGCCGCTCACAGCGACGGGTAGAACGTGCGGCACGTCGTCGCCGCCAGGCGCACGAGCGCAAAGAGACCCGTCGCAGGGAGGCGGAGTTTGAGCGCCTTCTAGCCCGCGGCGTCGACATCCTTCTGCGCGCCGCTGACCAGAAACTGAGCGGCCTGGACAGTCGCCCCCACCCGCGCACGCGGGTTGAGGAGTCACCTGAGCCGGATCACGAGTCGGAGCGGCCCGCCGAAAACCGCCGTCGTGGACGGTGACGGCACGCGTGACGGAGACCCTAGCCCGGCGAATTCTTGAACTCTACGCCAGGCCGCGCATGGACTCGGCTTCACACGGCTTTCGGCTCCCTCGCAAATCCAGGCACTTATTTGGGTCGACCGGCGAAAACCCCGCGGAGTCGAAGAACGGCCAAGGTGCTGCGAGATCGGTGAATGTTCCGGGCTAAAGACCGGCCCACCAGCCACCGTTGATCGTTGTCATGGGAGAAACGTCGAGGCGCGCGCTGCGCTCCAGCGGTCCGTTCTCCACACTGCGCTGCAAGGTCGGCCTGCTGCTCATCCTAGGGCTTCCGTGGCTTGCCGCAGGCCTCGCGTACAGTGAGCATGCGGACGCGGACCGACTGCGTTTCGAGCGCGAGGCCAACCGGGTTGTCGACCAGGTCATGGCGCGCCTGACGCTCTATGACGCCCTGCTCTGGGCTGCCGCGAGCCACTTGCAGGCCGTTGAAGAGGCGGCCAGTCTCGAGTCATGGCGGGCGTACACGCGGCGGGCCACCCTGCATGCGGGCCACCCCGGCATGCGGGCCCTTGGCATCATCCATGCGCTGCATCCGCGGGATCTTCCCGGCTACGTCGCCCGACACCGCCTCCGCAACAGCCGTTTCCGTGTTCATCCAGTGCACGGTGGGCCACTCCTTTTGCCGATCGCACACGTTGAGCCCTGGAGGACGCATAAGACGCATGCAGGCTTTGACGTGGCATCGACCGAGGTCGCCTTGGACGCGGCGCTACGCGCCCGTGAGCGCGGCACCGTGCAGATCAGCGCACCGACGACAAGCTGGGCTGGCGAGCCGTCGGAACCGGCTGTCGTGATGTTGGCCCCCTACTATCGCGCAGGCCGGGACGCGACGGCCGCGTGGCGTCGCCGCTCGCTGCGCGGCTTCGTCTACGCTGAAATCGCACCCGATACCCTGATCTCAGGAGCCCCAGTGGTCAGCCCCGGGCACGCGGACGCCGGCGAGGCTCAGCTTTCCTTGCACGTTGCCGATCGAAGCGTCGCACTCTTTGGACCGCCCCGGTCGCCCGACACTCCTTCGTCCGCCATCCTTTCGAAGCGGGTTGCCAGGCGGGTGTATGGTCGCACCTGGACATTTGACATCCATCCCAAGCGCGCCTTTTTTCAGGGCTCACCCGGTGCCTGGGTTTCGACCGCGCTGGCGGCCCTCGCTGCGTTGGCGGACGTGCTGGTTGTCCTTGTCTTGGCCTTTCTGACAAGACGCCTTCGGCGCGCAGCCGCGCCAGCCGCGCCGAGCTCGGTTAGCGGACGCGTGCCAGCCCAAGACGACTTGAGCGAACACAAGACCGCGGCCTAGGAAATACGGGGAGTACTCCCGTCGGTCCGTCGAAAGCCCTTTGAAGCCGAATCCCTGCGCGATCCGACTCCGAAAGTCACGTGCTTTGGTGATGGATGCGGGCTAGCCAGGGAGACCCCCTAGGCGTGCCGATCCGTCGGCACAGCGCCGGCGAAGTGGGTTACAGTAGCGTCC
>JAPPOR010000041.1 GCA_028817905.1 Myxococcales bacterium
CTAGTCTCACGCTCGGTAGGCGATCGAATACAGAAGTGGAACCACGAGCAGGGTCAGGATGGTCGCGAAGACCAGCCCAAACATGATCGCCACTGCCATGGGTTCCCACATCGGGCCTCCGCTCACATATAGCGGAATCAGGGAGGCGACTGTGGTGGCCGTCGTAAGCAAGATTGGCCGCACGCGTTGTTGGGATGCAACGATCACCGCGTCAAGCTGCTCTCGGCCTGCTCCAACTTCGATTTCGATCCGGTCCAGTAGCACTATCGCGTTGTTGATCACGATACCGGCGAGGGAAATGACGCCCAGCAGCGTCATGAAACCGAAGTAGCTCTTCATGGTCAGCAGACCGAGCACGACGCCCATCATGCCGAGCACGATCGTGCTGAGGACAATCGCAGGCTTGCGCAGCGAGTTGAACTGCCAGACAAGCAATAGCAGGATCGACAGTGCAGCAATTGGCAGTTTCGCGCCGATGCTTGCGTTGGCCTTAACGCTTGACTCGAACTCTCCGCCGAACTCCCAGCGATAGCCTACGGGCCATTCGCGTGCCTCCTGTTCCAGCCACGGCTTCATGCGGGAGAACACCGACGCTGCAGTCACACCATCCTCCACGGAAGCGTTGATCGTTACGGTCCGATAGCGGTTGCGGCGCAGCACCTTGGCCGGCTGCCAACGCAGCGAGACGTCTGCGACCTGCGTCAGCGGCACGGAGCGGCCGGTGCGTTGCTCGAACACGGCCAAGGTCGACAGTCGATCGAGATCTCGCCGATCGGCCGCTCGCGAGCGTAGCAGCACCGGAATGCTCTTGTCGTTCTCTCGGTAGCGCGTGGTTTCTAGTCCGCTCAGGAACGTCTGCAAGGAAATAGCGACGTCCTGGTTACTCAATCCTGCACGTCGCGCCCTCTGGTCGTCGATAGAGACGGCGAACTTCTTCACGCGGTTCCCCCAGTCGTCGTGGATCCCGCGTGTGCCTGGAATCGTCGCGAGTTGCCTACTCACGCCGTCAATGAGTCCGAAAACGCGCTCCACGTCGGGGCCTGAAATCCGGATTTGAACCGGTTTGTCTACGGGGGGGCCATTCCCCAGCGGCCGTATGTTTGCGTGTACGTCTGGGAACCGGTCGATCGCCCAGCGGTGTAGCCGCTCCATCAGTCGCGGCAGGGCCGCCGCTGAGGTCGTGTGGACCATCAACTCGCAGTACGCTGAATCCGACGGCTTGGGAGAGTATCCCAGCGTGAAGGGCGGCGGGGTTTCGCCGATAAACGTTGTCCAACCTGTCACGCCCTCGCCGCCGCCTTCCGCCGTGAGCTCGCGCTCGAGAAATCCATCGACCTCACGAGCCAGGGCCTCGGTGGCTTCCATGCTTGCACCGGGAGTCAGGGAGAGCTCCGCCATGAAGAAGGGCAGGTCTTTCGGCGGGAAGAAGATGTTCGGGATGAGCTTGAAGAGCTGCATGGTTCCCACAAAGCTGAGGACCACGATCAGAACCGAAAGCCACCGGAAGCGGATCACCCAGCGAAGTGCCGTTCGGTACCCCCGGTAGCCGATGCCGCCAAACTGCTCCCCGGTAGCAACAGGTCTGATGAACCACGTGCATAGGAGTGGTGTCAGAGTGAGTGCCAAGAGCCACGACACGAGCAGGGTGATCGTGACCACCACGAATAGGATTCCTGTGTACTCGCCTACGTTGGACTCGGCCAAGTAGATCGGTAGAAAGGCTGCACCCGTTGTGAGCGAGGAGATCAGCAGGGGAACCTGGAGCTCCCGGCATGCGTCCACGGCCGCGTCGAACGCTTTCTCTCCTTGGCCCATGCGCACCATGATCGACTCGGACACGACGATTGCGTTGTCGACGAGCAGGCCAAGGGCAATGATCAGAGACGCTAGCGTCATTTGATTGATGCTCACGTCCTCCATCAGTCCCAGGACGAAGATCGAGATCACCATCGCACTGGGAATCAGGGCAGCGACAACCAAACCGGTCCGTAGCCCCAAGGTCAGCAGCATGACGACCAGCACGATGCCAATGGCTTGCATCACACTTCCCATGAACTGGTCGACCTTCTTTTCCACGTCAGCAGGCTGGAAGAACGTGGTATGGAAGTCGATGCCGTGTGGGTAGCTCGCGGGAAGCGCGGCGAAGAACGCTTGGACCCGCACTCCCAGATCGACCAGGTTGCCGCCATCCGCCATGGATACTGCGAACGCGAGTCCGGGGAGACCGCTCACTCGGATCTTGCTGCGCGGAGGGTCAACGTAGCCGCGGCGTATACTTACGAAGTCCCCCAAGAACGCCACGCCGCCACGCGGCAGAGGGATCAAGGTCCGTCGCAGTTCGGCGACAGAAGCGAAGTTGCCACTGGGCTCGAGCGCGATCGTCTCGGGGCCTACGTCCACTTGGCCCCCAGGCATGATGATGTTGCGGCTGACAAGAAGCTCGCGCAGGGAAGCTGGCGATAGGCCCAGTTGCGCCAGCTGCGCGTTGTCGTACTCCACAAACAGCCGCTCGTCTTGCGCACCCAGGACGTCGACCTTCGCGACCGAGGGGATCCTCAAGAGCTCATCGCGGATGATGTCGGCCATCTCCTTGAGCTCACGGTACTCAAAGCCATCGCCCGTCATCCCAACGATGACGGGGTAGGTATCGCCGAGATTGTCGTTGACGACGGGACCCCGGATTCCGTCAGGCAGTTCCTGGCGAATGGATTCCACCTTGCGCCGCAGATCGTCCCAGATAGGTCTCATCTGCTTGAACTCGTCCCGGACCTTCACGACCACCATCGACACGCCGGTCCGGCTCTCGCTGGTGCTGAACTCGAGCTCGGGGATCTCTTGCACTACCCGCTCGATCGGGTCTGTGACGAGCTGCTCGACGCGATCGGGACTCGCCCCAGGAAAGTATGTGACAACCTGTGCGTTTCTCACGATGAACCCGGGGTCCATCTTTTTGGCCATCGACTCGTAGGTTCCAATGCCCGAAAGCAGTAGAACCACCACGAGCACCATGGTGACTCGGTCTCGTCGAATCGCGGCCGCCGTAAGGCTCACCGGTCGGCTCCCGCCGCATTCTCGCTGTCAGGTCCGTTTGTCTCGTCAGGTCCGCGCACATGCTCGCCTTGGTCTTGCGCCTCGCTGTCGCTTGGCGGTGCCGGAAGCTTGACCGTCAGTCCGTCGTGGATGCGCCCGACGCCCGCCGTCACGACCCGCTCGCCGTCCTTCAATCCCCGCTCGATTTCAAGTCCCGCTGCCGAGATTTCTCCGACTTCGACCGCTCTGCGCTGGATCGTGCCAAGTCCCTTGGAGCCGTCTCTCTTTGCCGGTTCGACCACGTACACGAAGCGTCCCTCACGGTCTTCGCCCACCGCGGCCGGTGGCAGCAACCGCACCTCGGGGCTTCGCACGCTCTTGAAGGCAAATCGCACGTCCGCCGCCATACCGGCCCGGACGTCTTGCACCGCGCCCTTCAGCACGACCGTTACGGGATACACCGCTGCTTGAGCGCTCGCGACGCCGACCTCCGTGACGGTGCCCTCCAGGGACTTGCCCGATAGGGCCTTCACGGTCACTTGAACCCTGCTTCCGGGCTCAATTCGGCTAATCGTGGATTCGGGGACGGCAACCTCGACTTCGAGCTGCTCGCCAACCTGCAGGACTGCGACCACCTGGCCGGGTGCAACGTTCTCGCCTGCCTCCACCTCCACCCGGCTGATCGTACCTGCGGACGGCGCATTCAGCGTGGCGTAGGCGAGCTGACGCTGGAGCAGTCGCACGTTCTGCTCCATCGAAGCGCCCGCGGCTTCCGCGCTTTCTGCCTGGGCGCGGGCGCTGTCGAGCTCCTGGCGGGTCGCGTTTTGATTGGCGTACAGGGCGCGTACTCGCTTATAGCTTGCCGCAGCTGCACGGGTCTGGGCCTGCGAGCGCGCAATCGCCGCTCGAGCCTCCTGGAGCTGCAACTGAAAGTCCGTTGGGTCGAGCTGCGCGATCATTTGGCCGGGCTTGAGTCGGGTTCCGACCTTGGCATGAACTTTCGAGATGCGCCCCGGTACGCGAAAGCTCAGGCGGCTCTCGCTACCCGCCTTGACTGCTCCCGAGAAGGTGCGATGCAGGTTGGTGTCGGGGCTCGCAACCACTACGTAGCGGACGGGCCGAATGATGGGCTTGGCCTGCTGCTCCTCAGGCTTCTCGCATCCTGCGAGCACAAGGCTCATGCTTAGGTAGATACGCGCTCTTTCCTTCATCGGGACCCCGCTTTGCGTTCTCGCTGGAGATACGCGTCGAAGCGTGCGAAGAAGTCGTTGCGCTCGGCAGGCGTTTGTAGAAAGCCGAAACGCCCGACAGCGCGTTGCACGCGCACGAAGTCGACTAGCAGGTCATAGTAGGCGTTGGTTGCGGCGAGCTCACTGAGGAGGGCTTGGTTTTGTGCGTCGACGAGCGTGATCACATTCGCGACGCCTCGCCTGTATGCATCCGTAACCAGTTCGAGGTTGTGCTGGGCGGCTTCTGAGGCTTCCTGCTTGAGGCGACTTGTGGCGCGGGATGCTGCGGCCTGATGCAGCGACGCGCGGACGCGCTCCTGGAGTGCCAGGCGCAGGCTGCTGCGCTGGGCGGTCAGGTCCAGGAGCCGCGCCTGTTCGGCGCGAATCGCCGGATAGCGCGAGCCATCGAAGAGGTTGAAGCGCGCTCCGAGCCCAAACTGCCATGTGAAGTCGTCCAGCTGAGGCTGCCCGGGCCCACTCGTGCTGCCGGCGCCCCCTCGCGTGATGGGGTGGCTAAAGCCGCCCGACAGCAAGACGTCGGGCACAAAGAGTTGTTGCTGGCGGCCGCCGACCACCCCGTCCTGGGCCCCAATCGCCCGGTCAAGCTGCTTGAGCTCCGGGGCGTTGTTCAAAGATTCTGCCGCGAGGAATGCGCGCAGCCTTCGGAACGTCCAGGGATCGCTGACAAGATCGTCCGTACGCGGATCGATCAGCAGACCGGTCTTGGGGTCGCTGACGTCGGTGATCTGGAATGGCGCCTCGAGTGGGCGGTTGAGGACTCGATTGAGGGCGATCTCTGCCTGGTTTCGGTTCGCGGAGGCCTGTATCACCTGGGCGCGGCGGTCTGCGATTTCGATTTGCCAGCGGTAGACTTCTTCGCGGCCGCCGGCACCGACCTCCTGGCGCGTTTCAGCGAGTGCCAGGTTGGTCCGCACGCGCATCAGGTTCTCCTTGTTGATGCGCTCCGCGGTCATCGCCCGCAGGACGTGTATGTACGCGATGGCTGCCTGTTGGGTAATGTCGAGCTCAACGGCGCGGACCGAGTAGTCCGCGGCTTGCTTTTGCGCCTTGCGCACACCGATGGCGGCCGTCGCTAGCGGGGAATACAATACCTGTTGGGCGTCGAGCCCCCAGGACAACGTGCGCTCGGCCCCCGCGAACGGGTTGGCCACATCCGGGTCTCGCCACAGGAAGTCGCCTTTGGCGTCGAGTTGGGGCATGAGCGCGCCCCACGCTTCGCTGACGCGCTCGTGAGCCGTTCGTTGCCGGGCCCGTTCCACGTGCAGGTCGAGATTGGCCCGTACGGCCCGCTGGACTGCGTTCCTGAGCGTGATCAGTGGGCCACGGTTGCCTGCCGTATCATTGAGCAAAACGGCTTCAGTCAGCAGTGCGAAGCGAGGCCAGGTGCCTAGTGCACGCACCGTTTTCATGTTGATCACCAGCTCGGCCCGCGGTTGAAAGCCGGTACTGAAGGACTCCGGCAATTCGCCGCCAGCGATGCCCTGGAGCATCAGTGCGACCCGTCGCATGCGACGGGTCAGATCGTCCTTTGGCACGAGCGTCGTCAGTGCGCCGCGTTCCACCCAGCTGCGGCCTGCCGCAGCATAGGAAGGGAGCTTGCGCGCGTTGATGCCGTCGATCAGGGCTTGCACCTGGTCCAGGGGTAGTTGCACGAAGGGGCCAAGGTAGACAGCTTCGGCATCTTCGGGAATCGCTGCGAGCATGGCCGAGGCGGTGGGGTCGGCGCTGACAATGGTCACATCCAGCCCCAAGTGGGCGGTCGCTTCGGCCAGCATTGCTTGCAGGTCGCGGGCGGACTCAGCGATGTAGCGGTCGATCAGCCAGACCATCCGTTTCGCATGAACGATCTCGTGAAAGCGACGCATTTCCCGCTCCAGGTCGAGCAGGCCACCGACGAACGTGAGGTTCTTCGTCTCGCTAAGGCCGCCCGCGACCGGTAGCCCCTGGAGCTCTGGAATCGCATAGGGCAGTACGACTGGCTTCGGAAGGTCTCCGCGCGCACCCGCCACCCGACCGAGGTAGAGTCCAAAGCCCACCACCATGTCCACCTGCGGATCCGCAAGCGCCTGCTCGAGCAGGGCGGCCGCGCGAGCCTGTGTGTAGTCACCCACCAGGGTCGCGCGCTCTGGGAGTCTAAAGCCTGGGAAGTCCCCTTCCAGTAGCGCGTTGGCTTCCCTGGCGAATACAGCTACGTCGCGCGCCATGAGCTCGGATCGACCGTCCGCGATGACGGCGATCCGCGGTGCTGTCGGGGTGGTCCGAGGCCTGCCCAGGGTGGTGCGTTTGCTCTGCGCGTGTGCCGGCAACGCCAGGTCGCCCGTCACGCCAACCAGCCATACAACCGCAGCCGCCCAGGCCGCGGTGAGCCAGACTGGTAGCCGTTGGCTGCGGCCATGCATGTCTAAGGATCGTCGGTGGTCCTCGGGTCTCCAGACTTCGGTGATCGGCAGAGACCTTGGGTGCGCGGTCATGGGTGCCTCAAAAGCAGGGCCCGCCAGGCTGGGCCCTATGATGCAGTTGCGGACGTGTGCCGAACCTGCCGTTGCAGCTCCCAAGGGTCAAGCGATTTCGTGGCTGTCGTCGCGTCGCGCCGAGCCCTCACAAATGCTTGCGGTCGCCCGGATATCTCACCAAGCCACGAGTGGACCACGCAGGGACTCGGCTTCACAGGGATTTCACCGAGCGACCGACTACTCGCTGCATTTGCAGGCGAGGACAAACTGGTGTCTTCCAGAAAATGGCCCTCTTTGAGGTTACGGTGCGCAGCCGGAGCGAAGCGGCCCGTGGCGGCTTCGCCGCGACGGGGAAGGGCGCGTGTCCTTTCCCGGATGGAGATCAGCGGTTGCCGTCTGGATCCCCATGCCCGCGAGCTTCTCCGCTCCAGTGTCCACCCCCGTGCCCCCAACGTCCGCCAAACCGCTCGAGGCGTTCTACGAGTTTCGCGCGTTGGTCGGCCGTCAGCACGTCAGAGAGTTCCTGCACGTTCGCAATCCACAGGCTGCTGCCCTGGTCCACGGTCTCGATGGCGCGTTTGCGGAGCACCTCGATCTGATTGCGGTCGTCCCTCTTGACCGCCTCGATCAGCTGCCTGCGCAGGTCTCGCCCTTCCTGGTGAACGCCGTACAACGCGCTGGCGTTGCGTGCGACGATCGCGCGAGCCGACATGAGCTGGGCATCGCTCACGTCCAGGCGAGACAAGACGCGCTCTACGACGCGGCTGAGGTGTTCGGAAAACTCGTCCGGTGACCGACTGTGATGGCGTCCGCGGCAGCCGAAGCTCCCGTGGGCCCACGCCCGGCCTGCGAAGGCGCCGACGACCGCCAGCAGCGGTAGGCCTGTCCACAGCCACCAGCGACGACTCCGTCCGCGGCGCGGCGCTTGCGTGTCACTTTTTCGCTCCCCTGCTTCCGAGCCCGAGGGGGTTGCTTCTTTCTTCTTGTCCATGGGGTGTCCTCCTGTCGGGTTCTGGTCCAGGTCGACCCGACAGTTTGTTTTTGACACCCGGCTTTTGCTGCCCCCTTGCCCGCCAGTAAAGTTTCGTAAAGCTGGGGTTATCGGGCCCCCGCCCAGTCCGATGAGGCATGTGATCCAGGCACCACCGGACGTCGCTGTCGCGTGCAATTCCCCGGAGTGCGCGACCTAGCAACCTTGTCCAGAGGCATCGAATCAAGGTAACGCAATCAACTCGACCCAAACGTCTACGAAACGTCGTCCCAAGGTCGCTATCCCAGCGTGACCTCGAAGCAGCTGCCGCCGCCCTCGCGCGGATGGCACCTGACGTGGCCGCCATGGTGTTGGGCGATCTGCCGTACGAGGGAAAGGCCCAACCCAACGCCGCCATCGCGACTTTCGGCGTGGCCCTGGGGTCGATAGAACGGTTCGAAGATTCGCTCCCGCTCGGGTTCGGGCACACCTGGGCCGCGATCGCACACCTGGAGGGTCACCTCGCCGCCTGCCGGATGATCGGGGCCCACCGCTTCGGCGCCGCGCGTGTCGCTCAGCACAACGTGGGGCGGCTGCGGGCCGCCGTACTTGGCAGCGTTGTCCAGCAGGTTGCGCACCAGCCGGCGCAGCATGGTCGGATCTCCCATCACGTTGCAGGGCGTGATCTCGCTGGTGGCATCCACCCTCCGGCACTCGTTGCGGAGCAGCTCCGCCAGGTCCACTGCCTGTTTGGGCACCGGGCGTTCAGGGTGTGCCAGACGCGCCGCCATCAAGAGGTCGGCGACCAAGCTGTCGAGTTCTTCGATGTCCGCGGAAGTGTCTGCCAGCAGGGTCGCTCGCTGGTGGGAAGCGAGGGCGGTTTCGTCGTCCAGTAGGAGCTCTAGGGCCATGCGCAGGCGTGCGAGCGGAGCTCTCAGCTCGTGGGAGGCACTAGCTAGCATCCGCTGCTGCTGCCCGACCAGGGCCTCGATCCGCTCTGCCGTATGGTTGAAAGCCTGTGCCAGTCGCGCCACCTCGTCGCGTCCTCGAACCGCCACGCGACTGCCCAGCTCGCCTTCGCCGAGTCGCTCCACACCGTGCTGAAGGGCTTCCAAGCGTCTGGTAATCCGGCGCGCGACCGGGTGCGTTGCCAGGCCGAGGCCTAGCAGAACCAGGGTCATCGCAAGCAGAAACGGCCACAGCCGATGATGTCTGTGCTGGCGGGCGTCTGAAAGCCGCAGAAAACGGCCGTCGGAAAGGCGCAGGCTGAAGCCGCCGCGTCCGGGCCGCCCGAACCACTCGAACGCCCGCTGGATATCGGGGGGAGGATGTCCGGCCGGATTGGCAATCGGTGTACCGTCGGGGCGCCAGAGCGATAGCCCTACTTCGAGCTCTGCTGCGCGCTGAGCGAGTGCAGTTGAGACGGGCACGCCGGCGGGCAGCGTCCGGACGACCAGCTCCGCTCCGCGCGTGACCAGGGTGGGTGGCGTGACCTCCTCCGGATTCCACAGCAGCTTGGCTGCGCAAGCCGCAAGGATCGCGCTGACGAGCATTAGGCCCAGGAACGCGCGGTAGATCGCAAGGTAGAGGTGTGGAGGTCCGCGTCGAAGACGCCTCGCCCGGCGACCCCGTCGATGCCATCGCCTACCCATCTGCGACGCCCGTAAACACGTAGCCCGCTGCGCGCACGGTCTTGATCCGTCTGGGATGGCCTGGTTCATCCTCGATCGCCGCTCGAATACGCGAGATATGCACGTCGATGCTGCGGTCGTACAGCTCGAGCGCCTCCCCCCGGACAGCCTCCATGAGCTGTTCCCGAGACTGGACGCGTCCCGGACGTTCCGCGAGCACCCGGAGCAGTTCGAATTGATGGCTGGTCAATGCGCGGACCTCGCCGTGTAGGCGGACCTCCCGGCGCCCGCGATCGATTTCGAGCGCGCCGAAGCGCATCACGTCGGTGGGCGCTACCGGGGCCCTGGGCTGGGCGCGCCGCAAGATCGCGTGAAGGCGTGCCAGTAGTTCGCGTGGGTTGAAGGGCTTGGGGAGATAGTCGTCGGCGCCGATCTCCAGTCCGATGATGCGGTCCATTTCGTCACCCCTCCCCGTCAGCATTAGGATCGGGATCCCCGAGTTGCGGCGGATTTCCCGGCACACGTCGAAGCCATCCATGTCGGGTAGCATGACGTCCAGCACGACCGCGTCGAAGCTTCCGCTAGCCAGCATCTCGAGCCCGTCGCTGGCATTGGCCGCGGCGCTGCAGTCGAGCCCGCGCGCGCCCAAGTACTCGGTCAGCATGCCGGAAAGCTTCTCGTCGTCGTCGATGATGAGGATCTGCTGGTCCATATTCGATCCAGTGGCGTGTTTGGGGAAGAGGGCACCTTTGTCCGAGGCTTTGTTTTGAGTATCGCGCGCCTGAAACGGGGCGGGTATTGCCGGATTGTAAACAAATGTGAAGTGATTACGATGAGCGGGTGGCCCACGCGTCGACCACCCTTTCGACCCCCCGGCAGGCGCCAAGCGAGCAGGCGGGCGCTAGCCTGTTCGTCCGCGCGGCGGACGGGGTGCGCCTGCATGTCAAGCACGTGCCGTCGACCGGAGGGCCGTCTGGCTCACCTGCGGGTCGAGGCGCGGTGGTGCTGTGCCATGGGCTGGCTTCCAACGGGTTCGCATTCGACGTACCGCAGCGTTCGTTGGCTCGCTTCCTAGCTGGGCGGGGCTACGAGTGTTTCATTCCGGACTTGCGCGGCACCGGGAAGAGTATGGTGCCAAGCTCTGGCGAATGGGGCCTGGACGACTATCTGGACCTCGATCTGCCTGCGATCCTGCAGTTCGTGGGGGAGCGGACCGAAAGCGGTCCCCTCTACTGGATCGGACATAGCATGGGCGGGATCCTGTTCATGCTATACGCCAGCGATCATCCCGGCGTCCCCGTGCGCCGAGCCACGGCGATCGCAAGTTCACTCGACTACCGGCCAGGTCTATCAGTATACCGCTTCATGGCGCCGGTGCGGCCGCTGTGGCCGCGCCGCCTGCACGTGCCGTTCGGCCTCCTATCCAGGGTCTCCGCTGTTGCCGGAAGCCGTGGTCTGCCGCTGCCACCGGAGTTGATCAATTTCCAGCGCAGCAATCTTGAGCTGGAGCTGCGGTCTGCGATCCTGAACCATGGCTTTGGCACGATTCCCAAGCGGCTGCTGGACGATTTGGCGACCAGCCTGAGCCCGGGCGGCCTCGCTCGGCGGCGGGGGACCCATCAGTACCAGTCACGCCTACCTGCCGCCCGGGTACCGCTGCAGCTGATCGCAGGTGCTGGCGACCTGCAGTGTAGTGTGGAAGCAGTCGATCAGACGGCTCGCATGCTCGACCACCTCGACGAACTTCGTGTGCACGTCTTTGGCAAAGCTTACGGGCACGCAGACGATTACGGTCACTTTGACCTGATGGTTGGAAGGCATGCGGAACACGAGGTGTGGCCTGAGCTGGTCCGCTGGCTCAATGACGATGGGAGCTGAATGTGTCCGGTCCTCTTACAGGTATGCGCGTGGTCGAACTGGCGGGGTTGGGGCCCGCACCCTTCGCTGCCATGCTCCTCGCTGATATGGGCGCGGAGGTTGTGCGGATCGATCGGCGTGAGCGGGCCGGTAGTTCGCGAGCGGAGCCCCACTGGGACCTGCTCAACCGCGGAAAGCGCAGCGTGGCGCTCGACCTCAAGCGAGCTGAGGGGGTGGAAGCGGTACTGTCCATGGTGACGAAGGCCGACGGCCTGATCGAAGGCTTTCGACCCGGGGTGACCGAGCGCCTTGGGCTGGGGCCTGACGTGTGCCTCGCCAGGAACCCGCGGCTCGTCTATGGCCGAATGACGGGTTGGGGTCAGGACGGGCCCCTCGCACAGGCAGCCGGTCACGACATCAACTACATCGCCCTGGCAGGTGCCCTAGCGCATATCGGTCGTCGCGACCAAGCCCCTACAGTGCCGCTCAACCTCGTCGGCGACTTCGGCGGCGGCGGCATGCTGCTCGCCTTCGGGATGGCCTGTGCCTGGCTGGAAGCCGCGCGCTCGGGCCGTGGGCAGGTCGTCGACGCAGCGATGGTGGATGGGACGGCCGTCTTGATGACCATGCTGCACGCTTTTGCTGCGCGCGGTGCTTGGAGTGACGTTCGCGGCGACAACCTGCTCGACACCGGGGCGCCCTTCTATGACACCTACGAGACCGCGGACGGGCGCTTCGTGGCTGTGGGCGCCCTTGAGCCCCAATTCTATCAGGAGCTCATGCGCCTGACGGGCCTTGATGCGGAGCGCTTCGGACAGCAGATGGATCGCCGGATGTGGCCAGCCTTGCGTGCCGCGCTCGCGGAAGCGTTCAAGCAGCATTCTCTCGCCGAGTGGTGTGGCCGCATGGAGGGCAGCGATGCATGCTTCGCGCCGGTACTCACGATGGGCGAGGCTGCCAGCCATCCCCACAACCGAGCGCGCGGCACGTTCGCTGAGCGTGAAGGGATTCGTCAGCCGGCTCCTGCTCCCCGCTTTAGCCGTACGGTCCCGGAGCTGCCTGCGTCGCCGCCCCACCCCGGCCAAGATACCGGCGCGGTGTTGCGTGCGTGGGGGTTTTCGGAGGCGGAGCTGGATGCCCTCGAACGTGCCGGCGTGGTGGCCGGTCGCACTAGCC
>JAPPOR010000013.1 GCA_028817905.1 Myxococcales bacterium
TGTCGCTTGCAGCGCATCCCCGGAGCGCGCCAGCGCGACCTAGCGACCTTGTCCAGACGCATCCATTCGAGGCAACGCGATCAAACTTGACGCAAACGCTCACGAAACGCTGACTCAAGGTCGCTAGGGCAGTACGTTGAGTCGCTTCTTGGCAGGGCCTTCCGGGCTGTCGTGGCCCCGGGACAGGTCGGCAACCAGGTCGTAGTCGCCCGCATCTGTTACGAGCGCATGGCGGAGCTGGCCGGGTTTGGCCGTTCCGTTGGTCAACACGACCTTGCCGTCGATTTCCGGCGCTTGTCCACGGTGGCGGCCCGATAGCAGGAATTCACTCTCTTCGCTTTGCCCTTCCACGAGGACCTCGAGCTCACGGCCCACCATGTTGCGAAGTCGTCGGATGCTCACCGCGCGCTGGGTTTCGAGCAAAGCTTCAGCGCGTGCTTCGACCACGTCGTCCGGGACCAAGTCCTGCATCCCGCCGCTGTGCGTACCGTCCTCGTGCGAGTAGCGAAAGACGCCTACGTGGTCGAAGGCACCCTGCCCGACGAACTCTCGCAGAGCCTCAAAGTCCGCATCTGTCTCGCCCGGGTGTCCTACGATGAACGCTGTGCGTATAAAGACGTGGGGCACGCGCGCGCGCAGTGTCTCGACGATCTCCCGCTGTCGTTCCGCCCTATAGCCGCGGCGCATGCGCGTGAGCATCGCGTCCGACGCGTGCTGAAACGGCATATCGACGTAGGGGACGAGGGGTCCACCAGACGCGAGCAGATCGAGCAATGCCGGGTCCAGCTTTTCTGGATAGAGGTAGAACAGCCGCAACCATCTCAAGCCGGCTACGGTCTGGAGCCTCTGGAGGAGCGGGACCAACTGCCGCCGGCCCCCTTTCCCGCTGCTGGGTGGGGCGCTGGAAGGGGAGTCCTCCGCTGTTGTGGGGAGGTCGCGACCGTAGGAAACCGTGTCCTGGCTGATGAGGTTGATTTCCACCGTCCCTGTCGCAACGAGCCGCTCCACCTCGCCGACCACGTCACCGATCGGTCGCGACCGCTGAACCCCCCGAAACGACGGTATCGCGCAGAAGCTGCAAGCTCTGGAGCAACCTTCGGCGATCTTGACGTAGGCGCTTGCCGGCGACAGCGATAGGCGCCGAGGATCGCTCAGGCGAAAGACATAGTCTGCCGGGTCTCCGACCAAGATTCGACCCACTCGTGTGTGCTGGCCTTCAGGGGCGTCTGCAACCTTCAGGATCGGTCGCAACTTGAGCATGTCGCTCGAGCCGAGAAAGTGATCTACTTCGGGCAGTTCCGTCGCCAGGACCTGTGGGTATCGTTGCGACAGACAGCCGGACACCACGAGCTTCTCACATCGTCCGGACTGCTTGAGGTCAGACAAGGCGAGGATCGTATCGATGGACTCTTGTTTGGCAGCTTCGATGAAGCCGCACGTGTTGACGACGATCACCTGGGCTTCGGCAGGGTCGCCTACTAGCTGATAGCCGGCCTGATCGCTGACGCCGAGCATCACCTCGGTGTCGACGCGGTTCTTCGGGCAGCCCAGGGAGACGAAATGAATGGTACGGGGCACGACGCCCGGAGCGTTGCTCGTTGCGGGTCGCCCGTCAAGCGGCGGGCTCACGCTCCCTCACCCGGCCGCGGGCAGCTGGGAACGCCTTGAGGTGCTCGGCGATCTTGCGAGCCAGAGGGTCCAGAGTCGCAAGTCTCTCCTGTATGCGTGCGTCCAGGGCCCGTAGGACCCCGTGACTCGCTTCCTGGTCCAAGGTCGTGCTGCGGTGCAGCGCGTTGAGTTGGTCCTTGAGCTCACTGATTTGAAAGACCAGGTCTCGGTGCTCGTTGACTCGCTGAAGGTACTCTCTGCGCGTGCTTGCCAGGGTCGCGTTACTTTGGTCGACTTCCTCGATCCGACTTAGGAGCCAGGTCAGCTGTCGTGCGTTTTCGGGCCCCAGTGACACGTCGGCGTCGAGCGGGCGGTCGACCTGTTTGGCCGCGGCGCACAGCTCGGCAAGCAGAACAGCCACGTGGCGCTCGCCCTCGGTGATGTTCGTCTGCAGCGCCTGAATCGTACGACCAATGCGCGATCCATCGCGGGCCAGTTCATCGAGGGCTCGCCCGATCTGCGCCCTTGGGCCGCGCCCATCCTGTTCTCGTGCGGTGGCCCGCTCCGCCGCGGTCGACATCTCGGAGCGCATGCGGGTCACCTCGTCGAGGTTGGCTGCCATGCTGTCGATCGCCGCGCGCAGCCAGGGGGGTTGCGGGTTGTCCGCGTAGACCTCCTGGCTGAGCTGGACAAAATTCGCATGCATGTGCCGCCAATTCACCTCCTCGGGGATCGCGGGGGGGGCCTGGCTACGGCTGGGAACGGAAGGC
>JAPPOR010000855.1 GCA_028817905.1 Myxococcales bacterium
CCGCGTCAGGCTTGAAACTTCCCTTCGGGAAGCTTCTAGCCCGCATCCATCACCACGGCGTGGGAAGCTCGAAGCGCCGGCAATAGCTCGCTAGTAGTTGCAGATCGATGGCCGCGCCGCCGCACACGATCACCGCGATGGAACGGGCGCCAGCAAGTGCTTCCGCGCGATCGTACACGAGCGAAAGGGCTGCACCGCAGGACGGCTCGACCAGCACGCGTTGCTCGTTGGCAAACCGCAGGCAAGCCCGCACAGCATCCGCGTCGCTCATCTGCAGGGGGGTCAGCAAGTGAGCCTGGGCGCGCGCTAGGGCCTCGGGACTCACCCGCTTGGCGCCAAGGGTTGTCGCGATGGTGGTAATACTCTCAAGCGTGACAAGCTCGCCAGCGGAGAGCGACGCGGCCAGCGAAGCGGCTCCGTGCGTCTCGGCCGCCAACACGGGGACCTCGCCCCAACCCACGCTGTCCATGCCCCCGAGCACACCTGCCAAGAGGCCGCCGCCGCCCACCGAAAGCACGATCGCGTCCGGGCGCGGGATCTGTTCATGAAGCTCCTCGATCAGGGTCGCGTGCCCACGCCACACCTCAGGATGCTCGAACGGATGAACATAGAAGCTTGTCGGCTCAGCAGCCGCGGCACGCGCGGCAGCGTCTGTCTCGTCCCACACATCGCCGGCCACCCGCACCTCGGCACCCTGCTCGACAATCTTCGCTCGCATCATTTCAGAGGTTCGGCTCGGCACGTAGACCAGGGCGGGCAACCCCAGGCAGCGAGCGGCATAGGCCATCGCGCAGCCCGCGTTGCCCCCCGACGAAGTGACGAGCCGCTGGGCGCCGCTGGACTTGGCATGGGTACACAGGCGACCGATGCCGCGCAGCTTGAATGAGCCGACCGGCTGGAGGGCATCCATCTTGAAATGAACGAGGGCGGCCCCGATCTGACGGGACCACACCGGCGTCCTGATGTGTAGTGGGCCCATGCGCAGGCACGGTAGCACCGGCCCGATCATTCACCAACCGAAGTAGAACGCGAACGATCCCAGCCGATTGCGACGACCACCACGACCATGAACACGAGCACGCCGCGACCCCGGGCGGGCGAGGTTCGCGGAGCCATCATGGGGATTCGCTCGCTTCGGAACAGCGACAAAAGAGGACTTGCATCCGAGCTCCCTGCTCGAGCGCGATGTGATGCGGGCGCTGGGGAGCCACGACCCCGTCCACGTCAGGGCGCAGGATCAAGGTACAATCCTGCTCGTCCTCGAGCACATAGTGCACGCGACCCTCGAGCACCTTGATTCGGCCCCAACTGCCTGCGCGCAACCGGTGGGAGCGCAACAGGCCATCAGGCACCGAATGCACATCGTACGTGGGTGTTCGCTTGTAGACCTCGACACATGGCGGCATGCGCGGCATACGGCACATGCGACACGGCAGACGCACGCCGAGCTTGTCCGCCCGACCCGCTGCGCTCATCACCCAGACCGCCTCCTGAAAGGGTGGGTGGTGACGTACATGCCGACTGTGGCCGCACGAAAGTCGCGCCACCCAGGTGCCTTCGTCATCCTGCTCGAACCCCGCGATGGGAACCTCCGGCTCGGTCTTGAGCCGGTGGACGAGTTCGCTGAGCACGTCGGCAGGCAGCCGGGCTTCAAGGGCGGGAAACCATTCGCGCTCCTCGAAGCGTACGTGCTCAGCAAGCAATGTACCTAGCGCCGGCAACCTGGCCAAGGGATCCGCAAAGCCCGCGCGCAGGGCATTGTGCTGATCCACCAGGACGTCAGCAAGCCGCCGTAGCTCCCGGTCCCCGCACAAACTGAGCGGCAGCAGCTCGCGCTCCTCAAGCAAAAAGTGCGGTGCAAGCTCGCGGTGAAACCGCTGCTTGACCTCGGTCAATGCTCCCCCAACCGGGCCCGCGGCCCCGTCCCTACCCACAAACCGCTTGCCTGGCGAGTCTGCGGCCGGATCGGTCCGGAGCGTACGTGCAAACACGAGCGCCTGGTGGTGCTCCCGGGATAGGCCCTGCAGTGCGGGGTGGCGCTTCATATCGACCGACTTCTGTTGTACCTCTTGCGGAGTCGGGTGCACATGGAGTCGATCGGTTTACCTCCCCCCGAGATCGTATGGGGGCTCGTCCCTCGCTTCGTTGGCGTGATCTACGTACTCGCGTTCGGCTCCCTGGCCGGGCAGATCGAGCAGATCGGCGGCTCGCGGGGGCGAAGCGCCAATACAACGCTGGCTCTCCCAGATCCGCAAGGATTTTCCAGGCGTGAGGCGTTTTTTCGAGCACCCCACCCTGCTGTGGGTCCTGCGTAGCGATCGGGCTCTGCGCACGCTGCCGATCGCCGGGGTACTGTGCGGACTGGCCGCCGTGTACGGAGGGACCCCGGGGTTCGTCGGCCTACTGCTGGGTTGGGTTCTCTGGCTGTCGCTCGAACCGGTCGGGATCCTCTACCCGTGGGATACACTGCTGATGGAGGTCGGGTTCCTGGTCCTGTTCCTGCCCGAGGTCGCTCCCCTACCGAACCTCGCAGCCACCGAGCTGCCTCTGCCCACGGTCGCCTTCATGGTGCGGTGGCTGGTGCTGCGACTGATGCTGGGGTTTGGCAAAGTCAAGTTCGTCGGTATCAAACCCCACGACAAGCTCTACCTCCGTGGGTTCTTCGTGTGGATGCCGTTGCCATCGCCGCTCGGCTGGTTCGGCCACCACGCTCCCACCTGGTTTCTCAAGATGGCCCACATGTTCATGTTTGTGGCGGAGATCGCGGCGCCCATCATGGGACTCTTCACGGGCTTGCCGCGCCTGGTCTGCTACGCACTGATGGTCCTGCTCATGTTGGGCATCCAGGCGACCGGCAACTGGGGATTCTTTAATATCGGCTACATCCTGCTGTGCACCTGCTTGCTCGACGTCAACAGCTCGGTCTTCGAAATGGCCGCCGCCCCCTGGGCCGATACATGGACCCACTGGCCGGACCTGGCCGTGCACGCAATCATGGCCGTGCTGTTCTCGATCAGCCTCTTCTACCTCATCATTCTCGACTCCTGGAGCACGCGCGCCTGGGTCCATTGGCCGGTCAACCTCGCCGGGTGGCCATCCGCTGGGGCGCGCCGCGCGTTCGCGTGGGTGCACCGCGCACTTTCACCGCTCCGACCCCTTGCCCCCTTCCGATTCGTGAACGGCTACGGCGTGTTTCCGCCCCACGCGACGCCGCCGTTGCGCCTGACGCCGGTGTTCGAAGGCAGTGACGATGGCGAAACCTGGAAGCAGTACGGCTACAAGTGGATGCCAGCCTTCGCGAACTCCCGACCACCATTCCTCTCGCCCCGGCACGCGCGGCTAGACCAAGCGACCTACTACTTTGCCAATGGCATCCACACGGCGAGCCTGTTCGGCTCCCTGTTTCCCCGCAGCTGGCCTCATCTGGCGCACGCACGCACGTCGACCTTCGACATCGTCGCCCAGCGACTGCTTGCGGGGGACCCGCTTCACTTGAACGCCCTGGGGCACAACCCATTCCCCGATGCGCCCCCCAAGCTGATCCGCGTCGCCATGCTGGCGCTAACACCCACGCGGCCACAGGAACTCCGAGCGACCGGTGACTGGTGGCACGTGCGGCGACTGGGCACAATCGCGCCGCCCCGAGGCCGGGAAACCTGGCCGGACGAGCTGCTCTACCCGCCCCCCGAGCTGTTCCATCCCGACTACTCAGGCTTCAAGCGCCGGGCCCCCGCCCTGCGGGCGGTGCTAGAGGCACATGCCCGCGGTGCCCCTCCCGACGAAGCTATCCTCGCAGGCAGCGATCTGACGCCCGCGGACGTGGACACGTTCTGGAACGAACTGATACCACTGTTCGTGGAGAGTAAGGGGGATTGGTCTGAGGTGCACACACGCGCCCGGGTCGTCAGTGACCGCTTCGACGTGCCCGCCCTCTATCGGCTCGAGCGTGTACTGGAACGCTATGCCTGGCTCGCACGCGAGACGATCGCCACTCACCCGGAAGCGGGCCCTGCGACAGATGCACTCGGTCTGTCCAACTTCCGCCAACACATGCTGGTTCACACCTGGTTTCTGGAAGGGCACGACGCCGTGTGCCGGCTGATCGAGCAGCCAACCCTATTCGCATCCCGGCCAAACCAGCCACCGGACGAGATCCAGCTGTGGGTTCTGACGATGATGCGCTACGAGCAGATGATGGCCCACGTGGCCGGCTTCCGATGGTGCGAAATCGGCATGCGGTCCTACGAGATGGAGCTCCCGGGCCTATTTGAGTACTTCCCGTTTCTCTCCCAGGTGACGCCACCCGACGAAGACTTCTGGCCCCAACCCGTCCTGCACGACTCGGGCGAACATACGATCGAGGGCTTCTACCCGCCGCCTTCCCTGGTACAGGGCAAGTGAGCAAAGGCGACCCGTTCGACCGGGACGAGATGCGACAGAACGCGACCGATTCCGTTCCCGACAATCGGCGGATCGCTGAACTGCTGGAACGCACTTGGGAACTGCTCGACGCGCAGGGAGCGAACCCGTTTCGCGCACGTGCCTACCTCCGGGCCGCCGGGACGCTGCGGGGTCTCGACGTCGATGTCGGGCAACTGGCCCACACAGACGGTCTTAAGGGCCTCACTGCCCTACCCCACATCGGCGGCAGCCTTGCGCGCGCCATCATGGAGATCGTCGAGACCGGCAAGCTCGGGCTGCTCGAGCGACTCCAAGGCGCGGTTTGTCCGGCCGAACTGTTCGCGTCGCTTCCCGGCATGGGTCCCGTCCTCGCCGAGCGGGTCGTGGACACCCTCCACATCGAAACCTTGGAGGAGTTGGAGCTCGCAACCTTGGATGGGCGACTGGCCCGTGTCCCCGGCTTTGGCCCGCGCCGTGTAGCCGCTCTGTGCGCCGTGCTCGACGCAAGTATGCGACGAAGGCGCCGAGCCCCGCGACATGACGGTACCGACCCGGTCGTTCTGCCGAGCGTAAAGCTCCTGTTGGAGATCGACATGCGCTACCGAGCCGCTGCCGATGCGGGCACCTTGCCCAAGATCGCCCCGCGCCGTATGAACCCCGAACATGAGGCCTGGTTGCCTATCCTGCACACCGACCGCGACGGCTTCCACCTGACCGCCCTCTACTCCAACACGGCGCGAGCCCACCGTCTGGGCAAGACCCACGACTGGGTCGTCATCTTCTTCGAGAGCAACGCCGGCGAGGGTCAGTGCACAGTCGTCACTGAACACCGCGGTCCACGTGCGGGCCAGCGGGTGGTCCGCGGCCGTGAGCGGGAGAGCACCGCCCGGCACCCAGAACCCGCGCTCTAGCGTTTCACAGTCTTGCCATGCCCGCGCGCGTGCGTATTTGGTCGGTGACACTGGCCGGCCCATGGGGCCCAGGCGCCGCGCCGGCCCTCAAACAGCGGGGTGCTCACATGGACATGGGCATGCTATGCAACCGAACAGTCGTGATTGCGGATCCCGGGGACACCGTGCGGGACGCCGCCCAACGGATGCGCGAGCACCACGTCGGGTGCCTCGTCGTCGTGGAACGAAAGCACGCAGTCACCGAGCCGATCGCGGTGGTCACGGACCGGGACCTTGTGATGTCCTCACTTGCCAATGACGAGGTTCGCCCGTCCGAACGCACTCTGAGCGAGTTCATGTCGCGAGATCTGCTGGTCGCCCGCGAACAGGACGATGTCTACCACGTCATCCAGCGCATGCGCGCCCGCGGCGTCCGCCGGGTCCCGGTGGTAGACGAACACGGGGAGCTGCAAGGCATCTTCACACTGGACGACATGCTCGAGTTGATAGCGGAACAGCTAGCAGGCCTGTCGGGCGTGGTGCAGCGCGAGCAGAAGCGCGAACGTGAACTGCGCCGCTGACCTGGGGGGCAAACCGAAAGGCCGGCGAGTCTAGCCCCCTTGACTTCCTGCCCCCTGCAGAATGCAGGGCCCGACCCAACCTGACGCATTTGTCGACCAACATCCTGGTCAAGGGGGCTAGCCCGGACACTCTCCCGTGTAGAGCTGCCAGCATAGCTCGCGAGCGGCCAGCAGGTCCTTGCGGCGTAGGGTCAGCAAGCCTTCTCGCTCCACCTTGAGCAGGTTCACGAACGCGCCCCAACCCATCGCGATCAGCACCCGGTCCCGGACGTCCTTGCGATAGACGCCGCGACCTTGCATCGCCTTGACCCGGTTGACCATCGGCAACAGCATGCGCCGTTGCAGGGCCAAGCTCTCCTCATCCAGGTAGCTCTGGTGGTCTTGAAGCTCGATAAAGCGGTAGACTTCGGGCCGCTCCCGCGCGTACCGGACCATCCGGTCCCAGACCTCGTCAAAGACGGCGCGCGGCTCCCTGTCACGGTCGAGCCCTCCATAGAGGTACTCGTGCAGCGCGGCCTTTTCCTGACGGTAGAGCTCGTTGACCAGCGCCTCTTTGCTCTCGAAATAGCGATAGATCGTGCCGGTCGCGACGCCCGCGGCGGAGGCGATCTCCGGCACCGCAACGCCGTTGACACCGCGCTCGGAAAAGACGCGCAGCGCAGCGGCCAAGATCCCGACCCGCTTATCGGGTACGGGGCGTCGGGAATCACTGCTCTCTGTAGAAACTGCCATTGCTTGGGTCTTGCTGCCGGTCATCCGCTTCGCGATTTCATCCCCGAAGGGCGCGAATGCAATGCTGGCCAGTGGACGCGGATGTTGGCAGAACGACCTCCACTTCGCAATCCTTGCGTACGAACCCGGAGTACGACCCGCCAGTGCCTACCGGCTCTTCGGCCCACTTGGGCCCATGAGACAACGGGCCACGAGCGAAAACCACGGACACCCGACCTTGGAGGGCGCGAGCGGTTAGCATTGAGCAAGGAGCTGCACAGCCTTCCTAACCAAGCCGCCACTCCTTGTGCGTGGCTAGTTCTCATCCAGGAAAGGGCGCACGCCCCTTCCCCCGGTGCGGCACAGCCACCCGATGTACAGCCACCCGCCCCGCCTTCCGCGGGTCGCGCCGCTTCGCTTCGCTCCGTTGCGGACCGTCACGTCGACAAGTCCATTTTCTGGGTGCGAACCAGCTATTCCGACATGTCGGAGGCACGAGACCATGTCGGGCAGCAGATGAGGTTACCGCATCCCCACCCGAGACGCGTGAGACGGCCCCCGGGATTGCCGTCAGCCGAACGCCCACACGGTCGCCGAGAGGCCTAGGAAGGTGTCCTTGAGACCTACCAGCAGGACCTCGGATACTGCTTGTTCGCAACCCTCCAGCTCCCGGAACGCCATGGAACAAGACCCCTCCGACGACAGCATCGCGTTTGAGTCGAAACTCAGCAGCGGACTTGAACGCTTTCTCGCCCATGTGGTGGTCCACGCGTTCGAAATCGGTCAGCGCTCCAGCCATGACTTCTTGCGGCACTTCCCACCCCACGCGATCATGGAAGGGCTCGATCAGCGCCCCGATCTTCGCGCCAAAATCCTCGTCGCAACGACCGGCGTCAAGCACAAGATCGCCCTCAAGAAGAACTCACCCTCGGCCGCCGAAGACCTGGCAATCGCGCTCGCCGAAGGTGAGGCGTCTCCCAACGCGGTGGTGAGTCTGTTCGACCCGGACGACCGCGTGCGTTTCCTGCCGGCCCAGGCGCTGTGGGCGTACCTGGTCGAGGATCCATTTTGGCGGGCAGCCAAGCGTGACGACGCGGGGTTTGAGCGCGCCAAGAGCATGGTTGCGTTCATGCTCGACCGGGCTCTCAAGGACGGCCTGGTATCGCACCAGGAAGTGGTCGAAGGCATTCGCGTGGAGAAGCTGGCACAGCTCATGCCCCGACCCGAGCTGGAAATGGCGCTGGATGCGGCGCTCGCCGCGGGCCGCCGGGGCCAGTCCTTCTCCGACGGAAACCTCATCGCTGAGCTCGGCACGAAGACGCTGTCCGCCTACATCCCCCTTGCTCATATTTGGGACGAGGTGATCCAGCCGTGCATCGCCAGTGACCACGGCCTGGTGCCGGCGAACCAGAACAACGATGCTGCGGGCAAGACCGATACGGTCGAAGCGGCGATCGATGCCCTGGGCAGCAATCCGCCCGAGATCGGGCCCCCAAAGACCGGTGAGACGGAGGCCGTTGCTCCTTCGGAGGGCTCGCGGGAGAGAGCCATTCGAGCCAGCAAGCCGACCAACCGGGCCTTCAAGTCCCCGAAGCGCGCCGCCCGCAAAGAAGGCGACATGACCTCCATTCCGGTGTCCAAGGCGCCTCCCCGCGCGTCGCGCGGTGCCCCAGCACCGGGAGCACCGCCGCCTCCACCATCCCGACCGAGCGCCGCCGTGCCACCGCGCCTGCCCGACAAGCCCGCTGCCCAAGAAGCGACCGTCGAGGACTCCGACGACTTCGAAATGGAAATCGACATGTCGGCGGACGCAAGCTAGCTAACGACCTTGAGTCAGTGTTTCGTGGGCGTTTGCGTCAAGTTTGGTGGCGTTGCCTTGATCGGATGCGTCTGGACAAGGTCGCTAGGTCGGCAGGTCGCGCGGGCGCGCTCACAAATCGATTCAACGACCGGATCCTGGCTTGCCCGGACCATGTGCGAATCGCAAGCGGATCGCGCAGGGATTCGGCTTCACAGGGCTTTCCGCGCGCGACGGGAATACTCGCCGTGTCCTCTAGGGTGGCGAGGGTTCTGTCTTGTCGGAGGACAAACGAGGCGGCGGCGTAGTCGTGAATGACCCGGGCTAGCAAGCCGCAGCGAAACCTGCCGGATACATCCATCGGTGAAGCTGGGCCGACTGTCAGCGTGGAGGGCCCCGCATGGCAACCGCCGAGACACAACGCCGAGCTGCCAACCGGTCAGCTAACCGATTCCAAACCCAGGCCAGCGGTTTGCGCGAGCGCATCGCGCAGCAGAAAAGCGTTCTGGCAGACATGCTCAGGATCCCGGGCGCCGGAGGTATCAAGCTCGCCCACCGCCACGCAGCACTGGCCGATGAGTTCGTGCGAGAACTGTATGCGAACGCCACCAGCGGGCTCGTTCCTTCGAACGTGCCGATCCTGCTGGGAGCCGTCGGGAGCTACGGCCGCCAGCTGCTGGGAATGTCGAGCGACCTGGACCTGTGCTTCATCACGACCGCAGAACCCGAGGAAGTGGCGCGGGTGGTAGAAGCGATCGTTTACCCATTGTGGGACGCCAAGGTGAGCTTGGGGCACCAGGTCGTCCACCTGGACAACATCGCCAGCGATGCAGACACGGAGTTGGCACTCGCTACGGAACTGATCGATTTCCGACCCCTGGCAGGCTACTCGAGCCTATTGCCGGAAATGCAGGCGCGCCTTTCGGAAAGCATCTTCAGCGATGAACGGGTCCCGGGGTTCATCGACCAACTGGAAGCGCGTACCGCGGCCCGCCACCAACAGTTCGGGGATTCGGTATATTTGCTGGAACCGGACGTCAAGCGGGGCACCGGTGGGCTACGCGACCTGGACTGTGCGCTGTGGGCCGCGCGCGCGAGGTACGGAACGGGGGATCTCGATCTGCTTGGAACCCACGGTGTCGTCACCGCTGCCGATCGGGAAGGCGCCAAACGGGCACTCGACTTCCTGTGGACCGTGCGCAATCACCTCCACCGCACAGCCGGTCGCAAGGCGGACCGCCTGACCTTCGGCGAACAGGAGACGGTCGCGAAGGCCATGGGGTATCGCAGCGCAGACGATCCCTCGCTTACCGCGGTTCAGCGCACCGGCCAAACGGTCGAAGCGTTCATGTCGGACTACTATCGAAACGCCCGCGTACTCGCTCACACGAGCCTGCGCATCCTCGGTCACGCGCGGCGCAGACGGCACCCCTCGGCTCCCCCGATGGAGGCCGCCGGCGAAGGTCTGGTCACGTGCGAGGGTCGCCTGGGGTTGGCCCAGCCGGAGCGACTGAACGAGGACCCGGTCTTGGCCTTGCGCGTGTACAACGAGGCCGTCGCACGAGACGTGCCCCTGCTTGGACGCACCCGCGACGCTATCGCCACGATCGCGGTCGATCCGGACGTCTGCACCCGCCTCAGAGCGAGCGAAGAAGCCGGCCACCTGTTCCGTAAGCTGGCGTGCACGTGCACGACAGCGCCCTTCCGGTCCGGATCAATCCTAGGCGAGCTACACGACGTCGGCCTATTGCTGGCGATGATCCCCGAGTTCGCGCCCGTCGTGGGACGCGTTCACCACGACCTCTATCACGTGTACACGGTCGACGTGCACTCGATCGCGGCGGTCGACCGGCTGAGGGCGTTGACGCGCGGCGAACTCGTCGACCAGCTGCCGATGGCTGCCCGCCTGGCGACACAAGTCATGCGCCCCCAGGTCCTGTTTCTGGCCACCCTGCTCCACGACGTGGGCAAAGCCATCGGCGGTCATGAACACGCGCGCCGCGGTGCACAGATGGCCAAGACGATCCTCGCGCGCCTCGGAGTACCGCGTGACGACATCGACGACACATGCCATCTGATCGAGCATCACTTGACCATGTACACGATGGCCGTGCGCAGGGACGTCAGTGATCCCGCCACGGTGACCGAGTTCGTGCGCGATATGCGCGGCCGCGAAGGCCTCAGGGAGCTCTATCTGCTGACGGTTGCAGACCTGTCGACAACGAGCGCGGTCGCGATGACCCAATGGAAGCGCATCATGCTCGACGGGCTGTTCCGCGCAAGCGATGCATACCTTTCGGGGGAGGCGACCGCGCCGAGAAGCCGGGTCGACCTGGTCCAGCGGCAGGCGCGGGACCTGTGGTCCAACGCGGCCAAAGCCGATGCCTTCGATGAGTATCTTGCAACGATGCCGCCGCGGTACTTCCTGGCCAACCAGCCGGCCGAGATCGTGGCCCACGCCGAACTCGCGATCAACACGCGCGGTCAACCGGTGGGCCTGTCCCTTGTTCCGCGGCGGCAAGAGGAGGAAACGGACGGGGAGCTGGTGGGTCTGTGCGTCGTTACCGCAACCCGGACCGGTGCTGAACTGCGCCTGGTCGCGGGCGACCGACCTGGCCTCCTGGCGTCGATTGCAGCCGCCATCGCCGCCAACCGGTTCAAAATCCGGACGGCGCAGGTGAACTCACGAGCGCTTTCCAATGGAGAGCATCAGGCGGTCGACCTCTTTTGGGTCCACCCCGATGCGCAGCATCAGCCCATAGAGGATCGCCTGGCCAGGCTGCAACGAGATCTGTCTGCAATCATCGATGGCAAGGTCTTGCCGGGCTCGCTCGTTCGGTCTAGGCCGCCACCGAGTTGGAGCGTGCGGCCGACCCCACCCGTGTTCACCGAGGTGGTGTTCGACCACGATGGTTCACGCAGTCACACCATCATCGAGGTACGCACCGAAGACCGGCCCGCGCTCCTGTTCACGCTGGCGTCGACCCTGCATAACCTGGACGTCTCGATCGTAACCGCCAAGATCAGCACCGAAGGCAAGCGCGCGGTCGACGTGTTCTACGCCACCGAAACCAACGGCGAGAAGATCGGACCCGGCGAACGCAGCGAAGAGATCCGCAGTGCTCTCGCCTCCGCCCTCGCCAAGGCTCAAGCAAGCGACGAAGCGGCAGAATAGCATGGGCGTCCTTCGCCCGCGCCACCAGCACGACAACCCGCGATCCAGCGCCGTCCGGTGGACTCTGATCATCACCAGGCGGTGCCTTTGCGTTCTACTCCAATGATCGTACCGTAAGCAGCGTGACGGGGCCCAACTGGTTCTTCGCCTTTCCGGTCGATGGGAGTTTCTTGGATACCCTGCCGCCGCCACCCGCCAGGTTCCGCCGGCTTCCCCCGGAAGACCTGCACATGACGATAGCCTTCCTCGGCGCCTGTGGCGAAGCAGCCGCCAGAGCCGCGCTGCTGGCCCTCGACACATACCTGCAGCACGCGCCGGTGCGCCCGCTCGAGGTGTCACTGGGGCGCATCGTGCCGATGGGCCGGTCCCTGCGTCGCTACACGGCCCTCAGTGCACTGCTTTCGCGCGGCGAACAGGAGGCACGCCACTGTCTTTCCGAGCTCGACGGGACCCTCACCGCAGCCGCGAACCGCGAACCGCCTCGCCGCGCCGCCACACCACACGTGACCCTGGTACGACCACCGCGGCGCGCATCCGAAGGCGACCTCGAAAGGGGGCTTGCATGGGCGAATCCCCTCGACCTGCGCAGCGTGCGCCTACGACTTGACCGCATCGCGCTCTACACCTGGAGCAGCCGTCGTCCAGGACCGCTGTACGACATCGTGGCGGAGCGGAGCTAGCCCGCATCCATCACCAAATCACGCGCCCTCGCACAACTGCTCGACTCCGC
>JAPPOR010000281.1:0-445 GCA_028817905.1 Myxococcales bacterium
TGGGCTTCGGCTCGACTTTGGGTTTCGGCTCGACCTTGGGCTTCGACTCGACCTTGGGCTTCGACTCGACCTTAGGCTTCGACTCAGTCGTGCTGGTGAGTCCGGCGAATGGTGAGGTGCGTGGTGCCTGCGATTGTGGCTCGATCTCCACGGCTTCGGCTTCCGCCGCCGGGATCGTCTCGATGGAGGCCGCAGGGCGAGTTGGAGGAGCCTTTGGCTTGGGCGCCTTCTTCTTTGTGGCTTGTGGCTTTGCCTTCGAAGCCTTGGCGGGTGCCGCTTTCTCGGCGGGCGCCTTCTTGGTCACCTTCTTCTTGGCGGGCTTCTTCTTGGCTGGCGCCTTCTTTGTGGCCTTCTTCTCTGTGGCCTTCTTGGCGGGCTTCTTCTTGGCCGGCGCCTTCTTTGTGGCCTTCTTCTTTGTGGCCTTCTTGGCTGCCTTCTTCTTGGT
>JAPPOR010000281.1:455-12269 GCA_028817905.1 Myxococcales bacterium
TCTTCTGCTTCTGTTTCGTTTGCGTATTCTTGGCTGCCTTCTTCTTTGCGTTCTTCTTGTCGTGCGCCTTCTTGGTCACCTTCTTTTTGGCCAGCTTCTTTTTGGCGGGCCGTGCTGCGGTTTTCTTCTTGGCCGGCGCCTTCTTCTTCGCCGACTTCTTCGGGCTCTTTTTCTTGGCAGCCATATTGCGCCGAAGACTATCCCAGGCCGTTTGTGGCGTGAAGTCCGATTGTGATCGCAAGCGATCCACGGAGTGCTTTTTCTGGGCCGCGGCCTTGTCCGAACCCATCAGTGCGACGTGTGCGCGTTGAGCGAGATCGTCGCGGACTTCGACAGCTCGTCCCCGCTTGCGGACCTCGCCTAGTTTCTCATCCAGGAAGCGGCACGCGCCCTTTTCCGTGTCACCGGCAAAGCCGCCCCGTGCATACCCACCCGCTCCCGTTTCCGTGGTTCGGGCCGCCCTACTGCTAACCGCTACCTCGAAAAGGCCCGTTTCAGCAGGGCAACAGCTGCCTTTCGGTGGGCCCGGGGTGGAGGGCCCGTGGGTCGGTGATGGGCCCGGGCAACGCACCGCCGCATGGAATCCGCGCCGCAGGGGCGCGTGGGATCCTAGCGAAGCGTGACCATCAGCCGCGCCTGAATTCTGAATAGAGACTCACCCCACTCGATCGCGTCGCTGGTCAGCGACAGGCGCGGCGCGCGCTGGATCAGTGTTCCGATCGCTTTCTGCGCCTCGAGCCGGGCCAGGTGTGCTCCCAGGCAGAAGTGGATGCCTCCACCGAACGCTAGGTGCGCGCTGTGATCACGTTCGATGCGGAACTCGTCCGGTGCCTCGAAGACCCTCGGATCACGGTGGGCTGCCGCCAAACTGACGTTGATCGGGGTGTCGGCAGCCAAGCTGTAGCCGCCGAATTCTGCTTGTTCATGCAGCACGCGTAGCGTTCCTGGGATCGGCCCGTCGAAGCGGAGGCACTCCTCGACGGCCGAACCGATCAGTCCCGGCTCGGCCACGAGCTTGGCAAGCTCCTGGGGGTGTAGAAGCAGTTGACGGACACCATTGCCGATCAGTCCAATGGTGGTTTCGAAGCCGGCGATCAACAACCCCATCGCGTGCGTGATGAGTTCGTCGGTACTCAGGCGGTCGCCCGCCTCTTCGGCGCGGATCAGGTCGCTCAGCAGATCCTCTCCGAGGGCTTTGCGCCGTTCCGAGATCAGGGGATCCATGTAGCTCAGCAGGCTGGACAGTGCCTCGAAGGCGCGTTCCCGCACGGTCGTGGTTAGGTGCGCGGGTACCAACAGATGCGTGATGCGCGCCGTCCAGTCTGTGAATCGGTCTCGATCCGCCAGAGGAACCCCAAGCATTTGGCAGATCACCGTGGCTGGTAGGGGCCGGGCCAGGTCCGCGATCACATCCATCTCATTCTGTGACAATGCCTGCTCGAGCAGATCATCGACCAGGGCTTGGACATGGGACTCCATGGCCTTGATGCGGTTGGGTGTAAAGCCTCTGCTGACGAGTCGCCGCAACCGCGTATGGTTCGGCGGATCTTGCTGGAGCATGAACTTTCGTTCGCCGAACTCGGTTTCGTCTACGCCGGGCAGTACCCCATCGAGGGTCCGGACCCCGACCCGGGTCTCACGAAGTAGCCTGACCACGTCGGCGTGCCTAAACAGGCGCACCGTGCCGGCCGGGGTCATGTGCACGGGCAGCGTTTCGCGGAGGTGATTCAGGGCGGGATACGGGTCATCGACCCGGGTGCCTGGGGCGCCGACACCGAACCAGCCCACAGGCATGCCTTCGTGCGGCAATACAGAGGCGCTCATGTCACAAGGATACCGCGAATCGGTCTCTAGAATTGACCCAGTATTGGGATGAGTCGCTTGGTCACCGACCCTTGTGTCGTGATCGAGGCCGGCGAGCGGCCCTGCGTGCGGTCAGGGCGAGGATCGCAGTCCATAGGAGCGATTGTCCTGCCGGGGTACCGCTTCCCTTGTCATGAACCACCGAACAGCCACCGGAGTCGCTTCCGCCCTTCGGAGTGTCGGGCGTGGGGGGCGCCTCGACCACCGCACCGCCTTCTGTGCCCCCGGTGCCCGCGCCGCCGGCATTTTGGCTCCCCATTGTCGTGTCGTCGGGATCGTCTTCGGCCGGTTGGGTCGGGTCCTCAGGGCTCGGCGCCGCCTCCTGCGCAGTTCCCGGTGCTTCTTGAATATCTGGTCCGCCACCTTCTACGGGATCCACCGTGCTCGGGTCGCAGGCCTTGCTGGCAGCCATCGCCTCGGCGTCGGTCTGAAAGCCGCGACCCGGATAGCAATAGGCTGCGCAAATCCCGGCGTCGGGGTAGTGGGACGGGCCACACCATCCCCCAATGCCCGCCTGTGCTTCGCAGGTCGGCGCCACCGACGTTCCCTCGCAGGCGACCCACGTTTCCACCGCGCGGAAATCCAGCAGCGGGGTTAGGCTGCCGTCGCTGCCGACCTCATTCACCGAAAACAGCTGGCAGGCCAGCAGCTTGTCAATGGCCGGTTGATAGCTTAGGCAGCGTACTCGCGCATCCGCGGACAGTACGGTTGGCGCGCTTTCGCCCGCTTTCACGAGATGGATCCCACCGTCGGCGTCCCCGACCCAAAGCTGTCCCTCCGGTCCGAAGGTGGCGCCACCAAACCGCTCAACCTCCACCAGGACCTGCCATGCGGAGGCTTCACCGGCTGCGGCGTTGACCCAGACACGGTCCTTGCGCATGTCATCCTTGCCGAAGGACTCGCTGACCACGATTCGATCGGGGTTCGTAGGGTCGATGCCTTCCAGGCGGATGTTGCCGTCCGTTTGCTCGAAAGCCGCATGGGTCGTCCAGGTGGTGCCGCTATCGTCCGATACGCGGATGAAGTAGTTGGGAAAATAGCGTGGCTCGCCGGTTTCCGGGTCCATGATCATCATTTCGCCCATAGAGGCGCTCTGGTAAAGCCGCACCCCTCCGGCGTTGTCGGTGGCCCGAATCCGGCTGATCAGCATCTCTTCCTGTGTTCCGGTCGCCGTCCACACGTCGGACGTCGCGTCGTACACGTAGACGCCGTTCTGCTCCCCTCCGTTGGAAGTGATCGCATAGATCTTGTTGGGGTCGCTGGGATCGAGCGTGAGATCCGAAACCCACCGTTCCTCAAAGGTGCTTTCGAAGGCGTTGTTGCAGCCCGCCGCGCCGACGCGCCACATCCCGTCAAACTCTCCGGTAAAAGCATCTCCATTCGAGGACACGACGAGCCCAATGGTTTCGCGTGACACCATGGGGTCGATGGCGCCGTTGCAGAGCAGCTTCCAACTGGTGCCGGCGTCTTCCGAAAACAGCATGCCACCGCCGACGTAGTCGTATCGGACAACCCACAGGTCCGGGTTGGCAGGGTTGATTGCGATCTCCGCGGGACTTTCTGCCGGTCCTGCGGCCGCCTTGCGCGGCGTCGCCGCGGTTGCGGCGATCCCAGCGCAACATAGTGCGGTGAGCACCGCGCGGCTTCCGGGGCGGGGCGCTCTCTTCAGCTTCTTCAGGCCTCTACTCGTCTGTCGCATTTGTCTCTCACCCTGTTTGGTTCCGGCCTGGCTTGCCGGCCCAACCAATACGTGCTTCCGCACCGCCTCAATTGCCAACCGATCCCGCGTACTGAGGAGCTTCCCATTGCTGCCGCATGGGTTCACGTCCGCTTGATCTGCTGCAATCTCGGGCCCATGCCCAACGCTACCTACATGTATACAGTTAACGCGGGTACCAGCCCAGGTCAACGCGCCCCTCTTTCCCAGTGGGATTACAGGGTGCCGGCCTTGAGATGCGCAGAAATCAGAACATGCAGTGCGAACAGAGCATCGCGGCGGGACACGGCCTCGGGGGGGGCCGCCTCTAGTCTGCAAAGACGCAGGTACTCGCGACCATCCAGGCCTAGAAGGGCTCCCTTGTAAACGCTTGCAGTGGCGTCGTGTGGGCCCGGCAAGGCGCTCAGCAGGTCAGAAAGCCCCGATGCAGCGAGCTGAACGGCATGGGGATTTCGACCCTCGCGGATGCAGCGCTCGATTTCCCCCACGACTTCGGCCTGCCCAACCGGCACCAGCTCCGCGAAGCTGAGCGGGCTCCCCTCGGGGGCCTGAGCGGTGCCCGGGCTAGGCCCGCCAGTCTCCGCTTCCGCCGGGTCACTATCCAGTCTCTTGGCAGCGAGTTGTGAGTCCCGGGCCGCCCGCGCGGCGGAGCGAATCTGTCCGGCGATCCCCTCATCGACATCGCCGGGGCGCTCCTCCACGATCTGCTTCCGAACGGACGGCTGTTGCTGCGCCAGGGCCTTGATGACGAGCTTCGAGATGTCCCGAAGCGCTTCCAGCACGCCGTCCCCGTTGCGGGCCACCGTGCCGTGCTCCGGTGCGCCGAGGAAGTTCATCGCGGCACTCATCTCACCGATCGGGACGGCGCTGTCCAGATCGCGCTTGTTGTACTGGAACACCAATGGGAAATCGCTCAAGTCAATGCCGAATTCCGCCAGGCTTACACGCATCGCTTCGAGTGATTCGAGGTTGGCGTCGTGACAATGGGGTTGGCTGTCCGCCACGAAGACCACCCCGTCCGCACCTCCCAGCACAAGCTTGCGGGTGGCTGCGTAGAAGACCTGACCCGGCACCGTGTACAGTTGGAGCCGTACGCTGAGTCCGCGCACCCGTTCGACATGCAGCGGCAAGAAATCGAAGAAGAGCGTGCGGTCCGTCTCGGTCGCGAGCGAAACCAAATCACCCCGGCGTTCGGGACGTACCGCCCGGTGGATGTGTTGCAGGCTGGTCGTCTTACCCGATAGGCCCGGCCCGTAATAGACGATCTTCGCAGAGATCTCTCCGGACAGTGGGTTGAGCAACGACACGTCTAATAGGGTACCAAAACATTGCCTTGCTCGCGTGCGTGGTGCCGACCCGCCTTTCCGACGGGGGGCTCCCATCCATACATGCGACGCTTTGTACGCGACAGCACTACTTGGCAGTTGGCGTGGGTACAGGCCCTGCGGGAAGGCTTCGCTAGGGCTTTGGGATGGTTGACCAGTGGCGTAGAATTTATTGGTGCTCCACGGCGACCTCGAAACGATGTCCCTTGCCGACATTCTGCAGTGGGCGGACGCCACTGGGATGACTGGTACGCTGCTCATCGAACGGGCTACGGGCGTGAGCTGGGTGCGGATCGAAGGTCGCTCGTTGGTCGCCATGCGGCGACCCGATGTTCGGTCGGTGCCAGTGGCTCAGTTGCATCCGGAGCTCTCGCATTTGGACGCACCGCCGTTGCCCGACGCCCAGGTGGCTGTCGAAGCGTTCTATGACCAGTTTCTCGACGGTGAGGCGGACTTCCGCTTCCACCGCGATTACGACGCCGGGCAGGACGAAAGCGTCTCGTTGTCGGTATGGCTTCCTGAGGTTGTCATGGAGGGTCTGCGGCACAAGGATGAGTGGCCCAGGATCACGGAACTCTACGCGACGGATAGTGCGCGCTTGCATCGCGCCCATGCGCCATCGGTCGCCGGCCTGAGCGTGACCCAGGAGGCGATTTTATATTGCGCAGACGGCGAGCTCTCTTTGTCCGACGCCCGCTTGTGCCTCGGATTGTCGCGACCGGCCCTCCTAAGGAATGTAGACAGCGTTCGCCGCCTTGGTTTGGTAGTGGTGGATGGGGCCCCCCAGGGTGGGAACCTGACGGACAAGCTCATCAACCAGGCGACCCAGTTGCTCCGCCAACAGCAGTTTGCTGAGGCCGCGCATGTGTTTGGCTCGCTGCTCTCAGCCGATCCTGGATCGGCCCGTATCAAGCGTTTGTTGCGGGAAGCAGAGCGGGAACAGGTCGAGTACCTGTATGCGCGGGTGCCCCAGAGCGCGGTCGTCAAACGCTTACCGCGTCTGCAACAGATCCGGCAGCTGTCACGTGCGGACAGGTTGGTTGTGGAGCAGCTCAACGATCGCTGGGACGTGGCGACAGTGGTCCTCGCTTCCCCGCTGCGTGAGGTGGAGACCCTGAAGAGCCTCGACAAGCTTCACCGGATGGAAGGCGTGCACTTCGAGCTTCCAGACGCGTGCCGGGAGTCGGCCTAGCGTCGGCCTAGCTAGCTAGGCACACTACGGTGCAGGACAGGCGGTCAGCAGCACTCTGTAGTCAGCTAGGTTGTGGCTGTCGACGTTGGGGTCCCAGGGCCCGCAGTTCACCTGGGACCGGCGGACCAGCAACGGTGTGACGATTCGCTCTGCGCCCGGTGCCAGGGGTTGGCAAACGTTCGGCCCGCTGGGCGGGACCTGCGCGCAGGTCCCGGTCAGCAGGAGCTCTCCAATCGGTTCATCGGGCCGGGCTTCCAAGACGAGCGTGGCTCGGGACGAGAGCGAGACCGTTTGGATACCGTGGTGTTGGATCGACAGTTGCAGGTCGCCATGCTCCATCATGAGCTCCGTGATGATCTCGGGCGGAGGCGGGCTGGCCGCCTCTGGCGTCGTGGGTGGCGCTGAAGGTGGCGTTGCTGGGGCCTCGACAGCCGCGCCCTGGGGCTCCATGGCTGCGACCTCAACGGTTTTCTTGGTTCGTTCGTGATCCCCACCTTGGCGGTCGCATGCGGCCATCGCGCTGCACAATGCCAGGACGAGGCCCAAGGCCGCACCGGCCCGGAGGGTCGTTGGCGTTCGCTGCACCCGGGCAGCATACACGGGTTTGGGCTTGACCTTGCGGTTTCGTGCGGTTGGGATGGCGGCCATGCGGGACCTTTCAGCTCTGCGTCGGGTACTTCTGGCCTGGTACACTACCCATGCGCGGGAACTGCCATGGCGCGCCCGTGTCGGTGAGCCCGCCGATCCATACAAGGTTTGGGTATCGGAAGTGATGTTGCAGCAGACGCGCGTCGGCACGGTGCTCCGATACTACGATCGGTTTGTGGACCGTTTTCCGACTGCGGCCAGCCTGGCGGCGGCTGAGGAGGACGAGGTCATGGCCAGCTGGAGTGGGCTCGGCTACTACCGTCGTGCCCGCTTGCTGCACGCGGGCGTCAAAGAGGTGGTGGCGCACTACGGGGGCCACGTTCCCGAGGAGCGCGCCGCGCGATCCAGCCTTCCGGGTGTCGGCCGCTACACGGCCGGCGCGATCGGGAGCATCGCGTTTGGTCGTCCTGAGCCGATCGTGGACGGCAACGTGATGCGAGTGTTCGCGCGGGTCTTTCGGATAGAGACCCCGCTCGGACATCGGGATACCGCGGAGCACATGTGGCGCTTGGCCGAGACCCTAGTTGCGGGCGAGCGGCCTGGAGACCTGAATCAAGCACTCATGGAGCTGGGGGCGACTGTGTGTACCAAGGCGTCTCCAGCTTGCGAGGCCTGTCCAGTTGCAGCCCACTGCGCCGCCCGGCGGGCGGGACAACAGGCAAACCTCCCGGTGGCCAAGGCCCGACGCCCGCCCCGACGGGTCACGATGGTGGCGGTCCTTGCCACCAGTCAGCGGGGCCGGCGCGTATGGCTCACGCGCGGTCAGGCTGCGCTCTTTGGAGGGCTGTGGAATCTTCCTATGGGTGAAGGTGATAGTGCGGACGTGGCCAGGGGCGTGCTGCGAGAGGCCGGCCTTGCCGGGCGGCTGACGACGGATCCGGTGGCGCGCTTTAAGCACGTGTTGACCCACCGTCGCCTCGAGGTGAGCCTGTTCCGGGCGACAGCCCGGGGGACCTCTCAGGGCGATCTGCGGGCGGCAGGCGCGGCTGACCTCGATGCCCTCGGGATTTCTAGCCTGACCCGGAAAGGATTGCGGCATGGAGGGTTTGCGGGGTAGCACTAGCGATCCCCGTCGGTTGTAGAGGGAGCGTGCGAGGCACCGAAGGGGTTGTCTCGTGCAAGGAGCGCTGCGGCCTCCTTGGTGATGGATGTGGGTCTAGAGAAAATTGGCAGCAGGAGTGCTAGAGCAGGGGGGACATGGAGAGCCTGTGGTCCGATGATCAGGCGCGAGCGTTCGTTGCGCGCTACGCCGATCGCTGCAGCGAAGATCTCGCATTGCGAGTCTATTCCGCTCGTTTGATCGGTCAGCAACCTGCGCTCGTGCTACACGGAGGCGGAAACACTTCCGTCAAGACCCGCACGCCTGATGACATCGGCCACGACACCGAGGTCTTGTGTGTGAAGGGCAGCGGATGGGACCTCGGCGACATTGAACCCGAGGGGTTCCCTGCGGTTCGGCTGGCGCCACTGCTTCAGCTGCGGGCGCTCGAGTCGCTGAGCGATGAGGCGATGGTCAACGCTCACCGCACCCGCATGCTGGATGCCTCGGGGCCGAGTCCGTCGGTGGAGACGCTGTTGCACGCGTTCCTACCGCACAAGTTCATCGACCACTCTCACGCAGACGCGATCCTGGCGCTGGTCGATCAACCCGAAGCGGAAGCACTGTGCCGCGAGCGCTTTGGTGAGCGTCTTGGGATCGTGCCCTATGTCATGCCGGGCTTCGAACTCGCGAAGCTAGCCGCGAGGATCTACGAGCGACACCCGGAGGTGGAGGGTCTGCTGCTGCTTCAGCACGGGCTGTTCACCTTCGGCAAGACGGCCAAGGAATCCTATGAGCGTCACATCCAAGCGGTGACCCTTGCCGAGGCGTATGCGGTTAGGCGGCGATACTGGACGGCGCGCGATTCATTGCCTCCCGTCGAGCCGGTTTCCTATGCACAACTGGCACCGGTGCTGCGTGGTGCCCTCTCCACCGACGATCGTCGCTGCGTGCTGCACCTGCGCCGGACCGACGCAGTACTGGACTTCGTCAGTGATGCGAAGCTGTCCAGTTTGAGTCAAGTGGGTCCCGCTACGCCTGACCACGTGATCCGCACCAAACGTTTCCCTTTGGTGTTGCCCCTCGTACACGGGCAGTCGGTCGAGCAACAGCGGCCGACGATTCTGGCTGCGATTGACCGGTACCGCGAGAACTATCGTGCCTATGTCGAACGCCAGATGGCGCGCAAGGGCATCATGGTGACGCCCCTGGAGCCGAGTCCACGCATTGTTCTGTCCCCAGGCATTGGACTGATCGCGGTCGGAAGCAGCGAAGCGGATGCCAGCATTGCCGCTGACATATACGAGCATACGATCGATGTGATTTGTCTGGCCGAGGCCGTGGACCGCTATCAGGCGCTGCCCGAGGACGACATTTTCGATATGGAGTATTGGTCGCTTGAGCAGGCCAAGCTCGGGAGAAAGGTGTCCCGGCCCCTCGAAGGCCATGTTGTTATCATCAGTGGTGCCGCGTCGGGGATAGGCGCTGCGACGGCTCGCTTGTTCGCGGCGCAGGGCGCTGCGCTATTTCTGCTCGACCGCCAAGAGGAGCTTCTCCAGCGGCTTGCGGGCCAGTTGAAGGCTGCGCATTCGGTCGTCGATATGACCCACGAAGGGGCTGTGCGAGCCGCGGTCCAGCGAGCCGTACGTCGGTTTGGGGGCGTGGATGGAATCATATCGAACGCGGGTCTAGCGCCACAGGAGCCGATTGCGTCTTGCACCACCGAAACCTTGAGGCGGAGTTTTGAGATCAACTTGTATGCTCATCATTGGCTGGCTTCGGCGGCGTCAGCCGCCATGCGTAGACAAGGGCGTGGGGGCTTCCTGCTATTCAACGTGAGCAAGGCTGCTTTCAATCCGGGCCGGGGCTTTGGACCCTACGCGGTGCCCAAGGCTGCTTTGATGGCGCTCGTCAAACAGTACGCGCTCGAGCTTGGGGGCGATGGCATCCGCGCCAACGCGGTCAATGCCGACCGGGTGCGGACTGGACTGTTGGACCCGGAAGAGGTGGCGGCCCGCGCGCAGGCACGCGGGCTGGATGCGGACGGGTACTATCGCGCCAATCTGCTCAGGCGCGAGGTGTCTGCGAACGACGTGGCTGACGCGTTTCTGCAGCTGGCCCTCGCGCGTAGTACGACCGGCTCCGTCGTGACGGTTGATGGTGGCAATATCGCTGCCTCGCCCCGTTGAACCCCGAGGGGACGCCGGGCTACAATAATTCGTTGTGGACGAACGCGCGCGCGAGGCTTCCGACACTCCCGCACCCGCGGAATTACGAGCGAATCCGGTCTCTTCCGAGACGATGGCGGACCTTTACACCCTTTCGGTTTCCCTCGACAGCATGGTGATTCCTTGCGACCGGGACCTCCCCGTCGGATCCGTGGTCAATATTACAGTTAAGGGGCGGGGTGGGCTTCCGGACATGGCGGCGGTGGGTCGGGTCAGTGCGGTGCTGGAGGCCGACGTCGGACGCGGGCGTCGACCAGGCGTGCGCGTCCAGCTGCTGGAGGTGCGGCCGGGGCGCGCCGAGTTGTTGGCGTCGATCGAACCGGCTGCGCCGGAAGCGGCTCGGATCTTGGTGGTCGACGACGATGACCTGATGCGCCGTGAAGCCGAGCATGCCATGCGCGGTGCGGGTCACGAGGTGATCACCGCGCGCAACGGGGTCGAGGCACTGAGCATCGCGCTGAGCGAGCCCATCGACCTGGTCCTGACCGACGTCACCATGCCCTCGATGGATGGCTGGCAGCTCCTTCGACTGCTGCGTTCGCGTGCGAAGCTGTCCAAACTGCCGGTAATCTTCCTTACGCGCTTGACGAGCGACGTGGAGCGGCTCAAGGGCTACGAGCTGGGGGTCAGCGACTATGTCGACAAGCCGTTCCACGTCGATGACCTGGTTGAGCGTGTCCGGGTGCAGCTGGCGTCAGGTACGAACGTGCTCCCGAGTGACGCGCTTCAGGTTCTGCGGGGAGACCTCGCGCAGGTGGCGCTTGCGAGTTTGCTGTCCTTGATCGAGATGGAGCGTCGCACGGGCGTGCTGCGGCTCCAGCGCGAGGGCGAACAGGCGGTCCTGTACATCCGTCGGGGCAGCGTGGTCAGTATCGACCTCGACGTGCGCCATGCCGCCAAGCAGGGTATGGAACGCTTCTTTCACGTCCTGGACTGGCATGCGGGTTCCTTCGAGCTCAACGCGGTCTCGGTCGAGCGGTCCGCGGACCTTGAGATCACCACGACCCATGCGCTGCTTGCCCATGCGGAGAGCCGCGACGAGCAGGCCCACGCGGCGGAGCCCCTGTAAACTCCCTCGCATGCGGTGGGCCGCAGCGAGCTTGCAGTGGATTGTGGTGCTGTTTGTGTGCGTCAGCTGCCGGTCGGCGAAGTCCGACGAGGCCGCCGCTCTACGCGGCGAGCTCACGGAGCTCAAGCGAGAGATGGCGGCCCTACGTGCGCGGGTGGATGCGTTGGCCGACCGGGCCGGGCGTGGTTCTCTTGAGGACAACGGGCACGCTCGCCAAGCGGTTTCCGGCGACGTGACGCTATGGATTGAAACGGAGCCTTCGGATGCGCGGGTGACGGTGGACGGCGAGGCCGTCGAAGACCGGCGCTGGCGGGGTCCAGCGGCCCACGGCTTGCGTCTGGTCAGGGTCCAGCGCAGTGGCTATCGAATCGTTGAACAGCCCGTGCGGGCGGACTCCGACCATCGCCTTCATTACCAGCTCGTGCGCGGTCGAGGCTTGCAACGGATGCCACCCCACACCGGACCATGAACCCCTTCAAGCGTGCGTGCCCAACGGCGACCGCAGTCGCGTCTACTCCGAGCGCCGTCTACTCCGAGCGCCATAGGTGCGCCAACGGTTCGGGCATCGCGGGGCGCGGAACCACGCCGGGCATCGGGCGATTGCGTTCATCGTCGATGCGATCTTGTTCGCAACTCGCGCTGCACGAGACCGATTGGGCTGAGAGATGGACTTCGAGCTTCGCTGGGTCGTGTCGCTGTGCTTGCTTGCCGGGTGTCTGGAGGGGCCACGGGG
>JAPPOR010000003.1 GCA_028817905.1 Myxococcales bacterium
TTTCACTCACAATTTTTGCTATTTACGGCGCATTGATGGTCTGGGAGGCGCTCGCCCCAGCCCGCGAGTTGCCGAGCATCCCTGGCGCTCGCCTGCGCGGGATGGCCTCTTTTGTCGTATTTTTCTACCTGTCGTCCTATTTGCCGATGCTGTGGGACGGGTATCTCGCGTCCTATCAGTTGCTCGACCTGTCGGGTCTGGGTGTCGCGGGAGGCGCCGTCGCCGGCTTGCTCGTCTACGAGCTCGGCGCTTACATCTACCATCGAGCCATCCACCGGTATGACGCCCTGTTTACGGGCGTGCACCAGATGCACCACAGCGCCGAGGCGCTCGATACGTACAGCGCGTTCTACTTCAGCCCGCTCGACATGGTGGGCTGGACCGGGCTCGGCAGCCTGTGTTTGACCCTGTGCGTGGGCGTCGATCCGACCGCCGCCACCGTCATCCTTGTGGCCACGTCGTTTTTCTCCATCTTTCAGCACGCCAACCTTCGGACCCCGCGTTGGCTCGGCTACATCGTGCAGCGGCCCGAGAGCCACACGGTGCACCACGGCCGGGGTGTGCACCAGAAGAACTACAGTGATTTGCCCCTGTGGGACATCCTGTTCGGCACGTTCGAAAACCCGGCCGGCTACGAGCACGAGACGGGGTTCTACCCATCGGCGTCCACCCGCGTGCTCGACATGCTCCTGTGCCGCGACGTGACCGAAGCCCCTGTGGCGAGCTCCCCCGCTGCCTCTCCCCGCACGGCTGTGACCCGCGCTTCGAGTGCTGCCTGAACCACCCCACGAACATCCGGAGAGAACACCATGTGCCACACGAACATTACCCGCGAGGACGAACTCACCGAACGCCTGTTCCAGGGCGCCATCCATGCCCTGGAGCTATACAGCATCTATCTCGGCAAGGAGTTGGGGCTGTACGAGGCGCTCCACGCCGAGTCGCGTCAGACGCCTCCCCAGTTGGCCGCGCGCGCCGGCATCCATCCTCGTTATGCCCGTGAGTGGCTCGAGCAGCAGGCCACGGCCGGCCTGATCGTGGTCGACGACGCGGGGCGACCCGCGGACGAGCGTGGCTACACGCTGCCCCACGACCACCTGGGCGTGCTCCTGGAGCAGGACCACGCAGCGCACGTCGCGCCCTTCGCCCACATGCTGGTGGGGATAGCTGGGGCGCTGCCGAAGGTTGTCCGGGCCTACCGCGATGGAAGTGGCGTCCCCTATGAGCTCTACGGCGCGGACTTTCGAGCAGGCCAAGGCGGGATCAATCGTCCTGCGTTCGTTTCGGACCTGGCAGAGCAGTGGTTGCCGGCCATACCGCGCTTGCATGCCCGCCTGCTATCGGAGCCGACGCGCGTCGCCGATGTGGGCTGCGGTGAGGGCTGGGCCACGATCGGTCTGGCGCGTGCCTATCCCCAAGCCGAGGTGGTCGGATACGATCTGGACCTAGCCTCCATCGAGGCCGCCCGCCGTCACGCCGAGCAGGCTGGCGTGAGCGTGCGCTTCGTGCACGGGGATGCGGTGGACTTCGCCGAGGATGGCTTCGACCTGGTGCTATTGCTCGAGGCGCTGCACGACATGACGCAACCCACCGAGGCGCTGCGCGCCCTGCGGGGCGCGCTTTCGCGGGACGGGGCCGTGCTGATCGCCGACGAGCGTGTCGCCGAGCGTTTTTCTGCGCCAGGCGACGAGATCGAACGGATGATGTACGGTTGGAGCGTCAGCCATTGCCTGCCTGCTGCGATGGTCGATCCGAACAGCGAGGCGATTGGTACCGCCATCCGTCCGGACCGGGTGCGGCACATGGCCCGCGAGGCTGGCTACGGTCGCTGCGAGGTGCAGCCGATCGACAACCAACTGTTCCGCTTCTTCCTGTTGCAGTGACCGTCGAGTGCGCTGTGACAAGCGACGCTGCATCACCGATGTGAGTTTGCGTCCAGGAATTGGCACCATTCCTGGGCGCAAACTGGCTGCTGGCTCATTTCTTGAATCGGCTCATTTCTTGAATCGGATTGGGCCCATGAAGTCGGCCTTACCGAGGGGGACACCAGAAGTGCGCAAGATGTCGTAGGCGGTGGTCACGTGGAAGAAGAAGTTGGGCAGGGAGAAGGACAGAATGAAGTCTTCGGCCACGAAGGGTAGCTCCATCTTCCCGAACTCGAAGATCAGCTCCTTGCCTTCCGATGCGTTGACCGCCTCCGGTGTCAGTTCCTTGAGCTCATTGACCGTTCGGGCCATGAGTTCCTGGAGTTGCTGATAGTCCTCCTCGGAGGTGGTCGGTGGTTTGAAGCGGCCCTCCTGAAGGGCACGAAGGGCCCCTACCGAGTGTTGAGCCACCGATACAATCTGAAACCGAAAGGGCAGCATGTCAGGATACAGACGCGTTTCGACGATCTTCGAAGGGTCCACGCCCTGCTCCTCGAAATGGACCCGACCTTTGTCGAGGAACCTGGTCATCGCTTTGGTCAACTGAAGGTAGGTGCGGACGCTCGCGTCGTAGAGGGAGATCGGCATGTCGGACTCCTGAGGTTGAGGCAGTCGGATCGTTCCCACGAAGGCGAGGGCCTGTCCAGCGTGAGGTGCGATGCACTTTTTGGGTGCCTGCAGGCCTCGGGAAACCGACAGCGGGCGGTAGTCCCAGGGGGCGGTCAGCGACATCCCCTCGGTCCTGCGACGAGCCGCTTGCCTAGCGCCGCGTGGGGGGTGTAGGACTGGTCGGATGGAACGGTATCCGATGACCCCGGAGGGCTTCGAGGCCCTGCAGGTCGAGCACAAGCAACTGACCTCGGTCGAGCGCATCAAAATATCGCGTGAAATTGAGGTCGCGCGCGAGCACGGCGACCTTCGCGAGAACGCCGAGTACCACGCCGCCAAGGAGCGCCAGGGTCAGATCGAGGCCCGGATCGCACACCTTGAGGGCATGATCTCGCGTGCAGAAGTCATCGACGACCGCCAGCTGGGCGGTGATCGTGTGCGCTTTGGTGCTCGGGTCTACCTGGAGGACATGGATAGCGGTGAGGAGAAGGTGTATCGCATTGTCGGTTCCGAGGAAGCCGACGTGAACAAGGGCACCATCTCGGTGACCTCACCGGTGGCCCGGGCCCTGATCAACCACGAGGTCGGAGACGAGGTCCGCGTCAAAGCCCCGGCGGGCGTGCGCGCCTACGAGATCACCGACATTCAGTGGAAGTGAGCCGGTAGAACTAAGCCGGTAGAAGCAACCCAGTGGAAGTAGAGCATCCGCGTAGCCCATGACGACCGAAGGTTCCGAGGCGCTCTTGCCACGTTTGCGGAGATGTCTCACGGATCCGGTCGAGATGATGGCCGAGCGGGAGAGCTTGGCGGCCGCCCTTGCCGACGAGTTGGCCCGTGGCGCTGACGGGGACGGAGCATCGTTGGTGGTGGATGCCCTCGCCGAGCTCCGTGGTGCCGCCGACCCCGCGACCCTCTCGGTGGTTGCGGCCAAGACGATGCGCCTGCTCATGCAGGTGAGCGCCGCCGCGCAGCCCATCGCGGAAGCGACCCCGACGCGGCGCTCGAGCGCGGAAAGGCGGGCAGCGCGCGCTGAGCGCCAGCAGGCCCGCGCGCTCGAACAAGACCGGCGGGCCCCTGCCGAAAGTCCGCTCGAGCGACCCGTGGAAACGCTGCCGGGGATCGGGCGGGTGACGGGGCAGTCGTTGCGGGCCCGTGGTCTAGCGACCCTGGCGGACCTGATCTGGTGCTTGCCGCTCGGTTACCGGGACGAGCGCGCGCTCACGCCGATCGGAGCGCTGGTAGAGGGTGCGCACGCGATCACCGTGGGGCGTGTGGCGTCTGTCCGCGGCGGGGGGCGCGGGCGGCGGATGGCCGAAGTCGTGTTGTGTGACGAGCAGGGCGACGAAGTGCGCCTGGTCTGGTTTCGAGCCCCCGGCGGATTGCTCAAGCGGTTTTCCGAAGGGACGCGTTTCACCGCGGCCGGTCGCGTGGAGGCCTACCGGGAGCGGCTGTCGATCAACCACCCTGTAACCGCTACGCTGGCCGAGGGCGAGCCGGCCAAGGGTCCCGGGATCCTGCCGCGCTATCCCGAAGTAATCGGGGTATCCCCAAGGCTGCTCGACAAGGCGCTCCGTGCGGCGCTCGCGCAGGCGTGCGATCACGTGCCGGATGCGGTGCCTGCCGAGCTCGCAGAGCGCGAGGGGTTGCCGACGTTGGCCGATGCGCTGGCGCGCTTGCACGCGCCCCCGCAAGATCTGGACGACGACAACCTCGCGCGCTGGAACGCTCACGCTTCGCGCTATCATCGTCGGTTGGCGTTCGAGGAGTTCTTTCTTCTGGAGCTCGCTCTGCACCACCGTCAGCAGTCGGAGCGCGATGTGCGTGCGGAGTCGCTCCAGGCGTCCGAGCAACAGGTGCAGCGCGTGCGCGCTGCCCTCGGATTCCAGCTCACGGCAGCCCAGGCGCGGGTATGTGACGAGATCGCCCGTGACCTTGCCAGCGACCAGCCGATGCGGCGCTTGCTTCAGGGAGACGTGGGGAGTGGCAAGACCGCAGTGGCCCTGCTTGCAGCCGCCCACGCGGTGTCGGCGGGTGCCCAGGTGGCCTTCATGGCGCCCACGGAGGTGCTGGCTCAGCAGCACTTCCGCAGCCTTGGTCCGCTTTCGGAGGCCCTTGGCCTGCGTACTGCTCTGTTGCTCGGTGGGGCGCGTGCCTCCCATAGGCGTAGCGTGCTCTCGGATCTCGCCAATGCGCGGCTCGACTTGGTCATTGGTACCCATGCGCTGCTCAGCGACAGTGTGGCTTTTTCGCGTTTGCGGCTTGTCATCGTCGACGAGCAGCATCGGTTCGGGGTAGCTCAGCGGTTGAGACTGGTCGACAAGGGGGAAGGTCGATCCCCGCATCTGCTGGTCATGACGGCTACGCCGATCCCGCGTACGCTGACCCTGGCGCTGCATGGTGACCTTTCTACCAGCGTGATCGACGAGTTGCCTCCAGGGCGGGTGCCGCCGGTTACGCGCGCCTATCCGGTAGCCGAACGGGCGCGCGCGTTGCGCCAGGTCGAACGCGCCCTCGACCAGGGCGGTCAGGCGTACGTTGTGTGCCCGGCCATCGAAGACACCGAGGACCAACCGTTGCGCACGGTGGAGGTAGCCTACCGCGAGCTGCAAGAGCGGTTCCCCGACGAGGGAGTTGCCTTGTTACACGGGCGATTGCCTCCCGAGGACAAGCAGCGCGCGATGGATGCGTTCCTGCACGGAAAGGCGCGCGTGCTAGTCGCCACGACGGTGATCGAGGTGGGTGTCGATGTTGCGCGCGCCAACGTGATCTTGATCGAACATGCCGAGCGCTTTGGGATGGCTCAGCTGCACCAGTTGCGGGGACGGGTCGGACGGGCTGGGCAGAACAGTGCGTGTTTGCTCGTCCACGACGCCCAGGGTCCCGAAGCCCGTCGTCGCATCGAGGTACTGTGCGAGAGTCACGATGGTTTTCGCATCGCGGAGGAGGACCTACAGCTCCGGGGACCCGGCGAACTCTTTGGGCGTCGTCAGAGCGGCCTGCCCGGCTTTCGTTTCGGCGACCTCCGGCGCGACCTCGAGCTGCTCGACCGGGCTCGAGAGGGCGCGCGTGCGCTGCTCGAAAGCGATCCCGAGCTTGCACAACCAAAGCACGAAGGGGCCCGCAACGCCCTGGCGCGGCTTCAAGAGGGTCGCAACGCGGTTGTCAGGGAGGAGGCTGGGTAGCTAGTTCGCGCTGGCTCGCTGCGGGGATGGGCTACACGATCGCGATACCCTCGTACATGCTGCCGTGGGTCTTGGGGTCGCCTTCCATGTAGTAGCGGTGCAAGTCGACGACCTCGAACCCAGCCCGATGGAGCATGTCGAGGACGGGTACGTCGAGGCGGCAGCCAGCAGCGAATAGGCGCTGCAGGGGGGTGAGCCAACGTTGCCAGCGGGCGACCTTGGGGTCGTCGCTGTGGCCGTGCTCGAGAAACAGGAGGCGACCGCCCGGCGCGAGCACGCGGCGGGCTTCGCGCAGGGCCGCGACCGGGTCCTTGACGCTGCACAGCACCTGCGTACTGACCACGGTCTCGAAGGTGGCGTCGGCGAAGGGCAAAGACTCGGCGGGGGCGCTCTGGAAGTTGACCGACACGGCACTGCCTGCCAGTCGCTTGTGTAGCTCGCGCTCCATACCGGGGTTCGGATCGGTGGCGGCGATCGAGGTGACCGCCTGCGGGTAGTGGGGCAGGTTCTGCCCCGTCCCGATTCCGATTTCGAGGATCCTCCCGCGGGCACTGCGCAGGGAGCGGCGGCGGGCTGCGGCCAGGGGCTCACCCTTCATGACGCGGTCGTAGTATTCGCAAGGTGGTCAGGTGGTGACGGGTCGCGGGACCGCTGGCGGCACAAGCCAAGCCAGTGCCTCGGCGAGGGCTGAATGGCCTCCCCGATCGACGATTTCCCCGTGCGCCATGATGAGCCGGTCGAAGTCCAGTGCCAGGAGCGCTTCGAAGCTGCCGCGGGCTGCGGCGCGGTCTTTGAGCATCGAGCGCATCAGGCGGGTTTGGGCCAGGCGCTTCCACCCTCCCGACATGCGCAGGATCAGGGGCATGAGCCAGCCGCGACTCTCGTGGATGTGGAAGACCAGGTCGGTGGTGACAAGGGTCCGGCTTGGCTGGTGCAGGACCACGACTTCCGTGAGTGCAGGTGCGCCGAGCACTGGGTGCGCGGACAAGGCGGGCGCCCAGCTGGCAGGTGTGTCGGTCAGCACCTTTCCCCTGAGCGCCAGCTCGGGGCGCTTGTCCGCCAGGCATGGAGCCAGCCATAGTTGCGCCGAAGGGTAGCGATCAAGGGCGGCCGCGGCGTGCAAGTGGTGCAGACCGTTCGGTGCAACGATGTCGGTGACCTCGCCTACCTGCGCCAGGGCAGCGGCCAGGGGCTCGCCGATCGGTACAGGTGAGATCAGGACGAGCCCGCCGTCCGGGCGCTGTGCCACGGTCATCCGCAGGGGGAAGTGGATCGCGCCAGCCGCGGCGATGTGGTCGTTGTTTGCTTCCCAAAGGCCGTCGGCAATCGGTTTCAGCGGCGATTCGGACATGGGACCTCCTAGTTTGCGTGTGGGCCGGTTTGCGCATCGGCCGAGATAGTCATGTCACGTTGACTAAAATAGTCAAGCATGATTTACTAAATGAATGAGCGACGAAGCATTCCAGCGAGAATTCGCCGCCGCCAAGGAGCGGAGCGTCAGTCATGCCCTGCTCAAGGCCGGTCGCCTGGTCGACGAGCTTGGCGTTGCCCGGGCCCGCGCGCGGTTGGGTGCGCCCCTTCGGCGGGCCCACACACGCCTGTTTCCCTACGTTGATTTGGAAGGGACGAGGCTGTCTGAACTGGCGCGCCGCGTCGGGATCAGCAAGCAGGCCGTGGGTGTGCTGGTGGATGAACTGGTCGAGATGGGTGCCCTCGAACGCCGCCCCGATCCCGAGGATGGGCGCGCGCGGCGGGTTCACTTTGCGACCGGCCCCCGCAGTGTGCTCGATGGCTTGTCTGTTCTGGCAGGCATCGAGGCGGATCTGGAACGTGCACTGGGCGCGCCCGGCATGCGTCAGCTTCAGCGCCAGCTCACACGGGCGCTCGCCACGCTCGAGGCCCTGGCCGAGCACTCGCAGTCGGACGGGCATTCTTGAAGTGCAACAAGGGTGGTCGGTTCCGAGAACCTGCCGTGTGCGGGCCGGGTTTGGCATGTCGCCCAGGCTTATGGGATAGGCTCCCGCCCATGAGGTTCCCAGTCGTACCGCCGGTGGTGGGCGCATTGGCTCTGGCGGGGCTGGCGCTTGGGATGATCGAGCAGGTGCTCGTGCTGGCGTTGGACGCCAAGCTGTTTCTGTCACTCACCGAGGTCTCCCGCTTCGCCCTCTCGGGACCGTCCGCGATGGGTGCGCTGTGTGTCGTGGTCGGGCTCGGTTGGCTTCTGATCGAGCGGGGGATGGCGCATGTCGTCGGCGACCGGTGGGGCTTGCGCGGGGCGTTGGTCGCCCTGCTAGCCTGGCCTTCCCTGTGGTGGGTCCTATGGGAGCTCACGTCGGGCAGGCGTTTGCGCGACCTGCCTGCGCGAGCCGTCTGGGTGCCTGGAGGCGCTTGCATCTCGGCGATGGCGCTTGGGGGTGCCTATGCCTTGGCCCGTCGTGCCGCGTTGCGGGCGAGTGCCCGGGTGTGGCTGTCGCGGGCCCTTTGGGTGCTCGCGGCCGTGGCCGTGGTCGTCGATGGTCTCGTTCTTCGACGCCTGTATCCGGCCCTGCACGGGTTCCTTGCGGTCACGGCCGTGGTCACGAGTATTGCGGCAGGGCTGTCGCGCCCGGTGACCGCCCAGCTGGCGGAAGGGGCGCGCACGCCCGCCGTCCGGGTGGCTGTGTCGCTTTCGTTGTTGGGACCGCTGCTACTGTTTTCGTTGCGCGACGCACCCAACATTCGCTTCGCGGTCGTGCAGGCGGCGCCGCTTTCCGGCAAGTTGCTCTCGCTCATCCCCCAGCCACGCAGGCGGGGGTTCGAACGGACGGACAAAAGGGCGGCCGCCGACGCTTCGGCTGCCTCTTCCCTCGCGGCGAAACGCGACGGCCAGCAGAGCGGTCTGGACCTGCGTGGTCGTGACCTGCTGCTTCTCAGCGTCGACGCCCTACGGGTGGATCGGTTGCTGGCCTACGGCGGCTCCGGACTGACCCCCAACATGGATGCGCTCGCACGTACGGGAGTCCTGTTCGCGCGCGCGTACACGACCACGCCCCACACGTCCTACGCGGTCGCCAGTCTGATGACGGGCAAATACATGCGCGCAGTGATGGAGCTGGCCGGGAAGGGCGGGCAGCATGTGACCTTGGCGGACGTCCTGCGTCGCTACGGGTACCGGACGGCGGGCTTCTATCCGCCCGCGGTGTTCCATGTAGACGGGGCCCGCTTCGAGGACTTTGCGCATCGTCAGCTGGGCTTTGAGTACGCCAAGGTGATGTACGCGGACGGCGCTGACCGCGTGGCCCAGCTCGAGCGCTACTTGCGAGAGGACGGCGCCGGGCACCCGGTGTTCGCCTGGGTTCATCTATTCGAGCCACATGAGCCCTATCGACCGCGACCGGCCTTCGCCCGTGGGGCAAGGCTGGAGCAACGCTACGATGGTGAAGTCGCCCAGGCCGATGCGGCCGTCGGTGAGCTGGTGGCGCTGTTCCGAAGGCTCCGTCCCCATTCCATCATCGTGCTCACAGCGGACCACGGCGAGGAGTTCGATGATCACGGTGGCTACTACCACGGCACCACGCTGTTCGATGAACAGATTCGCGTCCCACTGCTGTTCGTTGCGGACGGCGCTCTTGCACCGCGGGTGGTGAAGACGCCGGTAGACCTGGTCGACGTGGTGACCACGGTTCTCAGCGCTTTCGGTATGCCCAGGGACGTGCGCATGTATGGCGACGACCTGTCCCCGCTATTGGCGGGAGGCGTGCCTGAAAGCACCCGCTATGCGTATTCCGCGATCGAGCGAGAACGCATGGTGACCGACGGTCGCTTCAAGGCCATCTGCGCGGACGCCGGCCGGTGTCGCCTGTACGATCTCGGGCAGGACCCCCAGGAACGGCAAGACATCGCGGACATCGACCCAGGGACGCTCGCCCGCTTGTCTGAGCGCCTGTCGGCGTTCGTGGCATCGGTGCCACAGATGGAGGCGATGAGCCTGCCTGAGGGTTCCGGCATCCCACGGGCGCTAGCGCGCGCGGAGCTAGGTGACGGAACTGCGGGGGGCGAGCTCGTGCCGCTATTGGCCGCGCCTGCTGCGAGCGTGCGCGCGCGCGCAGCGCGTGCATGCGGCCGTCTGATGCAGAGGGGTGCCCTTTCCGTACTATCCCGCCTCTCGGAGGCCGACCCGGATCGGACGGTGCGCGCGGAGGCCGCGGTGGCGCGGCTCCGCCTGGGGGACATGTCGGCGCAGGCGCAGGTCCGGGCACTGCTCCCGGATCCCGAGCTCGAAGCGTCCGTGGTCCGCGGGGCTGCCCTGTCCCTGGCGCAGGCTGCCGATCGGGAGGGACTGTCCGTACTGATCGCGGCCGCACGTGACCGACGGTTGGAGGAGTCCGAGCGGTTGGCCGCGATCTTCGCGATCGGCGACCTGTCGGTACCGGAAGCGGTGCCCACCTTGAGCGAGCTGTTCGGTGAGGTGCGCTTGCGTGGTCCTGTGGCGACCGCGTTGGGTCGCATCGGTACGCCTGCCGCCATCGAGGCACTGCTATCGGCGCTTGCCAGCGAGCGCTACCCGGAAGCTCGGCGCGCCGAGGCGCAGGCCCTGACGGACTTGGGGGTGCGCCGCGCCGCTGGGCTCATCGCCACCCATTTGGGTACCGACGGAGGACTGGACGGGGGCGTTTCGATGCTCAGGAAGCTGGGTGCACTCGCACCTGGTGGGCAGAACGGCAGGGTGCTTCCGCTGACAGCGGCCGCGCGGGTCGGGCCGTGGCAATGTGAGGATTCGGGCTGCTGGCCGGCGGTATCGGCCGGGCTTCGGTTGCCGAGGTCCCCACGTGCGGACAGCGACGTTCAGCTGGCGTTGCGCGTCACGGCGAGCGCTGCGTCCGGCGCACTGCGCAGTCGCGGTCTCACCGTTGCGGGTCGTCGGATCTCCCTGGCTGCAGGCGCGCAAGAGATCCGCCTGCGTCTTTCGGGGCCTGGCCGTGTGATTCCAGTGGAGGCCGATCCCGGCGTTATGCTCGAGGCCTTTGTACTGGTTCCTGCCTACCACGACCCGACCGACGGCTGAGCTAGCTAGCACCATGGCGGGTGGGCGACGTGCTCCGGCGGATATACTGTATACTGCTTGGGTCCATGGCATCTGGAAGCAGTCGCAAGGGGGGCCCGTCGCAGTCGGACGCGCCCCGCATATCTCCGGTGCCGAGTGGCAGGGCCGGACGGTTGTGGACCCTGGGCTCGATGGCGTCGCGTATGGCAGTCGGCGGGTTGTCGGAGAAGGCCAAGCGCCTGGTTCGGCAGGGGCGCGACAGCGTCCCTCCGCTGTTGACCGTCGCGAATGCGCGCATGGTTGCCGACCGGCTTTCGCGCTTGCGCGGTGCCGCTATGAAGCTCGGCCAGATGCTCTCCATGGAGGGTGAGCACCTGCTGCCGGCCGAGTTCGCCGATGCGCTCGCTCGCTTGCGGGCAGGCGCGGACGCGATGCCCGCAGCGCAAGTGTGGCGGGTGATGGAGACGGCCTACGGGGCCGGTTGGCGCGACCGTTTTCCCGGCTTCGAGGAGACGCCGTTGGCGTCCGCCTCGATCGGACAGGTGCACCGAGCGACGACCGAGGAGGGTCGTGTGGTGGTGCTCAAGATCCAATACCCGGGCGTCGCGGAGAGCATCGACAGCGATGTCGATAACCTCGCTTCGCTACTGGGCGTCACGCGCCTGCTGCCAGGCAAGTTGGACCTGGACGAGACGATGCGAGAACTCAAGCGGCAGTTGCGAGCCGAGGCCGACTACCTCAACGAAGCGGAATGCGCGCTCGCCTATGCGCGGCACGTCGCACCGCTCGACGGCATTACCGTGCCCCAGGTCCACCCCTCGCTCAGCACCGAGCGGACACTGGTGATGGACTTCGTCGATGCACCGCATCTATTCGCCTGGGCGAGCGAACACGGATCACAGGTCATGCGTGACGACCTGGCCAGGCGCCTGATCGACCTCACGGTCCGCGAAATGTTTGCCTTCGGGCTGGCGCAAACGGATCCTAACTTCGCGAATTTCCTCTACCGCCCGGATCACGACGAGATCGTGATGTTGGACTTTGGGGCGTGCCAGACCGTGTCGCCGGAGGTGCGCGAAGTCTATCGGCGCATGCTCTCGGCGGCGCTCGACGACGATTGGCAAGCGATGGAGGGTGGCCTGGTTGGCGCGGGCTACCTGCGTAGTGAATCGCCAGAGGACATGCGCAAGTTCTTTACCGATCTGGTGATGACGTGTGCCGAGATGCTCCGGATACCCGGGCCCTACGATTTCGGCCAGGCCGACCTGACAGCTCGTGTCAAGAAGGCGATGGGGCCGGCAGCGCGCTACCAATTGCAGCTCGACTCCCCACCCGCCCACTTGATGTTCTTTCAGCGCAAGATCGCCGGCACCTACCTGATGTGTCGCCGCCTGCGGGCGCGCGTCGACTGTCATGACCTGTGTCGGCGGGTGCTCGCATCCTGCCCGGTCTCATAGCTGCACCCCCGACCAGGCAGCAACAGGAGCCTACGGTCCGCTGCCGCGGCCCTAACTGGGCTGCGCGCC
>JAPPOR010000336.1:0-3954 GCA_028817905.1 Myxococcales bacterium
TTTCGAGGAGGCCGCGGATGCTGTGGAAACCGGGGACAAGCGAGGCGCGCGTGTGGCGCGATCAAGCCAGTATTGGGGCCTGTTCCTAGACCTAGATGTCGCAATCGAGCCCCTACTTCGTGACGGGGAAAGGGAGCGTGCCCTTTGTTGGATGACAACGCTACGGGGGCGCGGGTTTGGCCGCCGACACCAACTGGACCTCGGTCATGAAGATCTCCCCACCTGCCAGCAGGAACAGATTTCGCCCCTCCAGCGGCTCTGCCAGCACACCATCCATGTAGTCCCACCTGGCCACCCAGGTCCCGTCGTCGCCCGCGAGGTAGAGGTCGCGTAGCCGAACACCGGACCAGCCCGTACTCGCAAACGCCCGCGCATACCAGCTGGCAATCGCCTCGCGGCCGGTGTGGCGCATCATCGCACCGTCCGGGGTCTTGCTGAAGGGTTCGATCAACACGCCGCGGTCGGCAAACAGTCGGGCAAGCGCGTCCGGATCGCGCCGATTGAAATGGGCATAGTAACGACGGATCTGGTCGCGGTCGGGGAGCCTCCGAGGCTGCACACGCCGGTAAACCGCCCGCGCATCGAAACCGCGGCACCAGGGCGAACGGAAGGTCAGCACCTCAAGATCGTCCCCCGACAGACCCAGCATGCCCGCACGCACGGAAGTCTCGTCGACACCGCAGGTTTCTCCGACGGGCAACGAGGTACGACCCGGCGAAAGAAATTCCCACAACCCGCGATTCGCGTCGTAGCGCGCCTCCCAGACGAGCAACGCCTCGCATTCGTCGCGCGCGATGCGCGTATCAAAGCTCATCATCACGCGATTGTTCCGCACCTCGGTAAACAGCTCGCGTTCGAACCCCAGCGGCGCCAGGTCGAGCCGGCCATCTACGCAACGCGTTTGGACCCAGCGGAAACGCGCGCCGTCGAGTGCCGAGAGCGACACCGCGGCATACTCGGAGTCGACGCCAGTGTTGACGCAGGCGGCCAACGGGCACGCAAACGCCGCGATCAGGCAGAACCGCCAACAAGCCTGCCTACCAAAAAATCCCGGAGCGTTCCTTGAGACCACGGTTGACCATACTCTGAATGGTTGCGCGAACGCGCCAAACTTTCTCCTCGATCGCGGCGTCGTCGTCGTCTGGGTCGCCTTTCAAGTAGAGGGGCTCGCCAAAATAGATGCGGTACTTGGTGGGCAACGGCGCAAGCATGCCAAAGAACAACTGGGGAATGACGGGCACCGCAGGCAAGCCCACCAGCTTGGACAGTCCCTTCAGGTTCGCCACGGATGGGTACTGCTCCTCCGCGCCTATGACCGCCACCGGCACGATGGGGCTCTCGGTTTGGAGGGCCAAGCGAATGAAGCCCTGGCCAAACGGTGCTAGTCGGTAGCGCTGTTCAAAGGTCTTGCTGATGCCCTTGACGCCCTCCGGAAAGACAATGAGGGACTCGTCGGATTCAAGCAAACGCCGCGCGTTCTCCGGCGAGCCCATCACCTGGCCCACCCGTGGAAACCACATCGAGAGGAAGGGCATCGACTGGATGAACCGCTCCACGAGCGCGCGGGGAAACCTTGGTCGGTCGGCGTCCAGCACCATCGCCATCGCAATCATGACGCCGTCGATGGGAATCTGACCACCGTGATTGCTCACGACCAGCACACGGCCGTCGGGAATGTTGGATAGCCCATGCGACTCGACCCGGAACCACCAGCGGTACAGATAGGCCAGCACCGCCACCGAGATGCGACAGGTATCCACGTCCGTACCGAAGGGTTCGACCCCCACTTCGTTGGTGTACAGATGCGGTAGCGCCGCGCTGAGCTTCTCGTCCAGGTTCTCGCCCACCATTTCGCTGCTGATGGCGATCATCCGATCGGCGATCGTCTTGACCACCGAACGGTCGATCTCACCGGGATGAAGCGAGGCGCCGACTGCGGCGCTGGCGAGGCCTCGGTTGGACATGACCCACGCATCCTGGAAGAGAGCCGCAACAGCGTCAATGCCGTTCTGCAAACCAGTGGGCGCTTGGTCACCATCCCGGCCCACTCCACGGTTCAGGACCCCGTCCCAGGGCGCACGCCCTTCCCGTCCACAACCACCCACGATATGCTCGTGGGTGGCGGCTGAGTGTCGTCGGGCTTGGAGGCACTATCTTATGGGGCTGAGGCTATTGGGAGGGGCCGCCATCGCGGCCATCGGACTGTGGCTGGTCGGCTGCGAGCTGCTGGACTCCACCTGCGACGAGACCGAGGACACGTGCCTGGGACGCAATGTCAAGGGGCGGGGTGTGGGAGCCAGCTGCGAGTTCACGGTCGAGTGCGGCGTGGGCCTCATCTGTCAGGACTCCGTGTGCGTACCGCGCAGCGACGCTGAGCAGGGAGAGACCTGCCGGCGGACCTCCGAGTGCGATGAAGGCCTGTACTGCAGTGGCCTTCGCGTCTGTGAGCCCCACGGCGAGGGCGCCGTCGGAGATCCCTGCTCCGACAGCAGTGACTGTGCAAAGGGGCTACGCTGCGACCTATCTCCGCGCGGTGTCCCGCTACGCTGCGCCGAAGCCGGCGACAAGGAACTGAACGAGCCGTGCGCCGGGTCGGATTGCGTCGCGGGTTTGAATTGTGTGCCCGTTCAGGATGAGAACCTGTGCCTGAGCGTAGATGTGGGGCGCGAGGTCCCCAGTCTCATCCCGTGGCAGGGAACAAGGTGTGAGACCGAGGAAGGCCCCCCAGTCGCCCACTTCCAGGTGCCCCGGGATGGCCAAGACATGGACTTTTACCGCCTCCCGTTCCCGAACGACATTCGGAAAAAGAGCGGCAAGCTCGACCTATCAGAACACCCCAAGCCCCCGCAGGATCAGATCCCGATCGCCGCCCGCTTCATCGAAGCCGGCGACGGGCAATTGGAGGGCTTTGCCACCAACCCCGTGATCTACTTCCGGTTCTCGCAGGAGTATCGGTTCGGCGATGCCAGCGGGGACACCATCATGATCGTGGACATCACGCCCGACTCACCGAACTACGATCGCTCAACCGGTATCCGGTGGAAGACCACGCGCGGGCCGGTGAGCAACTACATCTGCCCAAACTGGCTTGCCGTGAGGCCATCGATCGGGCGGCCGCTTCGCCCCGAGACAACCTACGCAGCCATCCTCACAACCGGCATTCGCCGCGAGCAGGGGGACGCCTTCGAGCGCTCGGAGGACTTTGAGGCCATGCTGGCGAGCGCGACTCCGGGAGACGAGGAGCTCGCGCGAGCTCACGAGGCCTATGAACCCCTGCGTCAGTGGCTGGACGACCGCGGCTTTGATGAAAGCTCAATCCTGAATGCAGCGGTCTTCACCACTCTGGACCCGGAAGCACCGATCCGGGCCCTGGCCACGGCGGTCGCCGACATGGACCCGCCACAGATCTCGACGTTGGTGGCGTGCGACCAGGAGGAGAAGTCGCCGTGCGAGACCGAAGGTGCACATGGCGAGGCACGCGGCGTCTGCCTCAATAGCGGCGATGGCTTCATCGAGCTGCACGGCCGCATCGAGCTACCGTTGTTCCAGGAAGGTACGCTGCCCTACGAGGAGGAAGGCGGGGCGCTGTCCTGGTCCTCCGATGGCGAACCCCAGGTAACGGATCGAGCGGACGTTTGTTTCGCCCTATCGATCCCCGAGCGCAGCCGGCCCGACGAAGGTTGGCCCCTGCTGATCTACGCCCACGGGACAGGCGGTAGCTTCACGGGTCAGATGGGCGCCGGAGGCTTCGCCGAAGAGATGGCCAATGCCGGCACGCCCGCCGCGACCCTGGCACTCGACATGCCCATGCATGGAGACCGCCGGGGCGACTCGGACCTGGGGCCCGAGTCGCTCTTCTTCAAAAAAAAAAACCCCGGAGCACCACCCGGCCACCTAAAGGCAGGGTGCGGAGACCGAGAGTGGGTGGTGGGTTTTTAGACACAAGCGCCCCAG
>JAPPOR010000336.1:3964-12257 GCA_028817905.1 Myxococcales bacterium
CTCGGACCTGGGGCCCGAGTCGCTCTTCTTCAACATCATCAACCCGGTCGCAGCACGGGACAACGTACTGCAGGGGTCGGCAGACCTCTTGTCGTTGGTGCGTTTTGCCACGCAGGAGCACGTGCGCGCCAGTGATTCGCCGACCGGCGACGAAATCAGTTTTGACTCCGCTCGGATCGCCATCATGGGGCACTCGCAGGGAGCCACGCACGCCGCAATCATGCTTCCCTATGCGTCCGGAATTGCCGGAGGGGTTCTGAGCGGGGTGGGTGGACACCTCATATCTTCACTGCTTAACAAGACGCAACCTCAACCGATCGCCCAGGCGATCGGCGCGATGCTCTTCGATCTGGACGACGAAGACCTGGCGGGGGACAGTTTCAACCCCGCCCTATCCCTGATCCAGAATTTCTACGAATCCGGCGACCCAATTAACTTCGGGCATCGCATCTACCACCAGCCGACGGACCTAACGTCGACTGGGATGCACCTGTTCATGAGCTATGGCGTCAACGACAACTACTCGCCGGAGCAAACACAAGCCGCCTACGCGCGGGCTGCGAGACTTCCGCACGTGGGGCCGTCGCTTGTCCCCATCAACCTGGAGCAAATCGAGGCACCAGCGAGCAATACGGTTACGGCCGGAGGTAGCCAACGCACCGTAGGTGTTCGGCAGTTCGAGTTCGATGATGACGGTGACGATGGCCACTTCGTTGCAGTACGCCGCAACGGCCCCGGGCATGCGGACGTCGTGAAATTCCTAACCGCAGTGATGGCTGGCGAAACGCCCGAAATCGGCGCGGAGTAGCCTTCCCCCGGCACACTGGGCGTTTGGTGGAGGAGCAGCTCAGAGCGGCATTGACTCCGCCAAAGTCCGAGAGGTCTCCCGCGTTGCAGGGGAACACCCCTTGGAACACCCGACCGGGTAGCCTCAGGGCTGCTCCTGCGGAAGGGCGAGCACCACCCGCCAGCGGCCACCCTGGCTGACAAGGGGAACCTCGACGCGCTGCCCGTCGCCGACTACGGTCACGAAAGCGCGCTGGTCGCCCTGAAAGCGGACGTGCATGGCGCCCGCCTCGGGTGCGAAACGCAGCCGGAACCTGCCCTTGGCCAACATCTCCCACGGCGCGTAGGACCTTCCCGAGAGTGTCTCCGCCTTCCTGGCCCGGCGCCTTAGCTCCCCCTGGGCCGCCCGTTCGAGAAGCCCGTACGCCTCCTGGAGGGCACCGGTCCCACCGCGGTCCATCAGATCGATGAAGCGCGCGAGCGTCTCCCCGGGCGCGTCGGCACCCGGGTCGGCGCAGGCGGCAGCGAGCGCCACGGACAGCAGAACTGAGCGAGTCAGGCGCATGCGCGCCCCCCACCATACTCCGTGTGATTTTGTATGCCAATCCGCATCGTCGCCCGAAAGCTCTGTGAGGCCGAATCCCTGCGCGATTCGACCCAGCGTTCAGCAACGATCCGGGCGCGTCCCCCGTAAGCAGCGGTTCCTTGTCTATCTCGAGACCCCGTCATCGAGGTCCCGGACAGGCACGCACTGTAAAAAGAAAAAGCCAGAAGAACAGCCCGAGACGGGGCTCGACCGCGGCCTGCGCCCATCCAGGGGCGGCGTCGAAACCCGCATCGAACTTGCCACCGATTGTACTAAGATGCGCCCGTCCCCTCACTCAGGAAGGCAGTTCGACACATGACAGACAAGAGCTATGACGCGATCGTGATCGGCGGTGGACCGGGAGGCTATGTGGCCGCGATCCGACTGGGCCAACTCGGGCAGAAGACGCTGGTGGTCGAAAAGGAAACCATGGGCGGGGTGTGTCTGAACTGGGGTTGCATTCCGTCCAAGGCGCTGATCGCCGCTGCGGGTCTGGTGGAGAAGATGCAGCACGCGAACCAGATGGGGATCACTGTGAAGGACGTCACGGTGGACGTGGGCAAGATGCAGACCTGGAAAAACGGCATCGTGAAGAAGCTCACTGGTGGCGTCGCAAGCCTCGTCAAGAGCGCCGGAGGTACCGTCGTTCATGGCACCGCACGCCTGACGGGCGCTCACACCGTACAGGTGACCAGCAGCGACGGCACACAGGAAAACTACGTTGCGCGCAAAGGTATCGTCGTAGCAACCGGGGCCACGCCCATCCAGATCCCAGGTTTCGACGTGGACGGCAAGGTCGTGGTGACCGCCAAGGAGGCCGTGAGCCTACCCAAGGTGCCCAAAACGCTCGTGCTCATCGGCGGCGGCATCATCGGGATGGAGCTCGGGATGGTGTACCAGAAGCTCGGCGCCAAGGTCGTCGTAGTGGAAATGCTCCCCCGCATCCTCAGCGGCGTGGACAAGGACTTGGTGCAGGTTGTCGAGCGCAAATTCAAGAAGGCTGGCGGCGAGATCATGGTCAAGGCCAAGGCCAAGAGTTGCTCGGTTGCCTCCGGTCAGGCCCAGGTCGTAGTCGAGCAGGGTGGCAAGGATCACAAGATCGACGCGGACTGCGTGCTGGTCGCCGTCGGTTTCCGCCCCAACACCGGAGGCCTAGGCCTGGAAGAGTTCGGCGTCGCGCTCGACCCGCGCGGTCACGTCGTTGTGGACGAACAGCTGCAAACCAGCGTTCCGGGTGTGTATGCCATCGGTGACGTGACCGGTATGCCCTATCTGGCACACCGGGCGTCCAAGCAAGGGGAGGTCGTTGCCGAGGTTATCTCGGGTAAGAAAGCCGCTTGCGACTACCGGGCCATGCCTTCGGCCATCTTTACCGACCCCGAAATAGCAACCGTCGGCATCGGTGAGGAGGAAGCGAAGGAAAAGGACCTCAGCGTCAAGGTAGGCAAATTCCCCTTCTCGGTGTCGGGTCGCGCGATGGCGGTCGGGGAGCCAACCGGCTTCGTGAAAACGATCGTCGACGCCGAATCCGATCAGGTCCTGGGTGTCAGCATCGTCGGACCGGAAGCGAGCGACCTCATCTCCGAGGGGGCACTCGCGATCGAGATGTGCGCGATGGCTGAAGACGTCGCGCTGACCGTCCATCCGCACCCCACGCTGAGCGAGGCGATGATGGAGTCCTTCAAGCATGCGCTGAAGGAAGCGGTGCACATCATCAACAAGTGAGCCAGGACGATGCGCGAGCTGCACATATACCAGCTCGGGCGGGTCGCCTACGGGCCGACCCTCGCGCTCCAGGAGCGGCTCCGGGATGCACGCATCGCTGGCGACATCCCCGACACCCTCTTGCTGCTTGAACACACACCGGTGATCACATTTGGCCGTGGGGCCAGGCAGGCCCACCTGCTGGCATCGAGCGCGCAGCTCGCGGAGCGCGGTGTCGAACGCTTCGACATTGGTCGCGGGGGTGACGTGACCTATCACGGCCCAGGGCAGTTGGTCGGCTATCCGATCATCGACCTGCGGCCAGACCGCCAGGACGTGCGAAAATACGTCTCGGCCCTCGAAGAGATCATGATCCGCGTGGCAAAGAACCATGGACTGACGGCCAATCGGATCGCGGGACTGAACGGCACGTGGGTCGAGGCGCGCAAGATCGGCGCGGTGGGCGTTCGCATCCGCAAGTGGGTCACGATGCACGGCTTCGCGCTCAACGTGAACACCGACCTGGAAGCCTTCAACTTGATCGTACCCTGCGGCATTCCAGACAAGGCGGTCACTTCGCTCGCCGGCGAGGTTGGGCACGAGCTGGATTTGGACGCGGTAGCCGCCGAGACCGGAACGCACGCCGCCGACGTGCTGGCCAGTCGGCCGGTGTTTCGGCAAGGCACCCCGGAGCCCTAGCTATAGCTAGTCCTGCGCCCGGCCGACCCGCTCGACCACCGCACGCAGATTGTCGCGATCGAACGGCTTCGAAACGAGCTCATTGGGAACACTCTCGATAAACCGGACGATTTCGTCGCCGAAGGCACCGCCGGTCACAAACACAATGCGTTTTTCTGCGCCCGGCCTGCGCTGCGCCACGTGGCGATACACGTCCACGCCGGTGAGCTCGGGCATCATGACGTCGCACACGATCACGTCGTAGTTTCCGTGGCGCTCAAACAGTTCGAGTGCCTCACGACCGCTCGACGCCACATCGACGTGATGATGCTTCAGGAGTCGCTGCAGCGCCTTCAATGTGAACGGTTCATCGTCCACCACAAGCAGGCGCAGACGTGCGTCGTCGTCGGTCACAAGAGCCTAGTTTGTGTGTTGGCCGACCGATTTGCGATTCCAACCATGAGAAGCCAATCGACCGCGCGCGTGCCTGTCATTCCGAGCAGCCTCGCAGCTGCGTCGGGTACCTCACAAACGTACTGCGGCGGGGCCGAATAGGCCAGCCGGGAACGTTACGGTAGGACACCGGTGCCGCGCCCCATTTCCACCCCCAGCGGGTGCTAGGCGAACGGTCCTAAAATCCCGCACAGCCCCCGCGAGACACTGACTTCACAACGCTTTTGCCTCGGCACGCGAGCGCCCGCAAGCGTTCTGATGGACGTCAACCGTCCCATGGGCGGAGGGTGGCGCAACGAACGTGCCCGCGTCACCGCCAGAGACCCCTCACCGTTCTGGGAGAGATGGCCATTCTGACCCCTTCTGGGAACACTGTAAGACCAGGGAGCTGTTCCCCCTAGCCAGCGCACCTCAGGTGGGGCGCGGCGGGCCTTTGTCGGCAGACAACTGCTGCAGGAACTGTCGACCCAGCGCCGCGAGTTCGTCGAACTCGAGACTGCCGGCCGCTTCCGGGCTCACCTCCTCCAGATGCGCCTCAGGAAGCCCCTCGAGAAAACGGGAGGGCGCAAGCTGGGTCCGCTTGCCACGCAGCATCTTTTGCTCGGGGCGCGTCACGTACAAGCGATCGCACGCGCGAGTGACGCCCACATAGAACAGGCGCCGCTCTTCGTCGACATCCGCCAGCGTGGCCTCGGTCACCTTGGGGTCCGTGGTGCGGCTATGGGGCAACTGACCCTCGACACAGCCGATCAGGAAGACGCATCGAAACTCCAGGCCCTTGCTTGCATGCAAGGTCGACAGCACCACGCCCGGACCGGACGCCTCCTGTTCCGGATCACCGCGCAGCGCCACGCGCTCCAGGAACCGCTGGATCGAGCGCGTCTCGCCACGGTGCTCCCGCTCGTAGCGCTCGAGCCAGCCCAGCAGATGCTCCACGTTGCCCCAGCGTATGGCCCCGAGCTTGCCCCCGTCCGCCGCGGCAGACAGGTCCCCCTGAATGTCCACCGCCGCGAGCAACTTGCGGGCGACGGCGGTCAGACTCGTCCCGGCCTCGAGCCCCTTGCGGGCGTCCTCGAGCTGGCCGTGAAGCTGCACGAGCGCCCGCCGGCCGTTGTCTGGAATGCCGTCGGCGGATAGGGCCTGGCCCATCGCCCGGTACAGACTGATCTCGCGCGCCTGGGCAAACGCCGACAATCGCTCCACGCTCTTGGCACCGACCCCGCGAGCCGGATAGTTGATGATGCGGCGCAACGAGATCTCGTCGCGCGGGTTCACGAGCAAACGCAGGTACGCAGCAGCATCCTTGACCTCCTTGCGGTCAAAGAACTGGGTGCCTCCGAACAGGCGATAGGGTACGCCGGACGCCCGCAACTCCTCCTCGATTAGACGCGCCTGAAGATTGCTGCGGTATAGGACAGCTACTTCGTCATGTGCAAAGGTGCCCGGACACAGCTCGTTGATCTCGGCAACCACGAACTTGGCCTCGGCCGCCGGATCGACGCAGGCACACAGACGCACAGCGTCGCCCGGGCCCCTGACGGCGCGCAACACTTTGCCATGTCGGTTCTTGCTCTGGGCGATCGCGGCGTTGGCGACCTCGATGATGGCCGTACGCGAGCGATAGTTGTCCTCTAGCTTGACGATGCGAGTTCCCGGAAAATGTCGGTCGAAGTCGAGAATATTGCCGACTTCCGCACCACGAAATGCATAAATGGACTGGTCATCGTCGCCAACCACGCACACGTTGCGATACGGGCCCTCGAGTTGCTTGACCAGCTCGAGCTGGACGCGGCTCGTGTCTTGAAATTCGTCGATAAGCACATGCGCAAGGCGCGCTTGCCAGCGGTGCCGAATATTCGGGTCGTCTTGCAGAATGCGAACCGGCAATGCCACCAGATCGTCGAAGTCAACCGCCCGCATGACACGCATGCGCGCGACGTACTCCGGGTAGACGTCACGTGCCACGTCATCGTACTCGAAATCCGATTCGGGAACCTGCTCGGGCGCTAGCAGCGCGCCCTTCCAGTTGGAAATGCGGGCCATGATGGCTGCCGGGTCCAGACGGCGCGCAGCCCCCGATTCGCGCAGTTCGCGCAGAATGTCCTTGATGACGCCCAGGCTGTCCCCCTGGTCGAAGATCACGAAGCGCTTTCCGAAGCCAAGGGCCTCGTGCTCCTCATGAAGGAAACGCACACCAAAGCTGTGGAACGTCGACATCAGCAGTTTGCGGGCACGCGTGCCGCCGATCAGCGGCAGCATGCGATCGCGCATCTCCTCCGCCGCCTTGTTGGTGAAACTGACCGCGAGGATCGACTGCGGTGCCACGCCCTCTTCAACCAGCTTTGCGATGCGGTGCGTCAAGACGCGAGTCTTGCCGCTACCAGCACCCGCGAGAATCAGCAACGGCCCACCACGGTGGTCGACAGCAGCCTGCTGGGATGGGTTGAGCTTTACCGAGGAGGCCATCAGGGACCCGAGTGGCTACGGCACCGGGCGGTGATGGGTCAAGGATGGCCTACCGAGCGCGTCAAACTGTCGTGGTGAACCGACAGCCGGCAGCGCGAAATTTGCTCCACGTCGACCGGGCAATCGCTGGGACGCTCCCCGAGGGGATTCCTCGATCGAGAAGATTCCTATTTGTTTTCAATATGTTACAAAGAAGGCGGGGCCATCTCCCGGAAGTAGGCTCGCACGCACATATCGTCACAAAAACGATCAGCTCTGATCAAAGCTGGTTGAATGTCCCAGATCGGGAGGCCTACCCTGGCGTCCGTGGAAACCTGGATTCGGGCGCTTTCGACCAGCTGCGGACCCTTCGTGGGCCCGGCCGAAGCTTTCGCGCTCACCCACGGCTTGGGGCACGATGTCCCCCGCGGGGGGCAGGCGCTGTCGCGGCTGGCCGGCGCCCTTCGCCGCGCACGGGCCTCAGGCGCGATCGCCGATGATGCGCGTCGCAGTCTGATCGAGGGTTCAGGCGCCCTGCTAGCCCTGGTATTGGCAGACCGATTCGGTCACGCCGAGCACATTCAACACGCGGGCAACCACGGCCTACTACTCGGCAGCGCTGGCTTCTTCGACCCGTTCGAATGCATCGCGAGCGCACTGGACGCCCCTGACCTTGGACGGGCCCTGGTCGCTGGCGTCGCACAGGCGGAAATGGAAGCGGGCCTACGCCTAGACACCGACCCGGAAGGTCAGCCCCTTCCGGGCGGCCACGTGCGGCGCCTGGTAATCGAGCTGTCGGCACAGCTGGCCACCCGTGAGCCCAGCATACGGCTCTCCAGGCGCTTCGACACCCGAGTGTGGCTAGAGACGGCCCATGAGGGCGACGAGATCGAAGTCGATCTCACGCGGCTCGTGGAGGTCACCCGTGGAGAGGCCAAGACCCGACTACAGGCCTCCGTAGGACGCCTGGTGACTGCGATCTGCGATACACAGCGAACCAAAGTGTCCCAACAAGAGCGGGTCGGCCCCATGGATCCCGAGATCGGCGACCGCCTGCTGCCGCGCCTGGTGGGGCCCGGCTTCGTCGCGCGCTTGCCTACGCCGGGCGACCACCGGCGCGCGGGCAAGCAACCGTTGCTAGAACCGCTGGCGGGCCCCGTACAGCTGTCGCTCGTCGTCGCCTACCCCGGACGAGCACGCTACTTGCGATGCGATGAGGTCGACGCCCAAGGTGTCGAAGGGGCGAAGCGTCTGGCACTGCGAAACATGGCTGGGCGCGCCGAGCGCGCCCGGGTCGCACGGGTCGACACCGAACACGGCCCGATGGTGATGCTGCGATCCGGCGACGGGCTCGATGCCGCGCGCCTGCTCTTGCCGGGCTTGCGCGACCTGCTGCGGCGCGAGCTGGGGCCAAACCTGGCGGTCGGTCTGCCCCACCGCGACCTGCTACTGGCCTGCAACGCGCATGACCACGCGACGGTGTCGGCCATGGGCGCCCACGTGGCGGACCAGGCCCGCCGCGCGCCGCACGCGATCTACGAAGGGCTGCTTACGGTAGACGACGACGACCGTATCCAGGTGCTCAGCTAGCTAGTTCCTGTTCAAGAACGTGAAGTTCTTGTTATCTCGACGGAAATAGAA
>JAPPOR010000743.1 GCA_028817905.1 Myxococcales bacterium
AGAGGCACTGTCCGCTCGTGAACAGCTCGCGAGCACCAACGTGGGAGATGGCGTGGCCATTCCCCATGCGCGCATACATGGTTTGGGTGAGCCCCAAGTCGCCGTTTCTATCATGAATCATGGGCTCCACTTCGAAGACGACGACGCGCCCGTGCACATACTTGTTGGATTGCTCACGGACGCGGAGGATCCCCGGGCCCACCTGACCATGCTGGCAACCCTCGCGCGCACCCTGAGTAAGCCCCAGATCCGCTACCGCATGGCCGCCGCGCAGACCGCCGAGGACGTGGTAGCGGCCCTGCTGGAGAGCGAACAGGTGTCCCACCTCGCACCCACACCGGAACCCCTACAGGCCTAGGAAAGGGCACGCGTCCTTCCTAAGGGAACGTGCTGATCGGGCGCGCGTCGTAGACGGCCGGGATGCTCTTGTGAATGCCGATCGGCGCGAAACCGAAGACTTCGTACGCGCTGCCGCGCCAAATGATGAAGCGATATCCAGAATCACCGAGCGGACGATCGAAGCGAAACCGAATGCGTTGGGGGCGGCCATCGACGATCGACCAAAGGACCTCGGCCGAGTAGTCATGGACGCGAATCGGCTGCCGACGCGGAAGCGGTCGACTCGGGCTTCGCCAAAACGCGGCGAACACATCCTCTAGGTAGCCAAAGGGGGAGGACAGATCCAAGGTGCGCTCATCGATTCGCGTCACCTCCACGCGGTGTGGGGTGGAACCGAGAACCGAATGATAGCGCGCCACAGGTAGCCCGCGCCGGGCACGCTCGAGCGGTATCATCGCACCATGCAGTTGATTCGGCGCGTTGAGTACCACAACGTGCGCCTGTTCCAAGCCCTTCCGCAGATCCAGCACCGGAGCAGCCAGGGCCGGGTCCAACTCGCCGTCGCCGAATGAACGCGCCTCCAGCACGAACGCGAGCGGCGCAAACATCCCGTGAACCACTGCCAGCAACACCAGCGCCAAGGCGGGAAGCAGCCGCCCGGGACCACGCAGCGAGGACCAGCGGTCCCAGGCCGCGACGGCCATGGACCCGAACGCCATCGACCAGCCGATGCCGGAGATGACAAGCAGCCGCTCGTGCGGGGGGACGCTGAGTAGCGGCAGCATCGAAATGATCGCTCCGGACAGCCAGAACGCGAGCACCCGATCCCGCTGAACCCGTAGCAGGGACCAGACCAGTAGCGCTGGCAGGAGGACCCACTCCCCCGCAAAACGCACGGGAGCCAGGACCACGTCGGGTAGCTCGTCGGCCAGGGTCCACATCCCCGCCACCTGGGAGCGCAACAGGTACAGCGCTCGCTCGGGCGCTGCCGCGAGCAACGCACGCCCATCCGCCAGCGGATCGAGGTAGAAGCCCGAACCCCGAGCGCCATAGCCCAAGGCCCGGTGGAGCAGGAACCAGCCAACAGTCACACACACGACCGGTAGCAGGGACGCCATACGAGCACGGAGGCCCCGCTGATCGACCCATAGGGCGTGCGCGAAGAAGAACGCAAGCACACCAACTGCGGCCTCAGCACTCAGGAGTGCCGTGCCGAGGAAGAGCAGCGCCAGAACGCGCGGCCGAATGGCCGACGAGCGACAACCCTCGTGATGCAGAAGAAGCGCGACGGATGCGAATACGGTAGCGATCAAGCCGTTGCGGTTGGCGATCCAGGCGGCGGGTTCAGCGTGAGCCTCGTCGAGCGCGTAGATGAACGCACCGACCCATGCCACGCGCGGGTCCGCGTTCACTCGTTGGCCGAGCAGCGCTATGCAGGCACAGGCGATTCCATACCAGAGAACGCTATGCAGGTGCATGAGCCAGGTGGCATCCGGCCACAGGATGTGGTCCACATAATGGGTGACCGCAGCGATCGGTCGCAAGAAGCGAACGCTGAGTCCATCGTAGGCGTACCAAGGGCGACGCAACCCGACCCTCTCCGCCTCGGCGCTCTCGGGGTCGTTGCCCACGAGCGAAAACAGGTCGTACCAGGGGTCAGCGCCCCCCTGGCCCTGCAACCGCCCGAGAACCAGCCGCCGGTGCATCGGATCGTCGATCGCATGCAGACCCAGCATCAGGGACGGCGCCGCCAGCGACATGCCGACAAGCGGCGCGAGGACCCACAACCGTCTTAGCGACATTCGCATACGCTACCACGGGTGGGGCGATGGCCTGGCCAGTGGCGCCGGACCGGGCTCGGCTTCACACGGCCCTCGGCGCCCTAGAAAATACGGAGAGTACTCCTGTCGGTTGCCGAAAATGACGTGTGAAGCCGAATCCCTGCGCGATCCGACGCGAGTTCATGAACAATCCGGGTTCAGCGTGAGCCTCGTCGAGCGCGTAGATGAACGCACCGACCCATGCCAC
>JAPPOR010000776.1 GCA_028817905.1 Myxococcales bacterium
CGGTCAGCAGTGGCAGGTCGCCCATGACGATCAGCGCTTGCGCGGCCCCTTCCCTGGATATGCGTCGCAGGCCATGGTCGACTACGTGCGCCAAGCGCGGTCGCTCGACGGCCGGGTCACTCGGATCGGACTCCAGCATGGCTCCGGCTACTTGGGCGTGTGCGCGCACCTGAGGGCAGTTCGTGACCACCACGATCCGCTCGATGGCGGGACAGGTGGACACGGCGCCGAGAACGTTGTCGAGCATCGAAAGTGCCAACCGACCGCGCTCCCCTTCGTTCAGGACTGGCGAAAGCCTCGATTTGGCCTGGGGGATGCCCTTGGCTGGTATCAACACCCACGTCATGGCCTGGTCGTGGGCTTGGCGCCCCCATGCCGTGGGACGGCCGGGTCTATGCGAATGGGGGGAGCGCGCAGCATTGCCCGTGGGGCACCGATAGCAGCTCGCGGCTGCCCCTCGCAAGCCGCGCCCGGTGCCAATCCGCGCGGTCCGGACGAGGGAGACGAAAGCCTCCTGCGCGATCCGACGCGGAGTTCATGAATGGCCCCATTTGGAGAACGCCTCCAGGCAAGTACGGGCCAGGGAGACGCTGTCCTGATGTGAACGCATGACGGTGGCAGCGCCAATGATGGGTACGCCTTGCCCCAGCCGTGCCGCCTCGGCCTCATCCCCCCGTTCGACCACCAGCCCAGCGAGCTGTTGGCCGCCCTCACCAGCGTAGTGCCGCGCGATCGCCCCTGCGCTCGCTTTCGTGCCTGCAAGTTGCTCGATCATCGTAGCGAGGGGGCCCTTCACGGCCTGTCCGGCTACGATCGGGCTGACCGCGAATACCGCGCGCGAAAACACTGCGGCGCGGGTTTCTGGCACCTGCAGGATCGGGTCGATCGACACGTACGGATTGGAGGGACCGATCACGACCGCATCGGCGGCCCGCAGTGCCTGTAGTACTTCCAGGTGCGGTTCGGGGTGGCCCTCCAGCCGTATTCCACGCAGGGCGGGGGCGCACTGTTCTTGCACGAACCACCGCTGGAAGGGCAGGGCACGCCCGTCTACCGTGTGCATGGTGGTCGCTACCCGTGCGTCGCACATCGGCAGCACCTGGTGCGCGATGCCGAGAGCCCGATACAGCCGTCGCGTGACGGCCGTCAAGGACTCGCCGCCCCGCAGCGCCTCGGTTCGCATCAGATGGGTCGCCAAGTCCCGATCTCCGAGAGCGAACCACGTGGCTCCTCCGTAGCGGCGCACCATGTCGAGCGCCTCAAAGGACTCCCGGGCTAGGCCCCAACCTCGCTCGTCGTGTGAAAGCCCCGCCAGATTGTACATGACCGTGTCCAAGTCCGGACAGATGCGCAGCCCCCAGTGGTCGAAGTCGTCGCCCGTGTTGACGATGACTGTCAGGTGCTCGGGGCCTAGCACCTCACTCAGGCCGCGAAGCAGTCTGGCACCCCCGACACCTCCCGATAGATAGACCCACTTCACGCGTACAGGTCCGCCTTCGGGTCACGGTTCAGCAACGCCGCGCCGTTCGCGGGGCCTCGCAGTTCGAGCCCGCGAAACAAAGTGATGGGCCGACCTTCGGCAGCCTGGCCAGCGACCAGGTCGGCAGCTGCGGCGAGCTGATCGGCCGTGGCTGCCAGGGTATGCTCCAAGGGTCGGCCGTCCAAGTCGAGCTGTCCCCGCGCGTCGGATAGAGGCGGAAAGCCGGCGCTGCCGATTGCGAAGCCGACCGTGCCCTGGCGGAATGGACGTCCCAGTGAGTCGGTGATCAGAATCGACAGCTCGGTGCCGGTTCGGCGCGCGAGCTCGGCGCGCAGTTCGGAAGCTCGCGCATCGGGGTTCTCCGGTAGCAGAAGTACCCACGGTCCACTATCGTCGGATGCCCCCGGGGGGCGCGCGTTGCTGCTATCCACGCCTGCGTTGGCACAGACGTGACCGAGGCGGTGCCGCACGATCAGCACGCCCTTGGCAGCCCGAGAGACGGCAGTGCTTTCGTTGAGGATGACCTCCACGAGACGTGGATCCTTGTCGACCTCGAGCGCCAGCGCCTGAGCCCGTTGTGACGGACTCACCTCGGAAAGATCTACAAACCGACCCTCAGCGCGCGACAGCAGCTTGGAGGTGACGGCCACCAGGTCGCCCTCACGGGGCGCCAGGTTGTTTCGGGTCAGCGTTGCGATGATCAGTGCTGCCAGGTCATCTCCCGGCGCCACGCGCGGGACCCCCTCGAGACTGATCAGTTCAAGTCGCATCGCCGTGCCTCGCCACCTAGCGCCCTGCCGCGCTACCCGAATAATTCAGGCCTTCGGCCTGCCCACGGCACGGCCCGCTCGAGCTGGCTGGCCACCTGCAGCAGGACGTCCTCGCGGCCAGCTGCAGCCACCAGCTGGGTCCCGATCGGCAGGCCGTCCTCGGACATGTGGGTTGGCAAGGAGATGGCCGGCTGTCCCGAGAGGTTAAAGGGAAGCGTGAAGACTCCGTATGGGGCTGTCTTCGTGTAGTCCGACATCGGCTCCCGGGCGCCAGGCATGAGCGCTCCGAGTTCGGGTGGCAACTGAGCCAGCGTCGGGGTCAGTAGCAGATCATAGTCTTGCCAGAAGCCAGCCAGGGTGCGCGAGAAGCGGTGGATGGACTGTTGCGCCTGGACGAACTGAGGGGCTGTGATGCGGCGGCCCCACTGCGTGAGCGCCCACGTCAGGGGCTCCACATCGCCGTCCGTGATCGGTCGACCGAGACGCGCTTCCCAACTGTCGAGCACGCAGGCTACGTTGCCGGACACGACCACCGCAAAATGGCGCACGTATTCCGTGGCGTCCAGGACGGAAGGATAGGTTGGTACGATCTCGTGGCCGAGCTCCTCGAGTGCCTTGGCCGTGCTGATGGCTGCCTCGGCGCATTCCGGGTGAACGTCGATTCCGCGGATGCCGTGGTCCAACAACGCGATTCGCAGTGGCCCGGGATCGCTTCCGACATGATCGCGATAAGGACCTGAGGGGGGCGGTGCGTAGTAGGGGTCGCCCGTGGCCGGACCCGCAAGCGCGTCGAGGAAGGCGGCGCAGTCCCGCACACTGCGCGTCAGCATGAAGGCGCAGGACAAACCGCTCCAGCCTTCGCCCAGATTCGGGGATAGGGAAGTGCGCGCGCGCGTCGGTTTTAGACCCACCAGTCCACACATGCTGGCGGGAATTCGAAGCGATCCCCCGCCGTCGGATGCGTGGGCCGCAGCCACGAAGCCCGCCGCCACCGCCGCCGCGGAGCCGCCACTCGACCCGCCTGGGCTGTGGGTGGGACTCCAGGGGTTGCCCGTGGTGCCATAGGCGTCCGACTCGGTGATAGGGAGAATGGCCAGCTCGGGCGTATTTGTGCGCCCCAGGGAAATGCACCCTGCCTGCTTGAGCTTGCTGGTCAGGAAGCTGTCGACCGGTTCCACATGGCCCAGCTGCTTGGCTAGCCGCATGCCCATATGGTTCGGACGTCCGGCTTCCTCGCCCCCGAAGTCCTTCATCAGAATCGGCACACCCGCCAACGGCCCGGAGTCGCCTGCCAGCTGGGCCGCGTCGCGGGCGATCATGAAGGCTGGGTGAATGACCGCCCGGATTTCCGGGTTCAGTCGCTCGATGGCTTCGACGGCAGAGTCCACCAGCTCCCGTGCGGTCACCTCACCGCGCCGGACAAGTTCGGCTTGGGCGGTAGCGTCCAGCGATGCGAACAGGGCGGCCATGGTCCGCGAGTATACAAGTGGGCCCGGAAAGTCTGCAATTACCCCACGTGTAGCCCGGCACACTCCCCAACTACAGAGGGACGTCCAGCCGCTCTCCTAGAATCCTTGCTACAACGCCAACGAAGAATGGTGAGCTCCCCAAACTTGGCTCTTCTGTCAACGGGATCGCCTGTCAAGGGTTCTATACGAACGCCTTGAGAATATCCTGCTGGATCGTTTGCAGTTCCGAGTAGGCGTCGTTGATTTGGGCGATCTTTCCGTTGAGTTTGCGAACCAACCGCTGTCGTTCGGTTGCGTTGCGCAGCACGAGACGTAGATCGTCATTGTTCCAAGGCTTTTCCACGTATTGAAATAGACCGATGTCGTTGATCGCCTTGATGGCGTTCTCCTTGTCCGCGTAGCCGGTCAAGATGATCCGCGGCACATCTGGCCGGATGTCGCGGACGCGTGACAGGAAGGCGAGGCCGTCCATTTCGGGCATCAGAAAGTCCGATACGACGACGTCGGCTTCGTTTTCGTCCAGGAAGTCGAGCGCCTTGCGCGCGGAGGTGAACGTCATGATTTCGTAGGCGGTTTCAAGGGTAAGAAACGACGACAAGGACGACAAAACCATCTCCTCGTCGTCCACGAGCACGACGCGGCCATCTTCCTCGACCATCGGTGTTCCTCCGTTTCCGGGCATAACGCTCCGGGCTGCCGTCCTATTTCTCCGCATCCCGTCCAAATGCAGTGAGTCAGACGAATTTGGACCACATCGCGGCCCCGCAGTTCCGAGCCAGGCGGCCCAACCCGTATGAGACAGTCTATTGGGCCACCCAAGGTGGGAGTCAAGCCCGGGCAACCCGGTGACGTGTTCTCATCCAGGAAAGGGCACGCGTTCTTTTCCCCCGTCGCGGCAAAGCCGCCCTGTGTACGCCCACCCGTCCCCCCTTTGCGGGGGTTGCGCCGCTTCGCTTCGCTCCGGCTGCAGGCCGCAACCTCACAGAGTGTATTTTCGGGACGGACACAAGTCGTCTTGGTCACTACCCGTCGTGATGGATCGCGCAGGGCCCGGTCTTCACAGAGGTCCGCGGCCGATGAAGGAAGGGTGGATCCCTTTCGAAGAGGCCGCGGATGCTGTGGAAACCGGGAAGGGAGGCGCCCGTCGGATGGGATCAAGTCGTACCAGCAACTAGCCAGCTAGATGCCCGTCAGCCGCAGGCCGGCACCACGTCCTTTGTAGCGCTTGTTGAGGTGTAAGAGCACCGGGGTCAGGGACTCGAGTGCCACCGCATTGGCGAGCGGGCCGGCGTCGTAGCCTGACAGGCCCAGATCGCCGATGAGCGATAGGGCCAGTTCCAAGGCCGCAGGGTCGTCCGAGCAGGCTAGGACGTCGCAGTCGATCGCATGTTCAGGGTCAGCTAGGTGGGCCGAGCTCACGTGGTGGAGCGCCGCGACAACCTTCGCCCCTGGACCCAGAACCTCCTGCGCCTCTAGGGCCGCGGCCCTGCCCTTGGGCAGGTGCACCGTGCGTACCTTTGGGGGTGCCAGGGGGACGGTGATGTCGATCAGGACGCGGTCCTGAAGCTCCTGCCGCAGGCCCCGCAGGGTATCCCCGTGGGCCCCATAGGGCACGCTCAGGAGCGCGACCTCGGCTGCCCTGACCGCCGATGCATTGTCACTTCCCCGAATTGTCCCGTGGCCCAGGCTACTGAGCTCGGCCGCCTTTTCGGCCGCGCGCTGACCGTCGCGCGAGCCCACGATCACCTCGTGTCCGGCATTGGCCCACCGCAGCGCGATTCCGCGTCCTTCCTTGCCCGTACCTCCGATGATTGCGATGGTCCTTCCCATGGCGCGCCTCCTCGTCGCCCGGGCAGTATCACAGATCGTCGCCAACCGTGCGTGCCCATCTTCTGACGCACCTGTGGTCCACGCTGCCATCGGTGAGTTGTCCCTCAGGGGAAGGTCTGTGTGAGGAGCGGCGTCCAGCACCCGGAGCGAGTCGTGACCGCGGGCCCGGGGGACCGGTCCGGCCCCGCGGGATAGCAACGAGCTCCAATCGTTGCCCACGCGACTTGGTCACATCCGATGCGCACCTCGCACGTCCCCGTTTTCACCCGGTGAAAACCGCGCCCTTCGCGATCGATCACGACGGATGTGACCAAGTCGTACTAAGAGATCGCGGACTTCTCGGATAGAATGGAGTTCGCGCTTGTCTTGGGTACTTTCTAGCCGGGCCGTTTCGAGGTCAGGACGCGCGGGAGGGGCATGTTGAACGGAAACGATAGCGACCCGCAGGAGACCGCCGATTGGACCGATTCACTCGCGTCGTTGATCGAGAACGAGGGGCTTGAGCGGGCCCACTTCATACTCGAAGCCCTGATCGATCGGGCTCGGCGAGCGGGCGCCAACCTCCCGTTCAAGGCGACGACGGCCTACGTCAACACCATCCACGTGAAGGACGAGGCTCGCAACCCGGGTGACGAGGAGCTCGAATACCGTATTCGCTCCTTCATGCGTTGGAATGCGATGGCGCTGGTGGTCAAGACGAACAATCAGCACGAAGGCCTAGGGGGCCATCTGTCCACGTTTGCCTCGTCCGCAACGCTCTACGACGTTGGGTTCAACCACTTCTTCAAGGGACCTGATCACCCGGACGGTGCCGACCTGGTCTATTTTCAGGGCCACTGCGCACCCGGCGTCTATGCGCGTGCATATCTCGAGGGCCGGCTGGACAAGCACGCGATGCATCGCTTTCGCCGCGAGGCGAGCGAGCCTGGACTATCATCGTATCCCCATCCGTGGTTGATGCCTGGCTTCTGGCAGTTTCCCACCGTGTCGATGGGCCTCGGACCGATGGCCGCCATCTACCAGGCACGCTTCATGCGCTATCTCCAGAATCGCGGCCTGATGGCTCGCAACCAGGCGCGGGTCTGGGCCTTTCTGGGTGACGGCGAGATGGACGAGCCCGAGTCCTTGGGGGCTATCTCGCTGGCAGCACGAGAGCGCCTGGACAACCTGGTGTTCGTCATCAACTGCAATCTGCAACGGCTCGATGGCCCCGTACGGGGCAACGGTAAGATCATCCAGGAACTGGAGGGCGTGTTTCGCGGGGCTGGTTGGCAGGTCTTCAAGGTGATTTGGGGTGATGCCTGGGACCCACTGCTCGCCCGTGACAAGAGCGGGCTACTGGTGCGGCGCATGGAAGAAGCGGTCGATGGCGACTACCAGAACTACGCTGTGCGGGATGGGGCCTGGTCGCGCGAGCATTTCTTCGGTCGGTACCCGGACCTCAGAAAGCTGGTCGCCAACCTGACCGACCGCGACATCAAGCATCTGAACCGCGGCGGTCACGATCCGCAAAAGGTGTATGCCGCCTACCACGCCGCGGTGAACACCCAGGGGCAGCCGGTGTGCATCCTTGCCAAGACCGTAAAGGGCTACGGGATGGGCGAAGCAGGGGAGGGCAAGAACCCGACCCATCAGGTCAAGAAACTGGGCCTCGAGTCCCTGCGCGCGTTCCGCGACCGCTACCGCATACCCATCGCGGATGATGAGCTGTCGGAGACCCCCTTCTACAAGCCTCCTGCGCAGAGTGCTGAGATGGGGTACATGCGAGAACGTCGCAAGGCCCTCGGAGGGTTCGTGCCCGAGCGACGAGTCACGGCGGCTCCTCTGCAGGTGCCCAAGCTCGAGGCGTTCACCGCGTTGCTGGACGGGTCTGGCGAGCGCGAGATGTCGACGACGATGGCGTTCGTGCGGTTGCTGACGATCCTTCTGCGGGATAAGGCCCTGGCGCCTCACATTGTTCCTATCATCCCTGATGAGGCCCGCACCTTTGGCATGGAGGGCCTGTTCCGGCAGCTCGGTATCTATGCCCACCAGGGCCAGCTCTACGAACCCGTGGATCACGATCAAGTGATGTACTACCGGGAGGACCAGAAGGGCCAAATCCTCCAGGAAGGCATCTGCGAAGCGGGTGGGATCTCCTCCTGGATGGCCGCCGGTACAGCCTACGCAAACTTCGGTATCAACATGGTGCCGTTCTATGCGTTCTACTCGATGTTTGGCTTTCAGCGCGTGGGCGACTTCATCTGGGCTTCGGCCGACAGTCGTACGCGCGGTTTCTTGATCGGTGCGACATCGGGTAGGACCACTTTGGCCGGGGAGGGACTCCAGCATTTGGATGGTCACAGTCATGTGATGGCGGGGCTGGTTCCTACTTGCGTGGCCTATGATCCCACCTATGCCTACGAGCTTGCCGTCATTGTCCAGGACGGTCTTCGACGCATGTATGCCGAGCAGGAAGCGTGCTTCTATTATGTGACCGTCATGAACGAGAACTACGTTCAGCCGCCGATGCCCGAGGGCGCCCCCGAGGGCATTCTGCGTGGTATCTACCTGTTGTCGGAGGCGCCCCAGCGTGACGGGACCCGCCCGCGCGTACAGTTATTGGGTGGTGGTGCGATTTTGCGGGAAGTACTTGGTGCGGCGGAGCTGCTCGCCGAGCGTTTCGGGGTGGACGCAGACGTCTGGAGCGTGACGAGCTTCACGGAGCTCAAGCGCGATGGAGACGCCTGCGCACGCAGGGCCATGCTCGAGCCGGATAAGCCCGCGCCCAAGTCGTACTTGCAGACCTGTCTGCTAGACCGACCGGGGCCGGTGGTCGCGGCCACCGACTATGTGCGTGCCCACGCAGACCAGGTTCGGGGCCAACTGACGGCGGACTACACCGTGCTAGGGACCGATGGCTTTGGCCGTAGCGACACCCGCGAGGCGCTGCGGGCTTTCTTTGAGGTCGACCGCCGATTCGTCGCCCTCGCCGCCCTGGCGGCCCTTGCCCGGACGGGTAAGGTCGACGCGCAGGTGGTCGTGGAAGCGCGCGCCGCCCTAGACATCGATCCGGACAAACCCAATCCGGCAGAGAGCTAGCCATGGCAGAACAACAGGTGTTCGTTCCCGACATCGGGGACGCCGAGGATGTGGACGTCGTCGAGGTGCTTGTCGGGTCCGGTGCGCGCGTCGAACCGGAGCAGTCGCTGATTGTGCTCGAGAGTGACAAGGCGAGCATGGAGATCCCGTCACCCGCGGCCGGCGTCGTCAAGACGATCGCGCTGTCGGTGGGGGACAAGGTGTCCCAGGGAACGCTGATCCTGACGCTTGATGCCGACGGGACCGGTGCAGCGCAGAGCGAGGCTGCTTCCGCCGCGCACGACGCCCCTGAACAAGACGCGCCCCAGCCGCCGGCTCCACACGGAGGTGTGTCAGGGGCCGTGGCCCCTGGACCCAAATCGCCGGCAGCGGGGGCTGGAGCGCAGCGAACGATCCCGCCCCTTGCCGGGCCGCCAAGGTCATCGCGTCCCCCGCCGCAGCAGGGCTTTCTGCCGCACGCGACTCCCTCCGTGCGCCGCCTGGCGCGCGAGCTGGGGGTGGACCTGGGCCACGTGCGTGGCACCGGGCGCAAGGGTCGCATTCTGCGGCAAGACGTGCAGGCCTACATCAAGCATGCCATGGCCGCGGCTGGAACCCAGACAGGTACTGGCTTCGCCTTTCCCGAGCTTCCTGCGATCGACTTCTCCAAGTTCGGAGACACGACGGTCCAGCCCCTGACCAAGATCCAGAAGGTCTCGGGTCGCAACCTGCATCGGAGCTGGGTCACGATCCCGCATGTAACCCAGTTCGATAGTGCAGACATTACGGAGCTCGAGGCCTTTCGTAAGAAGATGCGGGCTGATCGGCCAGACGTGAAGCTCACACTCCTGTCCTTCTTCATGAAGGCCGTGGTCGTCGTGCTGAAGGAGATGCCGCGCTTCAATGCATCGCTTGACGCAAGCGGTGAGCACCTGATCTTCAAGCACTACTACCATGTCGGCGTTGCGGTCGACACCGAGAACGGTTTGGTCGTTCCCGTCATACGCGACGTCGATATCAAGGGCCTGACCGAGCTGGCGGAGGAGCTGCGGGTGGTCAGCGAGCGCGCCCGGGCCCGCAAGCTCTCACCCAGCGACATGCAGGGGGGATGCTTTACGATATCGAGCCTCGGGGGCATCGGTGGCACCGCGTTTACCCCTATCATCAACCCCCCCGAGGTTGCGGTGCTCGGGGTGTCGCGAGCGGCTCATGAGGCGGTCTACGTGGACGGAAAGTTCGAGCCACGTTTGACTTGCCCCCTGTCCCTTTCGTACGACCACCGCGTGATCGATGGTGCCGACGCGGCTCGCTTTACGACCGCACTGCGACGGGTCCTGGGCGACATCCGCCAGATGCTCCTCTAGCCACGATGATAGAAGACCTCTTTGATGCCCTGGGTCCCCGAGTTGCCGCCGAGATGGGCGCACGACGGGAGCGGGTCACCCCGGCCCTGATCACCGGGTCACCGGACGAGGCGGCAGCCGAGTTCGCGCAACAGGCGCGGACCCTGTGTGGAAATGAGGGTCGCGTGGCCGTCCTGCAGGACGCGCGTACGGCGTTGGCTGCGGGCCACTTGTGCGTACAGGCCCTGGGCGAGGTGGGCCTTCCTCCGCACGCGCACACGCTTTCCGACGCCGACGGCCATGGGCCCGTCTGCGACGACCTAACGAAGCAGCACTTGCTCGCAGCCTTGCCCGCCTTCGATCTGCTCGTGGGCGTCGGGAGCGGCGTCATCAGTGACCTCGCCAAGTGGGTGGCTTACGAGCGAGATCGGCCGGCGGCGGTGTTCGCGACCGCGGCTTCGATGAACGGCTACACGGCTGCCAACGTGGCGCCGTCGATCGACGGGGTCAAGAGCCTGTTCGTTGCCCGTGCCCATCGCGTGGTGGCGACCAGCCCGGAAATTCTTGCCCGAGCACCGAAGCGGATGACCACGGCTGGGCTCGGGGACGTAATCGCCAAGTGGGTCAGCACAGCCGACTGGCGCATGAACCAGCTGCTGTTTGGCGAGCCCTACAGTGGGGCTGTCGCGAGCATCATCGATGAGGTCGAAAGAATCTACCTGGAGCGGCCGGAGGCGATCGCGGCCGGGGACGCACGGGCCGTGAGCGGGGTTTTTCGTGCGTTGGTGTTCTCCGGTTGCGCCATGACCCTGCAGGGAAGCAGCTTGCCCGCTTCTGGGGGCGAGCACCTGATCAGTCACGCGCTGGACATGCGTGCACACGCCGAAGGGGTGTCCCACGATCTACACGGCCGTCAGGTGGGTGTCGCCACGTTGTTCGTGGCAGCGCTGTATCAGTACGTGTTGGAGCTTGCGGCGCCATCCTGGGTGACCGGGCCGCTGCCGCTGGATCGGACCGGCTGGGGCGTCCTAGCGGACGCCGTGGCGCCTCACCACGACAAGCAGGGCAGGCGAATGGCGGCCGCTTGCGAGCAGTTGCGCGATCCGGCCGTGTGGGAGCGCCTGCGCTCGACCCTTGCGCCGACGTTGCCGGCTCCCGAGCGCATCAAGCATGTCCTCAAGGAGGCCAACGCGGCCCATCGCATCGACCACTTGGGCATCGATCGCGACCGCTTCGTATGGGCGGTGCTGAATGGCGCCCAGATGCGCGAACGCTTCACGTCCCTCGATCTCGCTTGGGCGGCAGGCGTCCTGCCCGATGCCGTGGACGAGATCGTCGATACTTGGCTGCTCTAGTCCGGAATAATCCGGGCTGGACGCTATACGCACCCACTAGTTGTACGTGGCGCTGAAGAGCACGTTGAAAGACATGGCGTTGACGTGGTCGTAGAGTGAGTCGTTGGCCGAGATGAAGATGAACTGACCGGCAAGTCCGATGCCCCACTGCGGGTCGACCCACCACTCCTTACCGACAAGCACGTTGGTCGCGAAACCCAGTCGGGTCGAGGAGCGCGTTCCTTCGGACTGTTCCCAGGCTACCGAGCCAAGCCCACCGGCGGCCGAGAGGTACAGATTGATCGGCATGATGTGGTAGGTCAGCCCCAAACCCGTGCCCTGAAGCTGCACGTCGCCGTCGAACTCATAGTCCCGGTCGTCGTAGGGGCCCCCTTCGCCCGAAGCGTCGAGCACCCACGAGAAGAAAAGGTCCAGGTGGAGCGCGAGGTTGGGCACGATCGAGGCCCCAATGGCGATGTCGCTCGCCATACCGAGACCCGAAAAGGCTACGTCATCGACGCCGCTGGCATCCTGCTTACCGTTGATACTCCCGCCGCCCGGCCCAAGGCTGAGTCGGAGGAAGAAGCCCTTGTGGTTCCGACCACCGAGCGCCTCCGGGTGGTCCCATGGATCCCAATCTCCCGGCTCCGCCTGTTGTTCGGGCGTCCCCCCGAGGGGCGGATAGGTGTAGGCCGGCTTCGGTGGCTCGCTGGGGCCGCTGGTCGGCGTGGGAGGGGTCGCGGTTGCAGGCTCCGTAGCCGGCTTGGGGCTCGCCCTCGGCGGCAAGGGTTCTGCTGTGGGCGGTTCGGCTTCCGTCGCCCCCTCGGCGCGTGGAGGGGCTGCCGGCGCGTCGGCTGCTGGCGTATCCGCAGTTGGTGAATCCGTGCGGCCCGGCGCGGTGTCGCCCGTTGGTTCAGGGTTGCCCCCGGGCGGCGAGATCGGTGGAGGCGCCGTGGGGGGCGCCGAAGC
>JAPPOR010000838.1 GCA_028817905.1 Myxococcales bacterium
AGCCCGCGGGCGATTTGTGTCAAACGCCGCACGCCCCCTGCTGCAAGGGGGGGAGCGACTCACGGTGCCAGCTTGATGACAAACGCGTCCAGGTCGCCAGCGTTCTGTTGCCCCGGTGCCGAACCACCGGTCGATCCCACAATGTACACGCTCCCGTCCGGGCCCAGGCCTACGGAGGCTGGCCGATCCGCCTCTGGAGTGCCGAACTGCGTGGTCGCACGCTCCTCGCCGTCCTCGCCATACACGCGCACAAAGCCGTCCACACCGCCCAAGCCCGTCTGCGTGGACAGTTCGCCATCCACGTAGCCCACCACGTACACGTCCGAGCCGTCTACACCCACGGATTGGGCGATATCCTCTCCAGCGGTACCAAACTGGCGGGTCCAAAGCTCGGCGCCGCCTTCGTCGTACTTTCGCACGAACCCGTCAGCCTGCCCCGCGCTGGCTTGACCCGGGAGCTGCCCGGCCACATACCCTACCAGGTAGATCCCGCCATCGCCGTCGAGGGCGATCCCCATCGCCTCGTCCCAATCATTGGTGCCGGTGCCAAACTCGACGTTCCATAGTTCGATACCCAGGCTGGGTTCGACCCTCCTCACGAAGGCGTTGCGCTCCCCCCGGCTCATCTGGGTCTGACCGCAGCCCAGCTCCCCAGCCAGGTATACCGCGCTGGCATCCACGCTGAGCCCATTGACGTAGTCCCAGCACTCTCGCTCCAGGAACAGCGGAGCCGGCTGCTCGGCGCCCTGGCTGCTGAATCTTCGCAGAAACGCGTTGGCCCCTGAACCGTCCGGCTCGCCAAGCAGTCCCGCCACGTACACATTGCCCAAGTCGTCGGTGGCGACCGCGATCCCTGCGTCCGTGATGCGTGTGCCGAACTGCTGGGTCCAAAGCTCAGTGCCGTCGCTCGCGTACTTGCGCACGAAGGCATCCGTGCTGCCCAGACTTGGCCGGCTACCCAGCACGCCTGCGGTGTCACCGACAACGTAGACATCTCCGGCGGCATCCACACTCACCCCCAGGGCCCGGTCCGCGGCACCGCTGCCGAACTGCCGGGTCCAAACCTCGCTGCCGTCGCTGGTGTAGCGTCGCAGGAAGGCGTCACTTTCCCCCGCGTTCCCCTGCCCAGGCAGCGCGCCCTCCGTGTGACCGACAACGTAGACGTCACCTTGCCCATCGACGGCCACGCCGGTGGCGGCGTCGGTCCCGGAGGCACCCCATAGATTGATCCAGCTTTCGGCACAGACGCGGTCCGAAGTCGGAGTCCCCGAGTCCCCGTCGACCCAGCAGCTGGACCATGCGATGCAACGCTCCGCGTTGGTGCCCGTGCTGTAGTGACCCGCTGCGCACGCCGCACAGCTTCGGTCTGCAACCTCGTCGCCGTCTTGCACAACGTACTCACCTGCCGGGCACTCCACGTGCTCGACGCAGGGCGTCGCCGGGTCTGCGTCTTCGTCCCAAGTGCCATCCTCACAGAGCTGCCACGGGGTGCTGCCCCCGGGGCAATACTCCCCCACCAGGCACGGCTCACAGGGCCCATACTCACTCGGCGCAGTGCCAGGCTCGCATTCGTCCTTCACGCCGCTATCGTGACCTCCCGGTGGTTCCACTTCGGCGTCGGCCTCCGGAACCCCCGGGGGCTCGTCGACGGCTGGTGGAGAACGCACCTCCGCGTCTTTCGGAGAACGCACGTCCGCATCTTGGTCACCGGGAGCGGGGGCCAGCCCGGCATCCCTGGTCGGCATCGGCGCCGAGGCATCCCCTCCATCGGTGCTACCGTCCTCCTGAATGCCACCATCTGGGCTCCCGGGCTTGGGACCACCATCGAGCGAAGGATCGATGCTTCCCTCTGCGAACTGATAGCGGTCGAAATCCACCACGCAGCTGGAGAGCAACGCGACGCAAGCGACCACGCAAACCGCCGCCCTAAAACGGGCGTGGACGCAATGCTCGAAGCGGGTGAAGCGGTCCGTTGACATCAAGCCTCCTGGGCAGTGCGGTTCAATCAACTGTCGAGCCAATGCGGCGATCGGACCCGCTCGTCTTTCCAGCAACCCGGGTTGCGCTACCCGCGCAGCGGCTACTAACCCCACCGCGCTGTACCATCAGTCGGCGGCAAGCGCCACCGCGACCCCCGTACAGAGGCGTATCCCGTTGGTGCTACCTCCCGGCTCCCGGGCACGTACGGACTTCATATGGCGAAGAGGCTCCCCGAGCACCCTTGTCAACCCTACCTTCGGGGCGCTTCCAAGCGAGTGACTTACCCTTCCTCGAAACCGGCCACGTTCCAGGAAGCGCTTGCCCTGCACACGAGAGGCATGGGCTGTCAGCATCGCCGTGGGGCTGATCATCCGTGAGCCTAG
>JAPPOR010000741.1 GCA_028817905.1 Myxococcales bacterium
CACTACAGAACGTCTGCCCCAACTGCGGCGGCGGCCTGACCCTGCGTCCCGTGCGGCCCTCGGCCCTGCTGAAGGCCTGCCCGCCCTCCACCGAGCGCAAGGGCCCAGGCTACGACCAGGACAAGCACGCCGAGCTCGTGGCCAAGTACGGCGCCATCCCGCCGCACGAACGCTGAAGACCTGCAAGAACATACTGTGGCGAGCGGGTCGAGATGCGGTCATGGGGCCAATAGTGGCTAGCTAGAAGCCGGGCCCGGTACGCGGGGTATCGCCTCGCTGGGTGTTGGTGGCACATGGATTGCATCTCCACCGCAGGGTGTTCGCGTCGATAGGGGCGCAACGTTGTGCTAGGACGCCGCGTGGCGCACCTGATGCTTCAGGGGCATCTGAAGCAGCAACGCAAGCTGGGTTGCCCGGGGTCTCCTGGGTGCTCGCGGGGAGGACAGATGAAACGGATTCTGGGGATCGGCTCGCTCATCGCGTTTTTGCATATGGCGGCGTGCGCCAAGAAGGCGCCTGAGGCCGAAGCCGAGACAGAAACTTCCGGGCAGCCAGCAGAGAACAGCGAGCCGAAGGGAGCTGACGAGGCGCCCGCCCCAAACCGAACCGGCCCGTTTGAGATGGAAATGCTCATGAGCGCTGCCTACGGCTCCGACCCGGGTCAGCTGGGCACGGGCGGCGGCGATGAATCGACCCCGGAGGGCCCTTCCAGCTTCGCCGTCGGCCGCAACGGGGAGCTGTTCGTGCTGGACCCGGTCAACAGCCGCGTCCAGGTCTACGCCGACGGCGCGCCGACGGGCACTTTCCCGTTGCCAACCGATCAGATCCAGGACATCGCCCTGCTCCCCAACGGCAATCTTGTGCTCCTCGATCGGCACAAGGCGCGCAAGCTCTACGCGGTCAATGCCAGTGGCGAGCCCCAGGGCGAGCTGGCCTACGACGGCAAGCACCTCTCTTCCGACTACCTCACCGACACCATGAGGATCGGCGACGATGGCGTGTGGCTGATGGCCGGTCGCGACCGCTTTGTGAGGGTCGCCGACGCCGAGTTCAAGCCCGACCCTGCGCGACCCGTGTCCCACGGCGTTCCATCGCGCGACGGCGAGCTCATGCTGGGCGTGAGCCTGGCCGGCGTGACCGTCAATGTGACGGTACGACCGCGGACCGGCGTGCCGCGCAATCGCACGACGAACATCGCGTTCGACAACACCGTGACAGGGCTCTATGGCGTTGAGACAGACAGCGCGGGCAACATCTACCTGTTCGTCGACCACCTGGCGCCGGATGAAGATCCGGGCGCCGTCCGCCCGCGTATCGTCGGAAAACTGGTCGTGCTCTCACCCGATCTGAAGCCCATCCGGGAGTCCGAACTCCCGGTGCAGCAAGCGCCCCACAGCGTCCTTCGCGCCGCAGTCGTCACCGCGGGCGGCGATGTCTACCACTTCGATGCCGCCGAAAAGCAAGTTGGGATCAGGAGGTACCGATGACGGGCGCGCCACGCGTCACCCCCGGCCACGGAAGCGTGATGCCGCGCATCGCCGTGCGAGCGCCGGCCCTGGTGCTGATGCTGGTACTGATGTTCTGGAGCTCGCTGGCCCAAGCCCAGTTCGAAGACGTCGGGCGCCAGACCACGACCCGCAGTCGCATCCTGCAGATAGGGCGCAGCGCGCTCGACAATGGCTACAAGTGGGGCGGAAGCACGTGGAGCGTCGACCCGGCCGGTCACGTTTCCTGTAGCTTCACCATGTGCAGCGGCTGCGAGTGCAAGAAGCGGAACGCGAACGGCAGTTGCTTCTCCTACTACCCGATCGGCGGCCTGGGCGCCGATTGCTCGGGCTTCGTCGGCAAGAGCTGGGAAGTGCCCGGCCCGAGGTCCCCGGAGATGCCGGAACGCGTCTCCGGCACGGCTGGCTTCATACAGAGCGGTACCCACTGGGACACGATCGCCGCTACCGACATTCGGCCTGGCGATTCGATGGCATGGAACAACGGCAGCGCGGGACATGTGGTCCTGATCAAGGAAAAGCTGACCGGCGACAACTACGAATACTACGAGGCGAGTTCCTGCAAAAACGGCATCCGCCACCACCGCGGGCGCCTCGCGTCCAGCAAGTGGACGGCCGCCCGTCGCAAGGATATCGAGGAGGTCGAGTGCACACCCGATCCGTGCAGTGGTCACGGAACCTGCAGCCCGGACACCGGGTGCACCTGCGACACCGGCTACGCAGGCGAAGCGTGCGGGCGATGCGACGACGGCTACGTCGGCTACCCGACCTGTCGCGCTGCCGACAGCATGTGCAAACCTGCCGGCTCGATCGCATGTGGCATGAGCCCGATCGAGCTCTCCCCTCAGGACGCGGACAATCAGATGTTCGACTACGCGTGCAACCTTGCCGGCCAGGGGGGAGAAATGGCGTTCAGGTTCGCGCCGCACGGCGCTGGAAGCGCGAAGATCCGGCTCACCGGGAGCACGGCTGGAAAGGCGCTGGGCCTTCTGCGCGGCAGCTGCGACCCACAAGGCTGCGTCGAGTCCCAGCCGACGGAGCTACAGATCGACTACGGAAGCGGCGAGGCGTTCTTTGTGGTCGTCGAGAGCGAGCTATCCACGAGTGGCACGGCGACTCTACATGTGGATTGCAATCAGGACGCCGATCCGTTTATTGGCGACCCGTGCAACAGCGACGACGACTGCGAGTACATGCACAAGGGAGAATCCGGCTTCTGCTACCGCAGCGAAGGGGGGGGCATCTGTTCCCTACGCTGCAAAGGCACTTGCCCAGACTTCCCTAGCCACCGGGCGACGACCATGTGCGTCGAAGACCCAAGCGACGAAGATCGGGGCATCTGCGTCCCGAGGGCACAATCGGCCAACGACTATTGCGCGGCCCTGCCAGGCACGGGCGCCCAGACGATGGGGCGCTTCAAGGCTACGGGCGGAGGCGACGTGTGCTACCCGGGGGCCGCGAAGCCCGCCTGTCAGGGCTCCCTGGCTGGACGTGTGGTCGACTTCATGACCGACGAGCCGCTGGAGGGGGCCACGGTGGCAGTCACCGGTGGCTCCGATCTGACCACGAACACCGAGGGGAACTACGAAAGCAGCCTGCTCGCGTGCGGGACCTACCCCATCCAGATCAGCGCCGAGGGATATGTGACCGAGACCGGTGAAGTCGAGATCGCCGACGGCGAGGTAACCCAGGTCACCCGCCTGCGGGCCCTGCCCATGGGCACGTGCGCCGACGGCGGAGTCCTGAACGGCTACGTGTTCGACGCACTGTCGCCCGAGCGCAAGCCGATCGAGGGCGCAGCGGTAGAGGTTCGGCGCGGGCTGAGCAACGCCTCGGGTGACGCGGTCCTCCAAGCCACCACCGACCCCGACGGTCGCTTCGCGATCGATGGCCTGGCCTCCGGCAACTACGAGCTCGCCGCCTCGGCGGACGGCTACGCAACCGGCTACGCCAACACCGCAGTCTGCGGGGGCCTCAGCCAGGAAGAAACAGGCGTGGCGCTCGCGCCGGCCGGCGAGACGCCCTACCGCGTCGTGCTCGAGTGGGCCCAACCGAACGACCTGGACCTGCACGTCCAATTGCCCTCGGGGGAGGAAATCTACTTCTACGACCCCTGCCGAGGCGGTCTGGGATCGTCGCCCTATGCTGCGCTGGACGTGGATCGACAGCGACCCGATGGCCCAGAGTCGATCGCCTTCTCCCAGTTCCTACCGGGTCGCTACACCGTCTTTGTGCACAACTACTCCCTGGACGATGGCGACACCGACATTCAGCTTACCGACAGCGACGCCGAGGTGGTCGTGTACGCACCGGGGGGCAACACCGTGCTCGGCCGCTTCTCCGTGCCCGCCTACGGCAACGGTTCCGGATGGGACGTCTTCTCATTCGATGGCAGCGACCCGGAGAACCTGCAGAGCATCCAACGTCTCACCGACCGACCGCACCCCGAGACGGACTACGCACACGACTGCCATCCGTAGCGGGCCTCCAGGTCCGCACTGGCCTGACAAAGCGCGCTCCGTCTCAGTCGAAGCGGACGTCCTGCTCGACGGTCTCGCCGTCGGCGACGGTGACGCTGGTGTCTCCCATCGACTCGTAGACCGTGGCCGCGTCGTCGTTGGGGTCGAGCACCTCCACGTAGAGATCGTAGGTGCCCGCCTCGACCGATGTGATCTGGTACTTGAACGTGGGCGTGTCGCAGACCGAGACGATGTCGAAGACGTTCTCGCCCAGCACGCCGACCTGGACCCCGCCAGCGCCGAGCATCAGATTCAGCTGGTAATCGGGATCGAGTCCATCTGGCAAAGTACCCGTGCCGCGAATGATCGCGGTGCCGCGGTGACCAAAGGGCGAGCCCAGGAAGTCGCAGCCCATCTCGATCCCGAAGCCATCGAGCACTCCGTCGATCGGGTTGGCTGGCGGGACATCGCCTGATGGCGGGTCTTCCTGGGGCGTGCCCCGCACCGTGTCCGCGGGCATGTCGCCGGCCGACATCGGTGCCCCGGCGCCGCCCGCCGCGTCGGCGTCGGGCGCGGGATCGGAACCGCCGTCGTCGCCACATCCAGCTAGCGGCACCCACAGCAGAGCGAGCGAGAAGAAGACGCGAAGCATGCACCCATTGTAGCCCAGATCACTGGCCTACTTCGCGGTGCCTCGCTTCGTCTTCGACTTCACAGCGCTTTTTGGCGACCCCGGATCATTCGTCAACGCCGCGTCGGATTGCGCAGGGATTCGGCTTCACAGGGCTTTCGACGACCGACCCACATACTGCCTATTTGCGAGGGAGCCGAGCGCGCTGTGAAGTCGAAGACCACGAGGCGATGTGCGGTGGGTGAATGATCCGGGCTAGAAGGCTAGCGCGGAACCCACGTACAGCCCGAGCTCCTGGATGAACAGCGGGGTCACGGTCCGCCCGATGAGATCCTCGACGGGGGCGTCGGGGTCGACCCTCACCGCGAGGGTGTCGGAGTCACTGAACGCATATCGCAGCGAGAAAAACGTGGACAGCACAAACGAGTCGGCTCGTTCATCGTCAGCCAGATCATGCTTGTTGCTCAGCTCGATGCCGAGCGTGGCGCCGTAGAAGTCACCAGCACGGGAAAGCAGCGCTTCCGGACTGACCTCGGGCTCCGCCGTGCGGTCGGTGAAGACCCCAACGCCCAGCGAGATACCGGACCACAGTGGTTGGTACAGGCCCAAGCGCGCATTCCAGGTCAATCGTCGCCGGAGGTCTGCACCCGCATCTCGGAGTCCGGGCATCAGATCACCCTCGAGACTCACCCACCCGTCCCCGATTGCATAGGCGATGCCAAGCTTGTACCGGCCCGCACGCGATACCTGTAGCGCGGGCCCGCCAGGCGGTACGGCCGGTGTCTCGGCGAGCAGGATCGGCTGGCCTGCCGGCTCCCGCTGGCCTTGGGATTGACTGACCGCCACAACCTGGCTGCGTAGCAACTGCAGCCGTGGACTGCGCGCCGACAGCGAAACCGTGAGCGCATCCGTCAAGCTGAACTGCAAGCCGGCCACCGCCTCGAGCGCGAAGTTGGACTCGGTGCTGAAGGCGTCGAGCTGACTCGTCTTGACCACCTGTCCGCCGTCGCGCACGGCTCCAAACATAGCCGCCGATGCAGTGGCGGCATCATAGAACCCTAGCAGCCCCACCCCCCAGCGCAGACGCTCGGAAACGGCCCTACCGATGGCCGCTCCGAACACCCAGGTCGACTGCAACAGGGACACGTCAAAGGACCAGATGGATGCCTCCAGGTCGAGGCGCTCGCGCACTAGCAGGCTCGTGGAGCGGGGGCTGAAGTACCCCACTCCAAGGGACGTCCCGTCAGCAACCTGAAAGACGTAGGCGACCTGGGTTGGCACGGCCACAAACTCCATCACGCTCGCGCGCTTGCTGCGGCCGTCCACCGATGCGACGAACCTGTCCGAGCCGTAGTGCCGAAGCGTATAGGCGCTGGCGCTCACATCGATCGTGGATCGCTGCACACCGCCCAGGCCGGCGGGATTGTGCCAAATGGTGCTGCCGTCCCGCACGGTCGCGGACACCGCCCCGCCCACCAGGGCGGCCCGGTTCCCGATCATCAGCTCATCTTCGTTGCCCGCCTGGGCCGGAAGCGGGCATGCCAGTGCAACCAGGCACAGGAGCGCGGGCCGAGAGGCATGTGCGATGGGGCGGCCCATGGTCGCGCGACACTACCCTGCCTCGCGAGACGACGGCCACTCGTGCACGCTGGACGCAACTCCTCCTGCGCCGACGACCGCCGCGCCCGAGGGATGGCCCCGGTCCCGGTTGACACTCCGGAAGCGCTCAGCCGGAAAGAAGGCCGAAGACGCACTGGCCCGCCGGCGACACGCCCGATCATAACGCAGTCGCGTAGCTATCCAGCGTTCTCACCAAGCGACCGCATCCGGCGAGGACTGCGCTCGCGTGTGCCGTCCGAAGGCTGGCAGTCGAGTCAAGACTCGGGAAAGGAAGCAACGCGGGACTCGTTCTGTTGGGTCCCTTGTTGCGAAGCGGCAGACGCTACTGAAGTCGCGGCATGCGCGTCCATCACCTCCCCTGACATGGACGTTGCCCACCCCAACGGCCTGCCCGTTCGCCGTCCACAAGTCGGGGCAGACGTCGGGTCGAGTACCACCGCTGCCCACGCGGGAGCACGCAAGCAAGACACCTACATTGTCCTATTTGACCATAGGACCCGACATACTTCAGGAGTACATCTACTACTGGGGTGTGTCGGAGAGGGCAATGCGTCTTACAGGTTTGGTGCTTGTTTTGCTTACGTGCGCAAGCTGTGCGCGCAGTCACGACGTTTCCTCGTCAAGTAGCGGAGCCACCGCAGAGCGCGGCGGGACCAGCGAGAAACCCGACGCGGCCGTGGACGAGGCGGTTCCGGACGCCGGACTCGCTACTAGCGGGGCTCCCACGCTGCTCCCTGAACTTCCCACGCCGGACCCCGAAGCGGGCGACGAGAAGTCCCAGCAGCGGTCGTTCGGTCTGATTTCGGACCCGCCCCACCCGATCTCTGACCAGGATGAACTGCGCCACTACGAAGTGGTGGTCGATCCGCAACAGTGGGCCCGAATCAACGATACCGCCTACCTCGAGGAATACATCGAAGGAAAGCTGATGTTCGAGGGCGCCGTGGTCGAACCGGTCGGCCTGCGCTTCAAGGGCTTCCGCGGAAGCCTCTACAACTGCTTCTGGTTCGATGGCGAGGGTAAGGCCATCGGCCGCGTGTGCGACCGGCTCTCGCTCAAGCTGAGTTTCAACGAGTACGATCCGGAAGGGCGCTTCTATGGCCTAAAGAAGCTCAACTTCCACGCCATGAACAACGACAGGAGCAAACTCCGAGAGCGGCTCTCGTACTGGTTGTTCCGGCAGTTCGGAGTGCCGGCCCCCAGATCGGTCCACGCCACGCTCAGCGTCAACGGCCAGCCACTGGGCCTGTTCGCCCTGGTCGAGCAAGTGGATGGGCGCTTCACCCGCGCGCGCTTCAACGACGGCGGCGAAGGCAACCTCTACAAGCAGCGCTGGCCCATGAGCTCCACCGATCCCGAGTACTTCATGTCCGGCCTCAAGACCAATGAGCACGATGAGGGCGTGAGCGTAGACGCCATGGTGTCCTTCGCCGAAGCGCTGCAGGATGCCGACGAGGACAGCATCGAAGCGACCCTTGCCGCCCACACCGACCTGGACGCCATGATGCGGTTCCTCGCGGTGGACCGCGCGGTCAACCACTGGGATGGAATCACCGCCTTCCGTTGCCGCCCTGAGGAAGAGGTCCCTCCCCTACCCCCGGAAGTGCGGGCCGCGCAGACGCCACCTCTGGGCTGGGAGGTCTGCCAGAACAAGAACTTCTACTGGTACGAAGAGGGAGCCGACGACGGGGCCCGGATGTGGCTCGTGGCGTGGGACACGGACTTGACCTTCGCCTCTCGCCAGCCCTTCCCCGCCTGGGATGAAGAGCCCGAGAGCTGCCCGATCCGACAGTCCGGACGCCCCCCGGGCTGCGACCCTCTCATCCGCTACTTCGCAACCACCCTGCGCGAACGATACGTCGAGGCCTCCGTCGCCCTACTCGACGGCCCCTTTGACCAGAAGCGAATAGAGCGACGCCTGCGCCGCTGGTGGGCACAGATCGAGCCCCATATGGACCCACCCAACCCTCTCTTGGGTGATCTCCACTCCCGTAGGCTCGAGTCCTTCATCACGACCGTGGCGGACCGACGTGCCGCCTTTGCCCAAGAGGTCGGACGTTGACGCGGCCCGGCCTCGAGATGGGCCAGGCAGACCGCCGAGTCCGCGCTCGTGGGCCCGCCGTTGGCACATCCTGAAAGCTTCGCGTTTCTCGCGATGCTTGGGCCCACTGCCCGTGACTGGGTTTGAAGACGGCCTCGATCGAGTCGTCCAAACATGGGAATGCGACAAGAGTCGCACTGCCCGTCGGTAGGCGCTCGAGATAGTCTCACCCTCATTGTCAGGCTTCTCAATGGGGCGCTCCTCATTGCCGAAGCGTGGTCGGCACAGTCCGCGTTGACGGAGGCGCATGGAACCCGATTGTCCATCGCTTCAGTCAATAGGCCAGTTTGAGAGAATCTTCACGCAGCAACGGATGCGCAAGCATCACGACCGAAAGGTGGCGTTCGATCCAATGTCTAGATCCGTTCTCACATCCGCGATAGTAGCAGCACTGCTCCTTGTGTCCTCGGCGAGCCCAGCGAGCGCGAGCTGGCTGGTAAGCGGCGCGAAAATCACAAGAGTTCGTGCGGCCACCCGCACAAGCTTCGGCTATTGGTTTCTGGTCACCGTATCCGGGGGCTCGGGTCCCTGCGCAAACCAATCGATCTCCTTTCGGCTCATTGACGGCAGTGACGCGCTCGAGTCCAAGCTCGCCGATTTCATGCTCAGAACTGCGCTCTCCGCGTACCTTTCCGGCCGCACCGTGGACATCGCTGCGAACGGCTCGGCTACTTCGTGCTCGGCGGCCGACCTGATCCAGGTAGAGGACTAGGCCTAGGCAAGTTCCACGCCGCAGGCTGTCCGGCATGGTGGTCCGTGACCGTGGCCAGTGGCAACGTCGAGGAGAACACATGGTGGACATGGCTTGCGACATTCGCCCCATTTCGAAACGAAACGCCCAGACCCGATGGAAGCAGATCTTGCGCGTAACGCTCACACTCTCGCTCTACGCATGCGCCACGGATGATTCCCACATCGCCGTCGCTGACAAGGGGCACGCCCTGTTCGCCAAGACGAGCGTGCTCTGGAATCCAGGGCAGGTCGATGTCTGTTGGGAAGACATGGCGGGTGTTCCGCTGCAAGAAAGGAACTGGGTCCGAGATGCGATCGCGCGTACATGGTCCTTTGCGGGGGATCTGGAGTTCGTGGGTTGGGGGCAGTGTTCTTCGGGGAGTGCTGGCGTCCGAATTATTGTGGAGGACGTAATGGCACCGGGGCCGCATACCCTGCAGCTGGGTGCTGATCTGGACGGCGTACCCGATGGCGTGAGTCTCAATCACGTATTCGAGAACTGGCGGGCCAGCGACCCGAACATATCCTGGCGGATCACGTGCAACCCAGGCAGCAGTGAGCAGCAGCGCCGAGAATGCATTGAAGGGCTCGCAATCCACGAGTTCGGACATGTGGCCGGGTTCGAACACGAAGGGGAAGCGGCGTGGCTGTTCCAGCCCGACTACCCGCCCGGTTATGAGGAGCGCTGTGCGCCCCACACGACCACAGGCTTCAATGGGACTGGCGACGAGCTCTACAACGGCATTTGGGATCTGGAATCTGTGATGAACCGGTGCAGTCCCGCGTATCCCGGCGCCACGCTCACCGCCACCGATTTCGCCGGGATGCAGCACTTCTATGGCCCGTCACCACGATTTGTCGCAGCGGTCTCGACTGCTCTGCTGTAGGGACCGTTGTGATCGATGCGCAGGATCTGAAGGCTCGTCCACACAGGAGTCGCGCGCTCGTACAGCGTGTCGCGGCGGAGCTCGCGGATCCGCACCGGCCGGGAGCATCCCAGTCCCTCTGCGGGCTCATAGTCACGTTGCCCCTGGGACAGGATCGCGAGCAGTCTACCATTGAGATCGAACACACCAGAGCCGCTGCTCCCGACGAACGTGTCGCTCGTCAAGTGAATAGGTCCCGTGGGCGCTTCAGGCACCACCACCACCTGCCCCCCAGCGTCAAGCTTGAGCGGGAGTCCCTCCGGATGGCCCGCCACAATCACAGGCTGGAAAACGCGCGCGGGTCGCTGCGCTAGACGCACAGGAGCATAGCGATCCGGTACCGACCGGTCCAGGCGTAGCAGTGCCAGATCCAGCGGCACCTCTTGCTCTTCTCCGTTCCAGACGACCTCGGCGCAGACGAAGATGCCATCGGGCGCGATCATCGCCCCCTGGTCGTCGCACATCTCGTAGTCAAAGACGATGCACTCCTGGGGGCATTCATCGGGTGCCGGCAGGCAGTGGCCTGCCGTGAGAATCAGGTCCTCGGCGACCAGGACGCCCGTGCAAGTGGCCGCGGCGGGTTGCTCGGCGAAGGGCCCGTCACGGCACAGGTCGTGGGTAACCGCCACGGATGGAGCCCGTACCGAGACCCCACCTGGCGCATCGACGAGGGCACCTCGGGGGATCAGCGCCGCCGTGCCTTGCCGGGCCACCCGCACGAAGGCGTCCTCGGCAACTGAGCAGGGGTCGCGACGATCGTCCGCACCATGGATCACCGCGGCGCGCTGAAGGCCCACCGGAGAATCGCTGCCATGGGTGCAGGCGAGCAACCCGGCGGAAACTGCGACCGCGATCAAGCTCGGGCGAGGTGCACCACCCCGTGCGGCCAGCCCGCAATCATCCCAGACCCGGGCGATGATTGTGCACGTGGTCGGCCTTACAGGTTCCTCGGTCAGCGCAACACAGTGGTTGAGTCCGGTCATGGTTCCTCGCATGGGATGCACACCCTTCGTGAACGCCCTTCGCGAAGCGATAGGGCCGTCGGTGAGTCGTGTCGCGGATGGCACGCCAGCAGGGCACCACGCGGCCCTGCTGGCACATCCGCCCGGCGGTTCGGTCCTCAGCCGATTGCCTGGAGCCTTCCATGTTCAGGCATCGGCTGCCCCCCAGAAGGCAGGGGCAACTACCGGGGCGGCCGTGGCTGGGGCGGCCTCGCTAGAGCGTGCAAACGTCCCTGCAGCGCCCCCGCCTGGCGTCCCAGGTCAAGAAGGATCCCGGGGGAAAGGCACCAAGCAAAGCAGCAAACCGGGTCGAGCAGCGCGCCGCGGCGAGGCGTGGGAAGACCTTCATGCCCTTGCAGTCCTTGCCAGCGAAGCCGCCGGAGATGACGCAGCAGAACCTCTTGCGCGGACCCTTGTCTACGAGCTCAGGGGGAGCCTCGACCGAGCCGCTCATCAGAACGGTAGCGGTGCGCTCGATGTCGTTCATCACCGACGCGACTCCAGCGGGCAAGTTAGGCGTCGTCTCAAGCTCCATGACGATCGGTCCAAAAACCTCGACGTTTTCTCCAAACTGCAGCATGTCGGACAGTGCCACTCGCACCATGCCGCTCGCCTGGTCATCCACAGCGGCGAGCCCGACAGAACGGACGCCATGACCGTGGTCTGCCCACAAGGTTGTCAGTTCTTGGCTGAGCTCGGCTGCCGCCACACTCTCGTCGAGTGCACGTGCAAGCCGGCCAAGGTCCGCGTTGAGCTGCTGCATTGCTTCGTACTCAGCCGTCGTGAGTTCCACGGTCTGAGCTGGGCCATTCGCAGGCTCGACGGCGGTCGAGCCACGGGCCGAACCCGCGGGACTGGGAGTGGGAGCGGGCGTGGCCTGGTCAGCGAAACAAGCCGTCATGGTGCATGCGATCACCAACAGTCCGCGATAGAGCATGCGGACAGGTCGCACTGCTACAAGTGCGTCGTTCATCATCGATTCTCCTTGTTGCACTGCCCTGCGCCGATGCAGGGCGTACGGCAAGGTGCGTCGGACCAGGCCGGTGGTCTTGAATGGCAGCTGAATCCGAAATGAATTCTTCCGACTCGCAGGCAGCGAGCGCTAGGCCGGATCATTCACGACTTCGGCGTCGGATCGTACAGGGGTTCGGCTTCGCGGGGCTTTCGACGACCGACGGGCATACTGCCCGTATTTTCTAGGGCGGCGAAAGTCCTGTGGAGTCGAAGGACAAGC
>JAPPOR010000419.1 GCA_028817905.1 Myxococcales bacterium
CGTTTGCGTCAAGTTTGATCGCGTTACCTTGATTGGAAGCGTCTGGACAAGGTCGCTAGCCTAGCTTCGCGACCTGCGATGACAGACGAGCAACGTACCGCGAGCCGGTCTTGCGGTGATAGAGGCCCTTAGACACCGCCTTGTCGATGTACTGCGAGGCGGCCCGCAGGGCGGTCTGGGCGGAGGCCTTGTCCTCCTCAGCGATTGCCACGCGTACGCGCTTCACCAGGGTGCGCATGGTTGTACGAACGTGCTTGTTGCGCTCGGTGCGCGTTGCGGTCTGTCGGATGCGCTTGCGCGCAGATGCGTGATTGGCCACCGTCAACTCCGGTCTTGGTCGGGTGTAGCGCCCCGAATGCTAGCACTTCCAGTCCGAGCATTTCACCAACTCGCGAACGGATCGCGCCTGGAAGCCACTCCGCGGAGCGTTGGGCGAGTGACCCAACACTCCGCGCAGGTGCCATCGACAAGATGGCCCCCTGAGCTCAAGACCAGGCGAGGTGCCCGCGGATTGGTGAAAAACCGGGCTAGGGGTCGGGAGGGTTAGCTTGGGACCAAAGGCTTGTCAACCAGATGGCTTTCTTGCACCCGCACCGCCCGGATGGGTACTCACAACCATGGCCGAAAAGCCCGAGTCCCCGACCCCCGCAGCGCAGGCCGAGGCGTCCGGCGACCCACACACGGCCACAGACGCTCCTCCGGGGCGCCTCGACCACGGCCAGGGTGCCATTGCGCGACGGGCCGGCGTGGTCGTCGTCGGAACCTTCGGCTCCCGCCTCCTCGGTGCAGTCCGTGACGCGGTAATTGCAGCGTTTTTCTCCGTATCCGCAACCGATACCTTCTTTGTGGCATGGACCATTCCCAACACGCTGCGGCGCCTGCTCGCCGAGGGAGCGGTCTCAGCTGCCTACATTCCCGTATTTGCAGAGATTCGCGAGCAAGGCGGACACGGCGGCGCGAGGCGTTATACGGCGGCCTTCACCGGGGCCCTCGGGCTGATCCTGCTCGCCGTGTGCGTACTCGGAATCCTGACCGCACCCCTGTGGGCCACCGCTTATGGCGCGGGCTATCGAAACGACCCGCTGCGCTTTTCCCAGCTGGTAGAACTCACCAGGATCGTCTTTCCGTACATCCTGTTCGCCGGCCTTTCGGCGCTCGCGATGGGCGCCCTCAACGCCCTGGGCCACTTCGCCGTCCCGGCGTTCGCACCGGCGCTCCTGAACGTTGCGCTGATCGCGGCGCCCTTTGCCCTGGTCCCTGCGGGCGGAGAGCTGGGGCTGTCCCCAATCAGCAGCCTGGCCGTCGCGGCACTCGTCGGCGGCCTACTGCAGGTCGCCGTCCACGTGCCCGTGCTGCGCCGCCTCAACATGTTGCCCATGCCGCGAATCGACTTTCGCCATCCCGGCGTCCAACGCTCGCTCGCGCTCATGTTTCCGCTCCTGCTGGGTACCGGCGTGCACCAGCTCAACATCATCCTGTCGCGCCTGTTCGCGTCCTTCCTACCCGCAGGCGCCCAGAGCTACCTGTACTACGGCCAGCGGATCGTCGAGATCCCCCAGGGCATGTTCGCGATCGCAGTCGCCTCGGCGACCCTCCCAAGCCTGTCGGCGCTGCGCAGTCAGGGCAACGATCAGAAGGCCATGGAGACCTTCGGCTTCAGTCTACGGCTGTCGCTGTTTGTCGCGATCCCGGCCTCGGTCGCGATCGCCGTCTTGGCCGAGCCCACGGTGACCGTCCTGTTCGGGCGGGGCGCGTTCTCACCGGGACAAGTGCAACAAACGGCCAGATCGCTTGTCTGGCTCGCGGCGGGTGTCTGGGCTGTAGCGGCGGTCCACGGCTTTACGAGGATGTACCACGCCTACGGCGACACCCGCACCCCGGTGGTATGCGCCGCCTTCAACCTCTTGACCTTTGTCACCGTCACCCTGACCACCCTGGGGGCACTCTCGCACGTGGCAGTCGCGCTTGGGTCCACGGCCGCGACCCTTGTGCAGCTGGTCGGTCTCAGTGTGATGCTACGGCGACGCTTGGGACCGCTGGGTGGCCGCGCGATCGCGCTGAGCGCGGGGCGCTCGTTGCTCGCGGCGGCCTGCATGGCAGGCTGCGCCTATGATGTCACGCGCCTCGGCCATTGGTACCAAGGCGGCAACGCCCCGCGAAACCTCCTAGTTTATCTCACTGCGGTCGCGGTGGGCGTTGCGGTCTACCTCGCCGTGGCCTATCTGCTGAAGAGCCCTGAACTCGCAACCATGGGGGAAGGGCTCAGAAGGAAACGGCGATCATGAACGTGCCCAGGATTCACGACGCGCGCTTCATCGCGTCGGCTACGGATGTTTCGCAACTGCCGGCCCCAATGTTTGCGGAGGTCGCCTTCGCGGGGCGGTCCAACGTAGGCAAGAGCAGCCTGATCAACTCACTGTTGGGCCGCAAGAAGCTTGTCCGGACCAGCAGCACCCCGGGCTGCACCCGTGGGTTGAATCTGTTCCGTGTGGAGTTCTCAGATGGCGTCCTCGACCTGGTGGATCTGCCAGGCTACGGCTACGCCAAGCGCAGCAAGGCCGAGCGCCTCAGCTGGGGCCCGATGATCGAGAATTTCCTGACATGCCGCCAGGGGCTGCGCTGCATTGTGGTGATCCTCGACATCCGGCGCGGCTTGCTGGATGATGACCTGCAACTGCTCGAGTTTCTCGACCACGTTGGCCACGATGTGCTGCTCGTGGCCACCAAGCTCGACAAACTCCCACGTAACAAACAAAAGCCCTCGCTGGCGGCCTTGGGCCGAGCCACTGGCAGGCGCGTGCTGGGGTACAGCTCAGACACCGGCTACGGGCGGGATCATCTGCTATCAGCGGTGCTTCAGCGCGCCGCACTCAGGCCATCTGTGGACCCACGTGTCGGCCCAGAAGGCGCCTCGACGCGCACGCCAAGCGAAGGCGGTTCGTAGTTGTAGACCCAGCGACCGCTTCCTTCCACGAAGCGCTTCACCGTCCACGGCACCTTCAGCATCCAAACGTGCACGGTCTCGCGCACCAGGACCCGTAGCATCCCACGACCGAGGTCGGCCATGACTCCGTAGGCGAGCAACGTCCGACCACCGGGATAGGCCCTGACCGAGTAGGACCCCCAGGCCGCCCGGAGATCGTGGGGTCGGCCGGTGTCCATGCGAAAGCGTATATCCCGACGCTCGCGATCGACGCGTACGTTCAGATAATAGCTCACCCCTATCGGTCCGGCCCCCTGACGCATGAAGATGGTGCGTGGGCTGGCCCTGGGGCCCTCCACGCGCCGCGCCTCCACGACCTGGGGCATCATGCGCGGGTATCGCGGCGTGTCCAACAGGGCCCTGAACACGATCGCGGGGGGCGCATTGATCACCTGCCAAGCCGATCCGCCGATCAAATCCAAATGACCGGCCTGACGCTCCATGGGTCGCGTGACCAGCTCACCCGCAGCGAGGGCGCGGCGCTCCTCAACCGTGAACTCGTCTCCCCCCTGCGCGCCTGCCGAGGCCTGCCCCACGATGAGCAGGAGGGCGGACAGCAACCCACATAGGGCCCATCGAGGGATTTCACGTAAATCCTCCGATTCGGCCGACCTCACCGCCGGAACGCGACGCACCCGCATGACCGGTTCAGTGTTGCAGATCGCCCGCACTTAGTCGAACACGCGCTGCGTTCGGCCGAGCGAGGAAAACAGTCCACCGGGGATCCGGCCCGGATACCACGGCCAAAATGGCGCCTGGTCACGGCACGCGGGCCGGTCATCGGGCGCGCAATAGACCCGCACGTGAAAGTGGTTGGCATGCGGATGACCATGGGAGGGCTGCAGCATGACAGTCGCCGCTCGCTCCAACACCACAACGCTGGACCCGACCGCACGCCCATAGGCGAGTAGGCGCGCCTTCAAGTGGTCTGCCACGAAGATGTACTGCACACGCGCCTCGGCATCGGTGACGAGCTTCGTGAGCAACTGCCAGTTACGCGCTTCGTCAAACCTGAGCGCACGCATCGCGCCGGCCCCGCGACCCTCACGGTCAAACTCGACGAACGCCGAGGCCTCGTATGCGCGGGGACTGCCCACCACACGCATGTAGAAGGCCACATCCACATCGCGACCGCTCTGGTGCGAACGATGCCCAGCCAGACGCCCCCCGCCGTTGCGCGCCAGCTCGCCCACCGAGAGGCGCGCCCCCGGCGCTCGGAACGCAACCCACCGGGCCGCCCGCTCGAGCAGCTGCACTGTTTCCCAGGTGCCATAAAAGTGCCCACCTGCAGCGTAGTCGGGCACGTGACGGATGTACTCGGACTCGCGCAGCCGCATGCCACGGCGTAGCGCACCCCGGTGAACATAGGCGAGGGAGCGACTGCGCATACCGGCGGGCGGCTGCAGATTGATCTCACCGGGCGTCCCCGCTTGCCCGGCGGACGACCATGCGAGGATGTACAGCAGCGCCAACGAGCACACGGCGCCTCGCAAGCCCCGTGTGGCAACACCGCTTGCCGGACCCGTTCCGGGAGGCGGGGTGATGGCGCGGTGAACCGACGGGACATGACCCACCCGCACAACTGCTATCCAGATCCATGAATCAGCGCAACTTTCCGTCAAGAGCGCCCAGACATGCGATGATCGTGCGCGTGATGGGCTCTGCCGAGCGTTCAGGAAATAAGGGTACCCTCGCAGAGCGCTACCCTGCTCGACGCAATATGCTGGACCCGCACCACCGACCGAGGGGCACACACTCCCTGCCGCTGTACTGCTTGCTGGCGGCGGCCGGGTGCACTCCCCCGCAACCGACGACGCGGCCCCTCGACGCTCACAGCGGCAGCGAGGCGGTCTCAGGAAGCGCCACCGCCACGCAGCGGACGCAGCGCCTGCCTGCTCCCACAACCGCAGGGCCGACGCCCCACACCGGCGAGCGGACCGCCGGGACCTTCGAGCAACTCCTACGAACGAGACCGCAGGCGAACCGCCCCGAGTGTCTACTCGTGCGCATGCGGGATGGCTGGTTGCTGGGTCAGTCGGCAACCCTCGCCACCCGGAACTGGCCGGAGTTCCCTGAGCGCGTCGCATCGGTCCTGGAAGATCCCAGAGAACGTGTGCGTGTCCTGACCACCTTTGGTCCATTGGGGGATGCCCGCGAGGGGCCCGTGCTGGTTGCGGCGACGGCGTTGCCTCCCCGCGCAGCGCGCAAACCAACCATGGCGGTCTTCGCTACCAAGGGGGACGGCCTTTCGGTGCGTTTCGGCGATCGACCGGGCCAGGACGCCCTGGACGTTGAAGGCGTCGCGAGGATTGCCGCCGAAGCTGCCCGCGGTGAGCTCGGCAGTATTTGGCTGACGGCAGACCGACTGACACCGGTCGCCCGCCTGCGTGAGGTGCTCGTGAACCTTCCGAGCGACCCGGCGGTTGCGTTCGCCATCGCCCTGCCCCAGAGCACGCGCCTATCTCCGCCGCCCACCCAACCGGTGCTCAAGGCGCACTGCCCGGCCGGCCTGCCCGAGCCGAAGGCCGAACGCCCCGAAGGCGATCTGGAAGCGCCCGCAATCGTGGATGCCCTGGCGCCCCTGACCAACGGTGCCCAGCGATGCCTTGAGCAGGCCACCGGACCGGCCGCCGCCGGTGGCCGCGTGACGCTTGCGGTGCGCATCGGCGAGCGGGGCGCCGTGGAGGCAGCGTGCCTGGTCGATGACACCATCGAGGACCCCACGATGGCGGGATGCCTGGTCGAAACCGCGCGCACGCTCGCATTTCCGGCCCCGTCGCCGACCGGCTTCGTCGACGTACAGTTGCCCCTCTCACTGGCTCCCGGAGGCGGCGCCCCCGCGCAGCGAATCTGCCAGTAGACCGGGGCACGCGCCCTTCCTGGATGAAACGAGGGGGAAACTGGAGCAGGCGCACGCGACCCGCAAGGGCCGCGTGGCCCTCTCCGGGCAGAAAGGAGCCGGCCTGGTAGCTTCCCGAAGGGAAGTTTCGGGTCAGCCCTCGAGCTTGCCCTTGATGAGCTTGTTGGCGTGGCTCGAAGCCTTGCGGAACTCGTACCAGGCGCGCGCGATCTTCTTGATGTGACCCTGCGCCATGGCTTCCTCGAACTCCAACTCGTCCTTGTCCAGGTAGCTCACCAGGCCGCCAAGCGCGCTACGTAGGTCCCCGGTCGCCTCCGACATTCTGGAGACGTCAGCCTTGAGCTCGGCGTCGTGGACGATCAACACATCGAGCTCCGGCTCGATGTCCGCCAGCAACGGAAGACAACTGTCCCGCAGGTGCTGCGCGTAGGGGCGCCCGACGCGGGCCGCGCGCCCCATGAGATGATAGGTCAGGTCCGTATTGGACTTGATGGTGCGGAGGTCCTCGCCCTTGAGCGCACACCCCCAGAAGCGGTCAAACCCCTCGAGTTTCACGCGGTTAATCTTGCGTCCGAGCTCACTGTAGACCCGCCGCTCGTCGCCCCCACCCATCAGGAAGAAGAGCAAGCCAACCAAAAGGGCCCCAAAGGCGACGAACAGCACGAGGCTCCGCCCCTTGCCCTTCTTCATGGCGGCTTCCTGGTCCGCCAGCGTCCCGCCCACATCGCCACTGAAGTCGCCGCTGCTCAAGGTCCGCTCCCAACCGCCAGACAGCCAAAAACCACCTGCGAATCCTCATCGTCGTGGGCTGGCGGAAAAAAAGCCAACCTTTTCGATCACAACGCGGACATTCCTGCGAGCGCATCGCACCGCTCCTCCGGAACATGGGGCCGGCCGGGGACGCCTCCCCTTTTGGGATAGGGAGCGCCCCAGGTGCGACGAGAATGCGACGTAGGATGCGACTTAGAATCCTTGATACAACGCCAACGGAGAATGGTGAATTCCCCAAACTTGACTCACTAGTCAACGAAATCGTTGGTCAAGGATGTTAGCGGGGCTCCGCCCCCGCCCAACAAGGCATGTGACCCAAGCGCCACCGGAAACCGTTGTCGCTTGCAGCTCGTCCCCGGAGCGCGTCAGCGCGACCTAGCGACCTTGTCCAGACGCATGCGATCAAGGCAACGCCACCAAACTTGACGCAAACGTCCACGAAACGCTGACTCAAGGTCGCTAGGGCTTGAGCTCCACGTCAAGGTTCAGCTTCGCTCCCCCAAGGCCAGGTTTCCGCGAACTGCCACCGAGTTGCAGGCCTTGGTCGGACGCTCCTGAGGCACGATCACCACCCAGAAGCTTGGAGCCGCGCGAAAGACTGAAGGAGTCGTCTTGCGTGCCGGCGCCCGGTGCATCAGCCTGGCCCTCGTCCTCTTCCGCTTCGGTCGCCTCATCCGTTGCAGCGCTGGGCTCCGGCTCCTCCAACGCGGTCGGACCGAGCACCGCCTTGATCATCTGGCGCATCTCGGAACGTCGAGATTGTGGGGTCAGAGCGAGCGCCTTACGGGCCGCCCGGCGCAGGTCGTCATAGCGCCCCGCGGCCCGATACAGTCGTCCCAGCGTAAGGTGTAGGAGCGGCTGCTTAGAACGCAGCTCCACCGCGCGCTCCGCGCGTCGAACGGCCTCGTCGAAGTCGCCCTTGGCGGCAAAGTACTGCGCCCAACCAAGCGCCAACGTCGGAAGGTCCGGGTCGAGGCGCTGCGCCTGGTCGAGTTCGGCCTTCGCCAGCTCGGGCTCGCCCTGGGCCAGATGCACCCCCGCGAGCACCACACGGGCCGCCGCAAACTCCGGTGCACGCTCGAGCGCACCGGTCACGCGCTTGGAAGCCGTGTCCACATCACCGCGTTGTAGGGCATAGGTCGCCAGATTGTTGAGGCGGGGCGCATCCGCCCGCAGCTGGGCGGCCGCTTCCAGGGCCCGCTCACCTTCACGCACACCCCCCCCGGCAGCCAGCGCAACCGCCCTGGCGCTGCGCAGACTGGCCGAGTTCGGCCAAAGGGAGAGGGCAGCCTCCACATCCACAAGCGCCGCGCTGGAGTCGGCCTTCCAAACCGCAGCCTGCAGGGCACGCAAACCGAGTGCGGCAGCCAACACTTCGCCATCACTGAGCGGAACCACCCCGCCCGACTTGGGCGTGGTCTCGCGACCTCCATAGGGGTCGAACACCGTGAGCCCGGTCGCATCCGGACCAGCCTTCGGGTCGGAGCCCGCACCCGCCGCCGGAACGCCAACGCCGTAGTAGCCGATGCAGCCGGATGGATCGAGCGGTGCTCGATCGCCCTCATACCCCTGGATCTCAACGACCTGCGCCGGCACATCGACCGCCCGCAGCGCCGCCACCGCGAGCGCGCTCACCTCGAGCGGATACAGCTTTTGACGCGCGCCGTCCTCTGCAATGGCCGACCATACCTTGGCCGCAACCATGGGAGGCGCCTCGCGCGGATCCGCAAGCGACCACGGGACAAAGGCCTGCTTGTCGGCGCGCGCGCGCAACCCAGCAGACACCGCCCGAGCACGCGCCACGGGGTCACCGTGGCCCGCGATCGCCTTCTGGGCAAACGCCGCGATCGGCTCGTCGGCTTCCAACACGGCACTGAGCTCACCGACATCGACGCCCTTGACCTCCAGTTTCGCAACCACGCCTGCGGCGCCCTCGGACGCCCCATCGTCACCACGACCCAGGAGCACCGCGGCGGCCACGACACCAGCCAACGCGACGAAGCCCACCACCCCATAGAGGCCGGCGCGCGAGCGACCTTCGGTCGTTGTGCCTCCGGCCCCTAGCGGCTGAATGCCGTGGATCCGCATGCACTTCGGACAGCGGGGCTTTTCTTCCCCGGATTCAAAGGACTCGTCGCATTGCACACACAAAAACCGCATCAAACACCTCGGGCGCCGAAAAATACTCCATTCCAGCTGCGTCACAAGGTCACGGGCGCCGCCCGGAGGCCGCGCCCTTGCCGCGGGCCTGGCCAAGCCCCTTGGCCGGCCGAGCGGATCGCCCAGCAGCCCCCGCCTCCGCACGTATCCGTGCCTTGCTCGCCGCCCAACTGCAAATGGGGCAGGCGCTCAGGTCATGGCCGCGAGCCGGACAGTATTCGCGCCCAAAATAGATGATCTGCAGATGCAATTTGTTCCAGCTCTCCTCTGGAAACACCCGCTTGAGGTCTCGCTCCGTGTGCACGACGCTCTTGCCCGCAGACAGCCCCCAACGCGCAGCCAGCCGATGGATATGCGTGTCGACGGGAAACGCCGGAATCCCGAACGCCTGTGCACGCACAACGGATGCGGTCTTGTGGCCAACCCCTGGAAGCGCCTCGAGCGCCGCCTCGTCCACTGGCACCGCGCCCCCGTGCAGCCGAACGATGTCCGCGCTCAGCGCCTGGAGATTCTTGGCCTTGGTCGGAGCAAGCCCCAAGGTGCGGATCGCAGCAAGGATGGTACCGACCGGCACCTTCGCCATTTCTTCCGGTGTTTGGGCGAGGCCAAACAGGGCGGGAGTGACCTCGTTGACCTTCTTGTCAGTCGTCTGGGCACTCAGCATGACCGCACACAGGAGGGTGAATGGATCGACGTGGTCGAGCGGGATCGGCACGGTGGGATACAGCTCGTCGAGCTGGGCGCGGATGCGCTCGGCCTTCTCGGTCCTGGTCATCGCCCGGCCGGTCCCATCATCCCTGGTGGCGTCCCACCATCCGGGTCAGCACGGACTGAAACTCCGCCTGGCTCACGCTCACGTGTTCGACCACGCGGCCGTAAAGCATCGCCGTCGGCACGTAGCGCCCACCCAGCTCGCGTTGCGTCTCGTGCAAGACCCAAAGGACCACGCGCTCGACGCGCGTCAAACCATCGCGCACATCAGGGATACGATCCAAGGGACCCGACCGGTGATCTCCGTCCGGGCCGTTCGAATAGTCAAACCGCTCAACATCGCCGGCTCGCAGGTCGTCCGTGACCGCCATGGGGTGACCATACGTGCCCGTTCGGTCCGCGCCCAGCGATTTCGCCATCCGCACTCATGGCGGGGACCCAACCCTTGCGAAGCCGGCCACCTACGGGATCATGACCCGGTTGGGGGACCTCGCAGACCAGTGGAAAATAGCCCGGGTCCTGGAACCGGCGAGGAAGGCGGCGCCAGGACCCGGACTCCAGGGTCACGGAGTGCAGCTGTCGTTCGGCGCGCCCGGAGTGCCCAGGTCCGCCGAGAACGCGCTGGTGGATGTGCACCAGGCGTCGGCCGCATCGTTTTCGACCGCATTGAGCATGCGCGGCGCAAGCGTAGCGCTGGCACCCGCGATGATTGGAAAGCCGGCCGATACGTCGTACTCGATGCGGTCGATCTCGACCCCATCGCACTGCAGGACGACGACATCCGCCGAGTTCCTCAGGGAAAGGCCCACCACCGCGTCCGGCACGAAACCCGGCTGCTCACCACGGGCCACGGTCGCGTACCCACCGGGTGCGAGCAGGAGGTCCGGGAGGACGGAATCGGCGGGCTCACCCTCCCCCAAGGTGCAGCCGGCGAGGGTCAGCGCCTCACGGCCCGGGTTGTGCAGTTCAATCCATTCACCCTCTGTATCGCTGCGCTCAGCAGGGTCTGCCATGAACTCGGTCACGACAATGTCGCCCGGCGCCGCCGGCACCGGGCGCGGTGCCCCCTCAGGCTGCGTCCCACCATCCAGGTCAGGCTCCCCCGTGGCGGGCGAGTCGTCATCGGGAGAAGCCATGGCCGCATCTGGCACGGGACTATCTGCGACGTCGGGAGGCTCGGCCCGATCCCCGCCCGCGTCCGCTCCGGCTTGCCCCATATGGGCCCGGTCTTCTACGGGTTGCGAGGATTCGGGCGAGGCTCCCGCGGCATCCGCGGGGCCCTCGGCCCCGCCACCCGAGGGCTCCGGTGCCGACGCGCGCGGCTCGGGCCGGGCGTCCAACGGACACGCGGCGCCTTCCTCGGTATGGGAAGCGTCCGGTCGCTGGGCAGGTTTCAGGGGCCAGATCGCGCCACCGTCCGCGACGGCCGCGTTTTCGCTGGCATCACGCGACGGCACGGTGATGCACGCAGCGGCGACATGCACAAGACACGCGACAAGGCACAAGGAGGGAATTGGGTTGGAGTGAAACATCGAAAAGCTCCTCTGGGGAACGGGGTAGAAGGATGTGGTTGCTGGTTGTCTTTCGGCCACCCCCGGCCCCAGTTGCGTGGCCCGCTGCCCCCCCGCAGACACCAGGAATGAATACGGGGGCGGAGCGACCGTCGTGAAACGGGGTGAAACACGCGCAACGGCTCCGCATACTGCTGTCAGGCGCCTGGGCGCGCGGGGAGCGTGCACATGGCCCTGCGCGCCTGCTCGTGTACAATCCGCCGCGCCCAGTGCCCGGGACGAGCACCGCCCCTGATCTTCGCGCTTACCTGTAAGGAGACCACGATGGACCGACGAACGCTTCAGCACGCCACGCTGGTGACCCTGGCCTTCGGTGGGGTCACGATCGGCCACGCCTCGCTGGCAGCAGCGGTCGAACCGAGCGAAACCGACCCACGCAAGATCGCCAAAGCAGCTGAGGACCGCCCCGATGGTGACAAGGGCATCAGCCGTGTGAGCCTCACGCTCGTCGATGCCTCGGGACGCAAGCGGGTCCGCAAGACGGTCCAACGTTCGCTCGACTTCCCGGACGGCACCAAGACATTGATCTTCTTCGAGTCGCCTGCAGACGTTCGCAACACGGGCCTTCTATCGGTCGACTACGACGCCGGTGAGAAGGACGACGACCAGTGGCTCTACCTGCCAAGCCTGCACAAGGCGACGCGCATTTCGAGCGCGGACAAGTCCGGATCGTTCATGGGCACGGACCTGACCTACGCCGACATGACCAGCCGGGACACCGATGTGTACGACTACAAGATGCTCGAACAATCGGTGAAGGTGGACGGCGAGGACTGCTGGCTCATCGAGTCGCGCCCCAAGACGGACAAGGAGAGGAAGGAGACCGGCTACCTGAAGACCCACGTCTGGATCAGCAAGAACAAGTTGATGCCGCTCCAGATGAAGGCCTGGGTCATCGAGGGCAAGAAGATCAAACTGATCAAGTTCTCGTCGATTGCCAAGATCGATGGGATCTGGGTGGCCAAGAAGCTCGCAGTCCAGACGCGCCGCAACAACAAGGTCGAGTCCAGCACACTGATGGAGATCTCCGACATCAAGTTCAACCAGGGGTCGGTCACCGACGAACTGTTCAGCCAACGGCGGCTGGAGCAGGGCCTCTAGCTAGTGCCCGTCCCAGAACGCCTAAGATTCTGGAACTACGGAAGAAATAAA
>JAPPOR010000856.1 GCA_028817905.1 Myxococcales bacterium
GAACCACCTCGACCAAACCTGACTCAGATGGCTACGATCAGCCCGGTCAAGGGGACTAGTTCAATGCACGGTCGCGAATGTAGGCGCCATGGCGATAGGCATCGAAGATCGATAGCACCAGCGGATGGTCGATGGGGCGCGTGTCCTTCGCGGTCTCGAGATGGCGTTCGGCGACGTAGGTTTCCTGGTTCGTGCCATCGACCAGTACGCGGTACCAGGGCTTGTCTTTGGGTGGCCGCGAGCGAGCAACTTCGTTGTACCACGCCTCGCTCAATCCAAACTCCGGGTCGACGTCGTAGACCACACCCCGGTAGCCGAACTTGAGGTGGTGCACGATCTGCCCAAGGCTGAACCTCGGCTGCGCTGTTCGGAGCGGGGCCATGCAAGCTACCTAGCGGCACCCGGGCCCGCGAGCAACCACCCTCGTGCGTTGTGATCACGAGGGTGTGGGCCCCACCAGGCAGCGCTGCCTCGGGGGGCTGGCCCTTGTCCGCAGGAAGCCTACGGCGGCGCCCCGGTGGGCACCGTGCGATCGCGCCACGTGCCGTCTCGGCTGCCATCGCATGGTGCTCCTTGATGAATTCTAGCTAGCGGGAATTCTAGAAAAAGAATTTTCGTTTATGGAGAAATAGTCATAGTTATCAACAAGTTGAGTTGTTATAGCGTATTCACTAGAATACGCTTTCGTCGCTCGGTAGGTAGCGGCGACCGACTGGCTGTGACAGCGTCGCATGGATGGCCGAGGATGCTGCAGGCGGGACCGGCAGGCGTAGACGAGGGGCGATCGACGTCTTTCGCTACCTGGACTACCGGGCCTACCTGGCTGACTACTACCAGGCGAAGAAGCCTCGAGGCTTCTCCTACCGGGCGTTTTCACGGCTTGCGGGCTTGGGTGCCCCGAACTACCTGAAGCTCGTCATCAACGCGCAACGCAATCTGACACCTGCCATGGCTGCGCGCTTTGCCGAGGCTTGCGGACTGCGGGGTGAAGCGGCGCGTTACTTCGCGCAGCTGGTTGTGTTCAATCAGGCTGGCAGCGCCGAGGCGCGCGCAGAGGCCTACGGCAGGTTGATGGCGTTCGCGCGCTGCCGGCGGGGTCACAAGCTAGAGCTGGCTCAGGCGGCCTATCATTCGACCTGGTACTTGCCAGCCGTGCGCGAGCTGGTCGCCAGCCCCCAGTTTCGCGAAGACCCGGAATGGATCGCCCAGGTCCTGTGGCCCAGCGTCAGGCCGACTGAGGCCAAGCAGGCGCTCGACACCCTGCTCGAGCTGGGTCTGTTGCGCCGGGACCCGCGTGGCCGCCTGCGTCAGCAGTCGTCGGTGGTCTCCACCGGTCCCGAGACCATGGGCATGCACATCGCCAACTATCACGCCGAGATGATGCGGCGGGCGACCGCCTCCATGGAGCTCATACCCGCCGCTAGCCGCGACATCTCCGCCCTGACCTTCTGTGTCGGTCCCGGCGGGTTCGAACGTCTCAAGCGGCGAGTTCAAGCGTTTCGTCGTGAGCTGATCGAAATGGTCGAGGAAGAACCAGACCGCGGTCAGGTCGTGCAACTCAACCTGCAACTGTTCCCACTGTCGCATCTCGTCCGACGACGAAGCGATGGCGGGAACGCCTCCGGGGAGGACCAATGATGGGGAAGTCTCTTGAATGGACAACACGCTGGGCGGCGCTTGTGCTGATCGCGGTCATCGGCTGCGCCAAGGCGGCCCCCGGCGAGGGCGTGGAAACGGCCAGCACCGAGACTGGCAATCCGCCATCGATCGACGCTGCGCTGATCGAGGTGACAAAGGATGCCGACGGTGTCGTGATTGTCGGTGAACCGGGCGCGGTCACACCCGGCGACATCGAGGTGGAAATCACCACTCCCGACGGGACGGTGGTGACGGTTCAGGTCGAGGAAGACGGTTCGTTTCGGGTCGAACTCCGCGAGTCCGACGAACCCAGGGATACCTACTCGGTCGTTGCGATCGGCGGTGACGACAGGGAGTCGGAAACGGTAACTCTGTCCGTCGATGAAGACGCTCCCGATGCTGGCGACGACACGAGCGAACGCGGCGGTGACGACACGAGCGAACGCGGCGGTGACGATACCAGCGAACGCGGCGGTGAAGACACCAGCGATCGCGGCGATGATCCGGACGATGGGAGGGAGCTCGGGTGCTCCCGGCCCTCTCGGCCGATCGACAAGATCGATCTGCTGTTGGTGGTCGATGACTCGAACTCCATGCAGGAGGAACAGGCATCCCTCCGCCGTGAGTTTCCGCAGTTCATCCGAACGCTGTCCTCTGGGGTAGGGTCGGACGGAAGCGAGTTCCCCCCCATCAAGGACATGCATCTGGGCGTGGTTTCATCTGACATGGGCCTGCCCCGCGTCGATGGTGTCCGGGGCTGTGTCGGCTTCGGCAAGGATGGGATCATGAACTCGGTCCCGGATGAAGGACTCCCGGAGTGTGGATCAGCGCGACTGGGTGCGCCCTTTCTGAGCTATCGAGCGAGTGAGGACTCCGCCGATGAGATCGCAACCGATCTGGGTTGCATCGCATCGCTTGGCACGGAGGGGTGCGGCTACGAGCAGCAGCTTGAGGCGGCCCTCAAGGCCCTATGGCCAGCGGTGGACATCGATCCAGAGACGGGCGAGCAGTGGGTCAACCCGGCGACGGGGATGCCGGGCAATCGCATCACGTTCCTTGATGATGGCACGGGCGCCGGGCGTACCGGGCACGGTGACGGGCTCAATGACGGGTTCCTCCGCAGTGATTCGGAGGAAGGAGCGTCCCTGCTTGCCATCGTGGTCGTGACGGACGAGGAAGACTGCTCATCCTCGACCACCGACCACTTCGTACCCGCCCGCAACTTGCCGCCGGGCAGCCCCTACGAGGGCCAGGGCCAGAACCTGCGGTGCTTCTTCAATCGAGACACGGGGCTCCATCAGGTGCAGCGCTACATCGACGGCTTCAAGGCGTTGCGTCCTGGCAACGAGGAGCTGGTGATCTTCGCGACCATCGCCGGTGTACCGGTGGATCTGGCAACCGACGCCTACGCCGGCGATGTGGACTGGGGCGACGACTCCGAGCGCGAGGATTTCTATGAAATGGTGCTCGGCGACCCCAGAATGCAGCATCGGATCGACCCGTCCACGCAGGAGGACGGTAACATCGATACGGACAACCTGGTGCCGTCGTGCCGCGGGGACGGCGGCGCAAACTCGAAGGCCTATCCACCGCGGCGGCTGGTCGAGGTCGCAAGGGGCTTTGGGGAGAACGGCAGCATCCATTCCATCTGTGGGGAGACCTTCGAGCCCGCTCTGGGTGGGATCGCCAACGTCATCACGCGACGTCTCCAGTCTGCCTGCCCACTGGACTAGCCATAAGGCCCCGTCGGGATCAGTCAGACCCGGCTCGGGCCGACACCGCGTTGAGCGCATGCCGACTGGCCTCGAGCCGGTCTGGCATGCGCAAACGCGCGTGCTGCTCGGCTGCCAACGCGAAATTGCGGTGGGCGTCGTGGCTCCGGCCCAACGTCCGGTCGATGGTGCCCAAGGCGTGGGCCACGGCCCCCACATAGCCGAAGTTGGGAAGCATGGCGCAACAGTGCGCGTAGGGCTCCAGGCGCCCATACACCTTCCGGGCGCCTTCGGCGTCTCCGAGCAGACAATAGGTCTCGGACATCCAACACAGCAGTCCAAGGTCACCGTAGGTGCTGGGAGCGCGGACGAACCAAGCGTGATGCGTCAGGCCGCTGAGCAAGGCTGCAGACCGTTCGCCCTGCCCATCGAGCGCGTAGAGGCGACCCAGCGCGATGCGCAGGCCGCGGCTGAACACCGAACTGCTGTTGATGACGGCATGGAAGGTGTCCTCGGCCTTCGCGCACACGTCGTGAATGCGACCCTGACGTTCGTGCAGTTGGATCCCGAGACCGAAGGTGGCCAGCGACAATTTTTCGGCGTGCAGTTCCCCGACGAGGGACCGCAACTGCCGCAACATGTGATGCGCCTCGTCGATGCGCCCGGCTCCGGCAACCCGGCCGATCGCCATCATCTGCGCGATGGCCTGCGCTGGCTTTGCTTGGGCTGCGTCCGCGGCCTCGAGACAACCGGCCAGGGCTTGGTCGGCAGCCGTGATGTCGCAGCGCGTCAGCGCTCGAATATAGGCAGCCCGGTGGGCGGCGAACCGGTACATTGCGATCCGCCGCCCCTGGCGCAGGTCAGCCGCCGGATTCGCGGCGCGGATGGCGGCGGGTGGCGCGACGAAGACCCCTTGGTCTCGGCTGAGGCGTGCGCTCGCCAGGCTCTGGGCATGCAGCATGGACACGTCTTGCGACTCGCCGGTCGCGGAAGCGGTGGGCGTGTGACTCCAGCCCGTGGGGGACTGCTGCAGTGCGTGCTGGAAGGCGTCGAGGCACGCGAGCGTGTGGTCGCTTCGCCGGGGCACCGTGCTGCTACGGCTGATCAGATCGAGAATCATCTTGCGGGCCCGGCACATGTCGCCGGCCCCGACATAGACGCATTCCACCAGCAACTGTGCGAGCGATAGCAACTCGTTGTCTGGCTGTCTTCCGTCGTACACCGCGAAGGCTTGTCCACAGCAATGGAAGGCAGGATCGACATGGCCGGCATGAAACTCGGCCCACGCCAACTCCGCGTACAGCAAGAAGCGACCAGCCGGGCACGCATCGGTTCCCTCCAACGTGGTCAGGGCCCGACGCAGCAGGGCACCCGCCTGCTCATGGCGTCCACTCTTGGCGAGCTCCAGGGCCACGCCCAGGGTCGTTTTCGTGACTGCGGGTGCGTCCACTGGGAGTGCCCGCAGACGATGCTCCGCAAGGGCCAAGAGCGCTGGCCGTTCCGCCGGACTGCAGCTCCGCATGGCGTCCGCCGCGCGCCCGTGCCACGCGCCGCGCTCGCCCCGTGACAGGTCGTGGTACAAGGCCCCGCGCAGCAGGGGAGGCGAGAACGAAAGGCGCCCCGGGACCTGTGCGGGTGCGAGCACGCCCAGCTGCAGGACACGGTCGAGCGCGGACACGACGCCCCGCTCTTCTTCTCCCGTGACGCGTGCGAGCGTCCCCGTGTCGAAGTCTGGGCCAAGGACGGCCGCCGCACTCAGGAGTGTGCGTGTGGCGTCGGGAAGCGCCCCAAGCGGCCCCAGAAGCGATGCTCGCACGGCCGGCAACCAATCGGCTGTTTGCGCATCGTCGGGCTGAAGGGCCCACTCTAGCTTCTGCGCCAGGAGCAACTGCCATAGCAGCCGCGGGTTGCCCCCGGTCTGGCCATGGAGCGCGCCCGCCAGGGACGGGTCCGCCACGCCCGCCTGGGCGAGGCACGAGGCAACGTCATTGGGTTCCAGGCCTGCCAAGTTGATCTCGTCGGTCGTCGGTCGTAGGGCGGAAAGCAGTGCGGCGCCGGATTCTGCGCTGGGAGCGTCCATGGTCCGGACAGCCATGACGCACAGCTGGGCGCGTAGTTCCATGGCGCGTTGCCACGGGTACAGCGTCAGTGATGCGCGCGGGTTGAGCAGCTGCGCATCGTCCAGTACGAACACGCGTGCTCCGTCCGCGCTGCCCTCGGCCGAGGCCCGAGCCCCCGCCTCCGCGGTTTCGATACCGTTCTGATGCAACGGTGCCGGCTCTGAGCTGCCAGGGTACTGTGCGGCAGCTTCCTTCCATGGCTGCGGGAGCTCGCCGTCTCCATCAGGCGTACCTACGAATACCTGTGCGCCGTGTGCCCGCGCCATCTCGATGAAGGCCTGGAGAAGGCGCGTTTTGCCGACACCGCTTGGGCCCGTTACCAGCAGACCACCACCACGGCCCTGAAGTGCTTCTTCGAGGCGTCGGCGCAGTACACGAAGTTCACGTTGCCGACCCACGAATGCGCGCTCGGTCTTGGCATGCGTTGGCAACGCTTCGCGTGGGCTAGTGCCTTCGCTCGTCGGCGGCCGGTACCGGTAGCCAAGTCCGTGCACCGTCGCAATCGGTGCCGTGCTGCCGGGTCGTTGGCCCAGCGCACGGCGCAGCTTGGCGACCGCGTTGGAAACCGCGCCATCGCTCAGCACGCGGGCTCCCCACACCTCGCGGAGCAGTTCCTCCTTGGTGATAACCCGGTCCGGGTTCAGGACCAGGTACTGGTAGAGCTGGAACGTACGGCGTTCGAGCCGTACGGCTGCTTCGTCGAGCCTCACTTGTCCTCCGGCAAGCGACCATCCCCAATACGGGATGTCGTGCCCATCAGTCGTTGAGACGGCACCCACCGTCCACCGGGCCGCCCACGACCGCTCGTCGCCTCCACTGTGCCACACGGCCACAACGAGTCCCAACGGATTCCCAACATCGGGGTGGGGCGTTGCGGTGATCCGGGCTAGGTACGGTATACGATGTTTCGTGAGGTGTGTTGAGTGCGTGGTGGCTTGCGAGGGGCTCCGTATTGTTGCGGCGGCCCGTCGATCTCCCTGTGTCCCGCGCACCGTGGTTTGCAGTCGGTGAGATGGGTGCGAAGGACGGCCCATCAAGCCCGAACAGAGGCGCTCACGCCTGAACAGAACTGAGCGGAAAACGAGGACATTGTGAAGACCACGTCCAAGCCAAGGGCCGCACGCATGGCTGCGTTTCTCCTTGTATTCGCCATGCTGGCGGTCGCGTGTACACCCGGAGAACCCTCCCCATCACCCCCTGCGGCGGCGGGCGGCCCCGAACAGGCAGAGGCCTCCAACCTTCGGACAACCGGACCCGAAGCACGGCCTGCCGCAGCGGTTGGGGTCATGCAAGGTGCGATGGCGGGCCCGCCGAATCCAACGGGTGCGGCGACCCCTTCCCCATCCCAAGCTCCGAGTGCGGGGGCAGCGGCGCCACCCCAGGATGCGACTGGGAACGGGCCCAGCGCGCCGCCTCAAGCGCCACGCCAACCTGCCGGCCAACCGACGACCGAGCCCACGGGGGGGGCCACGGGCGATCCCACGATCCAACCGGAAGAAGGTTGGGATGAACTGGTGTCTGGGCAGTGGACGTTGCCGCCAGGCACGGAGTCGTACGTGTGCGTGTACATGACCCTGCAGGAGCCGATTGCTTTCAGGGCGCTCAAGCCCGAAAGCCCCCCCGGCACGCACCATACGCTCCTGTCCTATTTCGATGCGCCCGAGCACGATGATGGCACCGTGCCTTGCTCGGTGAGCGACAATGGCGACCACATCTTGGCCGCCACGGGCGTCGGTACCGAGGCAACACAACCGCTACCTGAGGGGGTCTCCTTTCAGTTGCCCGCGGGGTCGCAGTTGTTGCTGAACCTCCACCTGTACAACGCCACCGATGACATGCTGAGTGGTCGCACAGGGATCACCATCAAGCGGTCCGAGACGCCCGACGTCGACATCCGGGCCGAGCACATCCTGGCGGGGCCCCTCAGGCTGCAGATTCCTCCCGGCGAGGCTACCCAGATGGGTCGTTGTACGTTCACGGGCGATGCCACCGTGGTCGAGATCTTTCCCCACATGCATCAGCTCGGCTCGCACATCCGCGTGGTGGCCCATTCGACGACCCAGGGTGAGCGGGTGCTGCACGATGCGGACTACGACTTCGAGGAGCAGCTCTTCTACCCGATCGAGCCGCTCGAGATGGCGGAGGGCGACCACGTTACCGTGGAGTGCACCTACCAAAACGATACGGGCCAGACGGTCACGTTCGGTGATAGCAGCGACAGCGAAATGTGCTTCGCGGGGCTGATTCGGTATCCGGCGTTGGGCGGTTCGCTGAAATCGGTCGGCGGTACCCTAGGCTTGCTCTGCACCTTCTAGCGGAGCCCCACGCGAGGCTTTCAAAAGCTAGCAAAGAGGAGAAGACCGCATGAACTCGTTCAGCTCAAAGTGCATGACAGCCGTAGGCGTGGTCGTTGCGGTGGCCGTCGCGGCCTGTGGGTCCGAGGCCAGCCAGTCGGAAGCGGCGCCCATTCAGGCGCCCAGTCAGGCCGCCCCCGGGGCGTCGACTCCGGTGCCGAGCGGCACGGCCGACCCGAGTCCAATGGCGATGTCGCAGATGGGCGGTAGTGTTTTCGCATCGGATGAGCCCGGTCAGGCGCCTGCTGCCCAAGTTCCAGGGTCCCAGGGTCCCTCCGCGGGCGGGGCTGCACCCTCGCCCGGCGGTTCCGCAAACAGCGACACCGAGTCGTCGCCGGCGGTCGCGGAGCCGGCCATGATGGGCGGCGATCCCAAGGACTTTCCGGTGCTCCAGGTAGGTGGCCCTGAGCCCGACTACCTGCAGCCCGTCAACGACGGTTGGGAAGTCCTGCTGGTCGCCGACTGGACCCTCGAGGCCGGGGCCGAGGGCTACTACTGCGCGCGCCTGACGCTCGAGGAGGACGTCTACTTCGACGCCACCATGCCGCTCAGCCCCTCGGGAACCCATCACACGCTACTTTCGCTCGTGAGCGAACCGACCGCACCCGACGGGATCGCGCCTTGCTCGGCAGGCAGCAACGGTGACGCGATGATTGCCGGCTCCGGGGTAGGGACCGATCCCATGACCTTTCCGGAGGGGGTCGCGGTGCTCGCGCCGAAGGGCTCCCAGCTGCTTCTCAACCTTCACCTCTTCAACCCCACCGACGAGGTGATCGAGGGGCGTAGCGGTACCCTGGTCAAGACGGTGGCCGCTGAAGCCGTGGAGCAACACGCGGCCACCACCCTGGCGGGCCCCTTGAGGCTGAACATCCCGCCGGGCCGCGTGACCCAGACGGGTGGCTGCACCATCTCCCGGGACATCACCCTCGTGTTCGTCTCGCCGCATATGCACCAGTTGGGGGTCCACCTGCAGGCGGTCATCAAGCGCGGAGATGGTACAGAAATGCCGCTCTACGACGACGACTACGATTTCTCGGAGCAGCGCATCTACCCCATCGAGCCGATTTCCCTATCGGCTGGCGACCGGGTGGAGGTCGAGTGCACGTACGACAACACGACCGGGGCCACGGTGCGCTTCGGAGACAGCAGCCTCTCCGAGATGTGCTTCCTGACGCTGTTCCACTACCCGGACCTCAACCCCTCCTCGTTCTTCTGCCCTCGTTGAGGGTGGCCCATAGGCCTCGCCAGCAACTCGCTTCAGCGGAACCAGTGCTCCACGATCTCCCGCGCCAGGGGTGGCAGGTCCGCGAGACGTGGGTCTGCTTCGATCGGGTCTGTCGCGCTGACGACAAACAGCCGCGCGCGATTGAACAGATCGATGCGGGCGTCGGCGGCCAGGGCGCTGAGGTGCTGTACGAATTGCGGGCCCAAGTCGGGCGCGATCCGGCGCGCGTCGCCCAGCGTTATGTGCCGCCCCCCTCCTGGCAGGTCCAGGAGCGCGCCGACGAAGAATCGTTTCGGGTCGATGCCCACCCTCTCGAGTAGCTTCAGGTGGCCGGCGGGATGGCGCTGGCCGTAGCTGGACCAGGCCATGCGCCGGCTCGCGAAATACCCGACCGTGTCGAGCCAGCCCTGGGCCACCCACCCGGTGCGGCCCGCCTGGGCCGCAGCCAGGGCGCGCAGATGGGCGACTCGTTGTGGCCACGAATCCATCGAGCACCTCCCCGTGGGGTGATAGCGCCTGAGCCGGTCCAGAAAGGGCAACAGGCCGGCGACCGGGGTGCCGTCCTCGGGCAGTTCCGGAAGTTCCGCCACCCAGCCGTTCCGTTCGCCTTGTCGAGCATCCTGGTCGTCCTCCAGCTTGAGGGCGCCTTCGAACGAGAGAAGCGTCCGCGCATACACAGACGCTTTGTGGGCCGGCCCGGACAACGCCGGCGGCTCGACCAGGGGTGACTCGGGCGTCAGTCCGTCCGGCCATGGGCACGGGTACGCGGAGCACAGGGCCCCGCCGTGCCCCCGGTCGATCACGCCGCCAAGCATCCATTGATTCCCTTTGCGGAAGCCGAGCACCAGCCGGGCCTCTCCCTCCGCGGTGTGGGCCCGCACTACGGTCCAAGGCCGGGGTAGGGCCGCGGCCGTTGCCGCATGCTGCGCAGCCGTCGGTGCGCTCGGCGCTGCAACCGCTTGCGGCGGCGCGTCCGCCGACAGTGGGCCGGCGCCCAGGGGCGCCAGCACACATGCAAAGACAAAAAGACCAAGGATTCCAGTCGATCGCATGATGCCTCCCGTACCGGGTGTGGTGCCTACACGCGCCCGCCCGCGCCCGCTTACAGTTAAACGGACGCTCCACAGTCACGGAATGTTCCCGACAAGTTCGATGGATGCGCCGGTCGCTGCCTGGTCGAGTGCTACCGCAAGCGCTTTCCCAACCTTCTTCCAAGGAAAGGTGTGTCGGCGTACCATCCGGTTCACTTGCGCATGGATCAACCGCTAGCTCACCTGCAGTCGCAGAGCATTCCGAGGTCAACGTCCGGTGGGTCGTCCGAGCAGAGTTCAACGCTTCTCGTAGCTGCGCCGACTCGCGCCCTAGCAGCATCGCCTTGAAACACGCGCCGCTCGGCCCCTAGTCCAGGCAAGGAGTGACCCGACGGAAGGAGTAGCCCGACCGGGGTTGACCGTTTTTCATGGCGGCCACCAGCGACGTCGCCAGTCTTCGCCAGCGCGAGGGTCCTAGGTTCCCGAAAGGACAGGGAGGGGCAGTAGGCACGGATCGTGCTCTGGTCTCAGGCCCATGACTCAGCCGCGTCCTGTTGTCCCTGCCAGCTCGGGGCCAAAGTCCCACGCAGGTCCTCTCAGCTCGGCACGCCATGACGCAAAGTGGCAGCCACCGCGCTCAAGTTGTTTGTAAGAGCGTCTGACTAGCGTGCCCCAGCGATGCCGTCGTATCTGCACGAAAGCCTCGTTGCCCTGTTTCGCAATCGACCGAAGCTTGCGCCGGAGCTGTTGCACTTGGCGCTGGATGTCGATCTTCCGCTGTACACGGAGGCGAAAATCGACTCTGCAGAGCTCAGTGAGCTGCAGCCCACCGAGTACCGGGCGGACCTCGTCGTGCTGCTAATGGACGGCAAACCCGTGCTGGGAATCGTTGTGGAGGTGCAGCTGTCGCGTGACGGTCACAAGCGGCTTGTGTGGCCGGCTTACGCCATGGGTCTGCGCGCGCGGTTTCGCTGCCCGGTGATCTTGCTGGTGGTATGCGCCGACGATGGCGTGGCCAAATGGGCTGCAACGCCGATCGAGCTCGGGGGCGGAAATCAGTTCGTGCCGATGGTGCTCGGCCCCTCAGGGGTTCCGGAGATCACGGACGTGGAGACCGCGCGTCGAGACCCCGAGCTCGCCGTGCTGTCCGCGGCGGCCCATGGACACGACGCCGACCTCGAAAAGGCTTTGCGTATCGCGGCCGCCGCCTCCAGTGCGAGCCTCGACCTCGACCCGAGTGTGTCGCTATTGTATGCTGACCTCATTTACAGCTCGCTGAGTGAGGCAGCTCGAAAGGCGCTGCAGGAAATGGACCCCGCCAAGTACGAGTTTCAAAGTGAGTTCCTCAAGCGCTCCTTCGCTGAGGGGAAGGCCGAGGGGAAGGCCGAAGGAGAGGCTCAGATCCTACTCAAGCTGCTCGCCCTGCGCTTTGGCGTTGTGCCGGAGAACATCGTGGCACAGATTCGAACCGCGAGCACCGAAGACCTGGAGCGCTACGCCGAGCGAGTGCTTTCCGCGGAAACGCTCGAAGACGTGCTCAAGTAGCCCGGGCTGGTTCGGCTCGACGGCACCGGCCCTGGACACACGGGCCGCCCGGGATCTTCCCCCGTGCCCGTAGCGTTCAACCCTAGCATCCACCCCGAGCAGCACGGCCCCCTATTCGCATGTTGGCCATGTCCAAGACCACCATGGCTTCCAGCTTCTCGGCGATCGCCGTTTCCTTGGGCGTGGGGTGCCTGCAACGCTCACCGGTGGGGCTGCAATGCTGCTGCTGATCAAGTCAGCGCTTTTCACCGTAGATGAGTGCAGCGGCAGCGATAGAAAGCAGACCGCCAAACGGGAATCCAAACAGCAAAGGCCATGAGGCCCAGCCCTTCGAAGTACGGCGGTGCAACTCGAAGTGCAGTCCCAACCGCGATAGTGACGGGTACCACGAGTATCGCCATGCGTGCGGCGCGGCGAGACAGTAGGGGACCCCCCCTGTGTACCAGCGCAGCAGCGAAGCAGAACGCGGTTGCCGGCACGGCAACCATGCAGATTGCCACGAGCGTTTGGATGTCGTTGTTGGTCGCGGTAGTGGGTACTGTGAAGCTAGCTGCTGTCAGGCGGCACTG
>JAPPOR010000439.1 GCA_028817905.1 Myxococcales bacterium
GGCGCAACATGCCTCGTCGGGCTGGGGCGGAGCCCCGCTAATCCCCTTGACCGGGATGGTCGTGCGCATTTTGAGTCAAGTTTGGTCGAGGGGTTTTGCCAGGATGCGCCGCGAGTCAAGGGGACCAGTGCTAAGGGGCTGTGTGGTAAGGAGCGCTCCCAGGTTGTTGGCGAGCCCGGTTTCGGGGACAATGGCTGAGGGACTATGCTGTATCTGTTCCTGGCGGTATTCGGGCTCGGCCTCGCGTTGGGCCCAGGCATGTGGGTCCGCTGGGTGCTTTGGCGGCATGGGGGCGAGCGGGACGAGCTTCGGCACACCGGTGCGGGCCTCTGTAACTGGCTGATCGTGGAGTACGGCTTACCAGGGGTCACGGTTGAAGAGACCGACCTTGGGGACCACTACGAACCGCAAACGAAAACCATCCGACTTGCGCCGCTCCACTATGGTCGACGATCCGTTGCGGCGACGGCGGTCGCTTTGCACGAATTCGGCCACGCTCTGCAAGACCGAGAGGGCTACAAGCCGCTGGTGGTTCGTCAACAGATGGTGGCCGTCACGGGCCGAGTCGAGCGCCTCGCTAGCTTTGCCCTGCTCGTTACTCCCATGGTCGCACCTGTCGCGCCGGGTGCGGCCCGCCTTCTGCTTCTGTGTGGCGCACTCGGCATGCTCCTGGGCATCCCGGCGCGCTTCGTCACACTGCCTGTTGAGTTCGATGCGAGCTTCGCCAGGGCACTTCCCCTCATTCGGAAACACGGGCTGCTTGAATCGAAGCAAGTCCGAGCGGCGCACCAAGTATTGCTAGCCTGTGCATTGACTTACGCGGCGTCGGCGTTGGCGGGGCTGCTGTCCATCCGCCGGTGGGCGCGATTGGTGTTTCGGCGTTGACGAGAGCGTCGAGGTACCGCGGCTGCTACTGGATGCAGCCCTTTCCGGGCCTGTTGCGGAAGTTCTCCGACGCGTAGACGGCACCTGGCCGGAGCCGACCATCCCTTCGCATCGCGCTTGAAGGTCTCGCTGGGCGAGGTAGGCTGGGCAGACCCGCGGGCCTACGACCTGGATGCATGGGGTGGTGAATGTTGGACGATTTGCGAACGAAACTGCAATCCGAGCTGGCGGTGGTCGGCTACCGGGACCTGCGTCAGCATGCAGGGCGCGGCGCTCTGTTCCTGGTGCGCGGCGCCCTGCCACTCGTGGAAGCGGCGGTCTCCATCGCGCAGGACGATCAGGAGTCGGTGAAGGCTTGGCTGAGCCTGCAGCAGCTGCTGAGGCCGAGTGAGGAGGAGCTGTCGCGCTGGGAGTTGGAGCTCGACAAGCGCTTCGAGTACGTGATCGTGCAGCCCTTCGTCCTAGCACGCGAGCTGTAGGTCCTGGCGTTTCGGTAATTGTCTGCACGGGCGCGCCAGGGCGCTATATGCTGGGCCCTAGTCGCCCCCGGTAGCGCGTGGCTCGGCCCGCGCCGTAGTCCGATCGGTTGCGCAAATGGTTGCTTTTGCTTGGCTTTCTGGCCCGCACCCCGGTGGGCATCGGGTAGTGCCGCTTTCTGCACTAGTCGACCCACACGGCCCGGGAATAAGAAGCACCCAACCACGGCATGGGCATGAACATCAACGTCCTCATCGATTCGCTGGTGCGTCAGACCACGGTCCTGATCGCGCAGTTGGCCACTGCGGCCGGCGCCCGAGCACCGCTTGCCCATACTGCCAACCAGGTATTCTTCGACCTCGTCACGGAGCTCAAGGAACAGGGCCTGGGCAACAAGGTCATCGCCGACATGTTTGGGATGGCCCTGCGGACCTACCACAGCCGGATGCAGCGCCTCGCCGAGAGTCACACCTTCCGCGGGCGCTCCCTGTGGGAGGCGGTCCTTGAGCACCTTCAGGAGAAGGAGACTGTGCTGCGTTCGGAAGTGATGCAGCGCTTTCGCAATGATGACCAGGCCACGGTGGCCAGCGTGCTGAAGGACCTGGTGGAAACCGGAATGGTCTTTCAGAGCGGGCGCGGAGACCGCATCACCTACCGCGCGGCGACGCCCGAGGAGTACACGTTGGCCGACGGCAGCAGCGCCGACGAGGGCCTTTCCCAGTTGGTGTGGGTTGCAGCGAACCGCCTGAGCCCAGCAACCCTGGCGGAGCTCCAGCAAGCGGTTCCCGTCGATGCCTCCTCACTACAAACGGCTCTGGCCGAGTTGGTGCAAGATGGCCGCATCGAAGTGTGCAAGGACGGCGGGTGTACTCGCTACGTTTGCGAGCGCTGCGTGATCCCCGTGGGCAGCTCAGTCGGCTGGGAAGCAGCCGTCTACGACCACTACCAGGCGGTGGTCACCGCACTGTGTTCGAAGCTTCGCTCGGGCTCGCTGGAGGCGCGGCACGGTGAGGCCATCGGTGGGAGCACCTACGCCTATGACGTATGGCCGGAGCACCCGCAGTATCGGGAGGTCCTTGCCCTGCTGGGCGATGCGCGTGCGCGTGCGGTGGCGCTGTCGAAGAAGGTCGAGGCCTACAACAGGACGCATTCGGCTCCCGATCCTGCGTACACCAGAGTGATTCACTATGTCGGGCAGACGGTGCTCGACCCCGAACTCGGGGGAGAATAGGCAATGCAGAAGAGAACCGGGAACATTTGCTGGCTCGCGAGTGGATCGCGCAGGGATTCGGCTTCACAGGGTTTTGGGCGACCGACCGACTGCGCCCAGCATGGGCGAGGGAGGACATGGCCCTATGGCGTCGGGCGCAGGTTCGGTTGGGCTGGATGGGTGGTGCTCGCTTTGCTTTCGTGCCACAGCGCGACCACCACAACCCAAGGTGTCGTGGGCGGCGAGACAAACTGGTTGGTCGCTTGTGACGAGGATCGTCAGTGCGGTGAGCAAGCCAGCTGCCTATGCGGTGTGTGCACGAGCTCGTGTGAAGGCGATGGCGAGTGCGGTGGTATGTCCCACGCCAGGTGTGCGGTGTCGGGGTCTGCTGCCCGGGATCGTGTCTGTGCCGGCTCGACGTTCCAGCGATCGTTGGGGCTTTGTCTGCCGGATTGCGTGGACGACAGCGACTGCCATGGGCGCGATGCCTGCGTTGAGGGACTGTGCACGAAGCCTCCGGCCGATTTGGCGCAAGATGTCCAGGGTGCGCGTCAAGGGGAGAGCCAGGATGCACAAAATCCGGAGCCGACCGAGGTCCCGGACAGTTCCGAACCCGCAGCGGGCTCGGGCGCCGGAGGTGACGGTTCGGAGACGAGTGGCGGGGGCGCCGGCATTGGTGAGGGCGGCGCGCCCCTCGCTGGCGCTTGCACTACGGGCGCTGACTGTGCATCCGGAATCTGCGAAGGGCAGGGTTGCGGCGATCGCAGTGGCGTGTGCGCGGATGCGGTGCGCGCTTGCACCCAGGACTTCGTCGAGTACTGCGGGTGCGATGGACAGACCTTCGGCGGAAGCGGCTCGTGCCCCGGCGACCGCTACCAACATGTCGGACCCTGTGAAGGCGAAGACGGCTCACAGGCCGGCGGCACGGATGGCCCTGGGTCCGAGGTGGATGGCGGCGAGACGGACCCAGGCGATCGAGCACCGGCCTCGAGCGCTTGCACCACGGGTGCCGACTGCGCGTCCGGAATCTGCGAAGGGCAGGGCTGCGGCGACGGAAATGGCGTGTGCGCGGATGCGCTGCGCGCATGCACCCAGGACTTTGTCGAGTACTGCGGGTGCGATGGACAGACCTTCGGCGGAAGCGGCTCGTGTCCGGGCAAGCGCTACCAGCACATGGGGCCGTGCGAGAGCGAGGACGGATCGCAGACCAGTGATCTTGCGATGGATGGAAGCGCCTGCACCGACGATGACGATTGCGCCTCGGGCATTTGCGAGGGCGCTGGCTGTGCTGACAACAACGGCACTTGCGCGCCGGAGGCCCGTCCGTGCACGCGCGACCTGCGACAATACTGCGGCTGTGACGGCGTCGTCTTCAGCGCCTCCGGCAGCTGTCCTGGAGCGCGCTACCAAGAGGACCCTAGCGCATGCCAAGGGCAGCCCGGTTCCGGCGAGGACGGCTCCAGCCCAGGACCCGCGGGCGCTCGTTGCACCGACGACGCCGATTGCCAGGACGGCATCTGTGAAGGAGAGGGCTGTGGTGACAACAATGGCGTGTGCGTGGACCCGGTGCGCGTGTGTACCCAGGACTTCGCCGAGTATTGCGGTTGCGACGGTGTGACCTTCGGTGGCTCTGGCTCCTGCCCTGGCAAGCGCTACGAACATCGGGGCCCGTGCCGCACGTCCGACTGAACCCGCACCCCGGCCGCGAGCAGATGAATGACCCGGGCTAGCCGGAGCACCGAAGGTGCGACTTAGCGACCTTGTCCAGACGCATCCATTCGAGGCAACGCGATCAAACTTGACGCAAACGCCCACGAAACGTTGACTCACGGGGACTAGGGGCACTGCCCCCCGCAATGGAGGTGGCGGCCGTCCGGGCACATGACCGGGGTCGTCCAGCAGGCTAGAAAGGCGCAGCGCGTGGCGTCCGCGCAGTCGATGACGCAGGCGGATCCGCCTAGGCATTCTATCTGGTCGCAGTTGTTCGCGCCCGTGCAGTCATAGCTGCAGCTTGATTCGTCCGTGCAGTCCAGATCGCATGTGTCGGCGCCCGCGCAGGAGATCTGGCAGTTGGCCTCGCCGTCGCACGTCCCTTCGCATAGGTCTGCGTTCGGGCAGTCGACCGTACACAGCCGCTCGCCCAGGCACTGGACCGTGCATTCCTGGGCATCCGCGCATAGCGCCGTGCACTCAGGCCCTGAAACGCAATTGAAGGTGCATCCAGCGCTTGCCGGGCATAGCCCGCCGGAGACACAGGCCCCATCCGCGCAGACCAGGCCCGTGCCACAGCTCGCGCCGTATCGGGCTTCCGTGTCGGCGACGCAGGAATCGGTGTCCTCGTCGCATGTGCCAAGCTCGCACTCGCTGTCCAGGGCGGAGCAGTCGGTTGCCTCGCCGCCCATACAGACTCCGTCGCGGCAGGTGTCGCCGCTGGTACAGAAGAGGTCGTCGTCGCATGGGGTGCCATCGGAGTCGCGACCACATTGGACCAGCGGTAGCTTGGCGGCGTCTGCCCCCGAATCGCGCGCTGCCGGTCCCCCGTCGGGCTTGTGGGTCGTCCCGCCCTCTGGCTGTCCAGCGGCACCGTCGGTGGCCTGCGGCGCTCCCCCTTCCACCGGGACCCGGCCACCGTCCATGTTCGGGCCACCGTCCATGTGCGGGCCACCATCCGTGTTCGGGCCACCATCCGTGTTCGGGCCACCGTCCATGACCCGGCCAGCGTCCATGTGCCGGCCACCGTCCTCAACTACCGTGCCCTTGCTTGGCTGGGGCTCCGGGTCGTAGCCGATCAGCGCACATGCAGGAAGCCAGGTCGCGAGCACCGTTGCGGGTCTGCGCAACCAAGGGATCACGATATCCCAGGATAGCATGCCGAGGCTCCGGACTTTGCGTGCGCAGGTGCGCGCTTCGTACATGGTGTGACAAGGCGGACTGCCTGCTACCAGGGTTCGTACTGGTAGCAGGCTGCGGGTGCCGCATTCGCCTACAAGGTGGGGGATGGTTGATCTGCGTGCAGCGGGCACCAACGAGGCGTGCTCTCCCGGTTGAAATCCGCACGTCCCAGCTGACATGATCGGGGTGCACCTTCGACGGTGGTCCCACGAACATGGGTATCGCGATAGACAATCCAATCAGACTCGCTTCCATTCAGGACGCCATTGCCGTGTACGGTTGGCACAACCTGATGATCATATGTTGGCTTCGCAGGCCCACCGTTGCTGCGGCGGAGGAGCTGAAGCAGGCGCGAGCCGACTTCGTGGCTCGACATCCGGAAGGTGTCTCAATCGTCCATCTGATGATGGGTGCGGCCGAGCCACCACCACAGATCCGGTCTACGCTCGTCGACATGATACGGGTGAACTCGCAGGCGATTTGCAGCGTCGCGGTGGTGACCCTGCGCGGTGGGTTCGATGCGAGTGCGGTGCGAAGTCGCGTGACGGGGATGCGCATGGAGGCTGGAGGCGAGGCCAAGCTGCGCTTCCACTCCACGGTGCAAGAGGTCTTCGCCTGGCTTCCCGAGGTGCATGAGCGAGAGACCAACGTGCAGCTCGAGGTAGGCCCGCTGTCGCGCTGGCTGCAGGCGCAGGCCGATGCCATCATGGAAGCAGCCCGGACCAGGGCTTCGGATACAGCCTAACCGATTGGCTTGATGACGGGGGTCTGGGAGGGCCCAGGCGTCGCGTAGAGCCTGGTCCGGGTGCGCGGGCGTTTGCTGTCCGCGTTGTGGGGGGTGCGAGGATTCTCACTGGCGTGGGTTGCATCCTCCGGACAGGTTAAAGCCGCGAGCAGGTTGTAGGCCCGCGGTCTCGGGGGCTGGTCGGGTGCTGCCTTGCCGTCGCTGCGACCCGATATGTCCATGAACTTGCACATGTTTCGACCTGTTGTCCCTCTGGGAACATGGACCCCGAGATGGGTGCCGGCATCAGGGCCGGGGGGGAGAGGCAGGCAGGTCTTGGCGCTCGTCAGCTTTGGGCTACTTGTGAGCGCCTGCGGGGGGCAGACGCAGCCCGTGCCGGGCGCGGAGGGTCAGGAACCGATGGCGTCAGGGACCGTCCGGGCACCGTTCCAAGCGACGACTCCGCCGTCAGGGCTGGCAGGCGAGGCTGGCGCAGCCGGCGGTGCTGAGCAACCAGTCGAGGAGATGGTCGGGCCGGCACCGACCGACCCCGCCCAGCTGCCCGGGCCGGAGCCCTCGCCCGAGATCAGCCCGGAGGAGGCCACGATGGAGGCGGCCATCGACATGATCGACATCATGGAGGTCGACGGGACGACAACGCCAGAAGATGACCTGCCATGCGACGCCCGGGGCCTTAAGCTTGCCGGACTGCAATACAGCCCCGGTGGGACGCGGCTTCCACATCCGTGCGAACCCTTCCACCCCACGCTGAACAATCCCTTCGCGGTTCGTTGCGTCGATGCCTGGCCTTGGTATGCAACGGGCTTCCCCGGCGATGAGCTGTGCATCCTGCCGCCAGAGCCCGGCAAGGGCATCCAGTACGGAGTCCACCCGCAGGGCGCCGATTGGTATTCCCAGGTGTCCACGGGAGACATGAGCGGTTACGGCGGTGCGAGCATTCCGAACGGCTTTGTGGTCCCGCCAGGTGAGGAGGATTCCGGCCGGTACCGGACTCGTGCGCAACACGAGTCGGAAAGCCGTGCCTACTATCGGTCCCACGTGCGCGTGCGCACGGGTGCCCTCAGGATGTTCGCCGGGGGCGACCAAGACCTGTACCGGCTCGAGGAATGGGCGGGTGAGGGCACCTTCCTCGGCCCCGAGCGGCTGCCCTACGCGTTGCGCCCGGACGAGAATCTCCCCATGACCTTGGACAAGCCTGATGAGGATGCCGGGCTGCACTCCATCCTGTCCTCTCCAACCGCCACCATTGAGGTGCACTACTTCAATCCGACCAACGACAACATGTTGAAGGAGACCTGGACCAACTTGTGGTTCGATGATGACGCCTCTATGCGAATGGAGCCTTTCTTCGGTTTGGCGTTCGGTCAGGTCGCCCAGACCTTCGCCCGGCCCGGGGAGACCGTGGACGCACACTACAGCTGGTCGATCGTGTCGGATGTGCGCCTTCTGGACCTCATCGCCCACCGTCGCATGTGGACTAGCAACTTCTCCGTGTGGCTGGAGGATCCGGATGGCGGTCTCGAAGTCCTCTACCAGTCGTTCGATTGGCGCGACCCCCCGCGCTATCGCTTCGACAGCCTGACCGACAATCCGGTGCCCGATCCCCAGGGCCGCACCGACGGAGCGAGCTCGGGGACTCGGATTCTCAAGGCGGGCCAAACGCTGCACTTCAATTGTCATATGGAGTTTACGCAGCAACGCGCGGCCTCCGAGGGCGCACCTGACCCGAGCACCCTGGGAGCGCTGCGCTTCGCGCAGAGCAGCGCCCAGCGCGGCGCGATATGCATCCTATTCGGAACCACCGCCGGCGGGATGCTGATGTCACCTGACGTCGACCCCAGCCCCGTCCCGGACTTCGCAGTGGTCGAGTAGTTCGTGCTCAAACGGTAAATGCCGGCTGGTAGCGGGCGCACTGACGTCGTTCCGATCGACGTCGATGCGTGATAGAGCGCAGTCCATGGGCATCTTCGACCAGCTTGCCGAGGCGCGCATCCAGGACTGGATTCGCCGCGGCCGGCCGCACCCCAAGGAGGTCGCCGATGAGCTGCAGGGTGCCACGCTGGAGGCGCAGCTGCTGGGCGAGATTATCGCCCTGCGGCAGGGTGCCCGGGCTGAGCAGGATCCCGAGGCCCGCGCGCATCTATTTACCCAGGCACGCAGTCGCGAGGTGCAACTGAGCGTCCTGCTGGAGACGTCCGGAAGGCCCCTGGCGGCCAAGGCTTTGTCCGAGCGACTGCAAAAGATCTAGCTTGCACTGCGTGCGGAACCCGAAGGGTGTGGCAGGGTTCACGACAACTGCGTGCCTCTCCATGCCCACGCACCTCGCCGTCGCTGTGTCCGCTCTCACGCGGGCATCGCGATCGATGAAGCGTCCGTTTCGCCAACAGCGGGCCAACAAGATGCTGCAATGGGGCGCCTGTCTTTCAAGTGTTCTTCGCGATCGCTTGCTGTATCGTTTTGTTTGGGGGGTGGCCTTTTAGTGAGGGAGGGATTGCTACATGCTGCGTACTGCAGGAGTGGTCTTGGGACTGTTGTTGGCGCCGGGTTTGTGTTGGGCTCAAGCCCAGCCGACGGTGGACTTGACGCGAAGCGTCGCACTGGCGCCACTCGCCGGGCAGATGTCGACGCCCGCGTGGTATCAGAACGACATTGGGTTTTGGGGCACGGACATGGGTTTCCTGTTCGAGCACCAGGGTGTCCTGTGGATTCTGTTCGGCGACACCGCCAAGGACGCGTCGGGGGCTCACATCGAAGCGCCGGTGGGCCAAGCGCCTGCGGATGATGCTCTGGGTGCCATCTGCCTTGAGCCAAGCGTGCAGTGCCCCGCGTTCGTTCCGTGGTTTTCATCCGGTGCCGACGTGGACGCCTACGTCGCCGCGAACCCGCCCGGTCCCGGCGAGCTGAGCTGGCAGAGGGAGGGTCCTCCGGTGCTCTTTCATACCTATGAGGAGGGGGGCGACACCAAGGTGTTGCCGATTCAGGTGATCAACCGCAACGTCACGCCGCGCGCCATGATCGTTCCGATTCCGGGTCCGGGCTTCAGCAACTACAAGCTAGGTAGTGAGGCTGGCGCTTTTGCGACCTTCAATGGTCCGGCTGCGCGATGCGACTGGGGTTGTCCGGACGGGTTCGATTGTGATCCGGCGCTCGGTGTAGAGGACCACGGCTTCCTTTCTGCGGATGATGGTGGCTACGTGCAGTGCATTCTTGGTGCCCCGGGCTGTCACGATGTGGGCGGGCTTTGCACCGACCCCAGCTCGCCGTTTCCGGGCGCGGTTGCGCGACGTTTTGAGATCGGCAACGCGGATATCCCCCCCGTGGGTCCGGCGACGCCTTCGCGCTTCATCACGCAGAGCTGGGTCACGCACAAGATCTCGAACCCGGCGATGACGACGGTGGACGATTTCAGTCGCTTTCGCTCGATCTACTGGCCGGGTGCCAATGACTACGGTCCCCCTGACGGCTTGCCTAGCAGCAGGCAGAAGGTGTTCATGTGGGGCCGAGGGGGCGTGTCGTTCGACGGCAAAGCGTGGACCTATTTCGCCTATGCAGACATGCCCTCGTACAGCCCGGACGGGGACTTCGAGTGGGAGCCCCAGTACTACACCGGTACTTCACCGGGTGGCTTCCCGCAGTTTTCGCCTCGGGAGGTGGACGCGGCGCCGCTGATCATGAACACGATCGGTCCCCCCAGTCCCGACGAGCCCTGGTTGGCCGTGAACATGATCAGCGTGCGCTATATCGAAGCTCTCGGGAAGTGGGTGATGCTGTACGGCGGTGGCACGCAGGAAGCGTTGCCGCCTGGGCCTGGTGTAGATCCACAAAACGCGGTCAAGGTGCGCTTCGCCGATCATCCCTGGGGCCCCTGGAGCGAACCTCAGCAGTTCTTCGTGTCGGGTGACCCCACGGTCCCGCCCAGTGGATCGGTACCCGATACACAGTTCGGGCAGGGTGGCGTCTTGGCGCACAAAGATTGCACGATGTTTGGAGACGATTGTGCGCCGCGTGAGAGCTGGTGGTCGTTGGACTTTGGCTTTCTCTACGGGGTGAACATCATCCAGCAGTGGACCATGCCGCGGCTGTTTCCGGAGCCTGGCGTCGACCTCTACTGGACGGCGTCGACCTTCGATCCCTACCAGGTGGTACTGTTTCGGACCCGCGTGAACCTGCCCTGAAGGCAACCAGGATGTTCGCTTCCTAGGAAGCTGGACGCGGCCGCGCCGCAGGTGGTGAAGCCGGACGGTGCTCCCATGCATCCAGTTCGGAAACAGCGCCTGCGGTGTGCAGTCGCCTGCCAATACGCCCCAAAATCGGGCAGCGGAGCCTGTTGCCGTATTCTCGATGCGTATACGTATCGTTGACGTCGGGGGTGGACGTCCATCCGTGCCGTGGCAGGATCGCTGCATGAACAGGCCTACTTCAAACACTGCGGCCACGGTTTTGGCCCTGGCGATCGGGATTCTCACACTGGCCGGGCTGGCCTGTGGCGACGATGATGGCTCGGCCGCCTCATCCGGACCCGGGCCGGGCGGAGACGGCGACGGGGACCTGAGTGGCGACGGAGGCGGGGACGGCGACGGCGACGGGGACGGCGACGGGGACGGCGACGGCGACGGCGACGAACCGTTTTGTGACGATCCCGACAACCAGACGCCCGTGGATTGCGCCTGCAATGCGCCACCCTGTTTCGGCATCTGCTTCGAGCCGGACGACGTCATGACGTGTGTCCTCGAGGACGACGCTGGTCTGGACGAAGATGCTGGCGCGGCCTGCGGGGAGATTACCTGCAACGATGTCTGCGGTACCGCTGGCTGTCGCGAGAACGGCTGCCGGGGCGCGACCTGGCTATACGGCACGGCTGCAAACGATTGCGCACGGGCGGGCGACTATGGCGCAACCGTCGCCGCCGGCTGCAACGAGCCCATTCGGTTCGAGGAGCCAGGCCACGAGGACGATGGACCGGTCGCCGTGACTTGTTGCTGCGGCTGACCAAACCTGGGATTGGTTGGCCGTTTTTGGCGACCAACCTTATGCGACGGGCAGTCAGGTGGCCGGGGTCGTGCCTCCACGCCGCCTGCTACGCAACCTGCGCTCTCGTTGGTGCTCCCGGATGTGCTCTCTCGGCGCCGGGAAGCACCCGACATTTCCGGTCCGCTTGAAGCCCATCGCTGCGTATAGGGCTATCGCGCCGCGGTTGTGATCGATGACGTCCAACACCACGCGATCTGCGCCCGCTTGGGCTGCCCATTCCAGGACGGCCTCTACTAGCCGCCTTCCAACACCCGAGCGGCGATCCTTTGGAGCCACCCACATCGAGATGAGGAAAGCCTTCTTGGAATCGGCCCGATCGAGCGTACAGCGAACCATCCCGACGTCTTCACCATCGCGAACTGCCAAGAACGTCGGCAGTGCTCGCGCTTGCTGTTTCCAGTTGTGCTCAGGCCAGGCAGTTGCCTGCTCCAGCGTGGTCGCGAACGCGTCCGGCGACTCTTCCAATGCCCTGAGTCGCAGTGCACGCAGCCGGGCATCCTCGCTGACCTTCAAGCGTTCGACCCGCATAAGATTCCGTAGCAGCGGTGCCGCCGAATGGCAGTGCATTCCGTAGTACGTCAATGAGGGCCCCGGCAGCAAGCGTGAACAGGCGCCCACTGCCCGGAGCGCCGGAGGTGCGACAGAATCCCTTGACCCGGGGCGCTTCGCCGCAAGAACCACCTCCTACCGAACCTAGCGGGGTCCCGCCCCAGCCCCACGAGGCATGTATCCCAGGGTCTCACGGGAAACCGCTCGCGCTTGTAGCTCGTCTAGGAGCGCACGAGCACGACCTAGCGACCTTGTCCAGACGCATCCAATCACGGCGATGCGGTCAAACTTGAAACAAGACGTTGACGATACCCTGACTCAAGGTCGCTAGCCAGCGCATGGCCGAGCTCTCGGGCGGCCAGCACCAGATCGTGCCTCAGGTCGCCCAT
>JAPPOR010000398.1 GCA_028817905.1 Myxococcales bacterium
TGGTGCGCGCCGCAGCGGATCGCGCACGGATCTGGCTTCACAGAGCCGACCTGTCAGTTGATCCCTTGGCATGGCGGCCCTGCGGGTCTACATCTGTGGCATGCGAAGCGCTCTTTCGCTGCTTGCCGTAGTCGGGCTGCTCGCCTGCGCCGGAACATCGCACACCATGCTTGGGCCAGGTGCCCCAGCGCCCGACGTCGTAGGCGTGGGCGCCAACGGAACAGCGGTACGACTTTCCGAGCGTCGGGGCCACCCGGCCGTGGTGTATTTCTACCCTAAGGACCAGACACCTGGCTGTACTCGGGAAGCGTGCGCGTTCCGCGATGCCTTCGATCGCTATGTCGCCGCCAGGATCACCGTCTTTGGGGTTTCCAGGGACGATCTCGCAAGCCACGCTGCGTTCCAGAAGGAATACCAGTTGCCCTTCCCACTCGTCGCAGATGTCGACGGCCGCGTGCAAGCCGCCTACGGAGTTCCTGGCCGGATGGGCATGGCGGCGCGAGTCACGTTCTTGATCGACCCGACCGGCAAGATCGCCCACGTGTGGAGCGACGTGGACCCCGGCGTACACGCGGACCAAGTGCTCGCGCAGATCGAGCGACTTGGCTACTGAAGGCTGACGGCTAGTGCCTGGGCCGCCCCCGCGGCAAGCTCCAGAGAGCGCAGGCGGGCCTCGAAATCAAAGACGGGTACGGTCGCAATCAGTTCCTCCGGCTGGTAGCGGTCGATCAACCTTTGCAGGCCGGCCCGCACTGTGGCGGGGCCTCCGACGACCGACATGGACAAGGCGTGGTCCAACAGCGCGCGGTCCGTCCCATCGGGGTCGAACTTGCTGGGCGGGGGAAAGGGTGCCGGCGTACCGGCGGCAAGCCGCAAGTAGGCGCGCTGCAGCGAACTGTACATGTGGTGCGCGTCCTCATCTCGTTCTGCACATACGATGTTCACGGCTAACATGAGGTGAGGCGCCGTCCGCTGGGCACTCGGCTGGAAGCGCTCCCGATAGCGGGCAACCGCCTCGTCGATCTGGGCCGGGGCGAAATGGGAGGCGAAGGCGAAGGGCAGCCCGAGGTCCGCGGCGACCGTAGCCCCGAACAGGCTCGAACCGAGGATCCACAGCGGGATGTCGAGGCCGGCGCCCGGAATCGCCACCACCGGCTGACCAGGCCTGGGCCTGCGAAACCAGAACTGAAGCTCCTGTACGTCCTCCACGAAGCGGTCGGCGGCGTCACGGCTTCGCCTCAGGGCGCGCTGCGTGTAGGCCCCAGAGCCAGGAGCGCGCCCAAGCCCGAGATCGATCCGGCCCGGAAACAGCGACTCGAGCGTTCCGAACTGCTCGGCAATCACGAGTGGCGCGTGGTTCGGCAACATGATGCCGCCGGCCCCAACCCGGATGCTGTGCGTGCCTGCCGCCACGTGAGCCATGACTACTGCGGTCGCCGCACTGGCCACGCCTGGCATGCTGTGATGCTCGGCCATCCAGAAGCGTTCGTATCCGAGGGCTTCGGCGCGTTGGGCCAAGCGCAGGCTCTTCTGAAGCGCGACCGCCGGCGAGTCCCCCTCGCAAATGGTGGCCAAGTCGAGAACGGACAGCTTGGTCATCAGGACGCGACAGTGGCACGCCGGGGACGCGCCGCAAAGGGCAAATCGCCCGGCGAGCCGTGGCGCGAGTGGCTACAAGTGACAGCTGGTGCTCTCGAGAGCAGCTCCCGCCAACCGAGACGGCCATGCATCTCCGATTGTATACAGCCCGGATCGCGCCCATGATTCCGCCCCATGATCCTCTCGGACAAGGACCTCAAGGCGCGGCTCGCCCGCGGTGACCTGGTGGTCGGCCCGATGGCCGACCCTGAACTGCAATTGCAGCCTGCGAGCATCGATGTACGGCTGGACCGCGAGTTCATCGTGTACCGACCGGCGCAGATCGCCTGTCTTGATCCGCGCGACGGCGCGACGATCGAAGCCGCCACCGAACGCATCGTCGTCGACGAGGAAGAGGGCTTCATCCTGCACCCGGGAGAGTTTGGCCTCGGCTCGACGGTCGAGCGGGTCACAATCCCGGCAGACCTGGTCGCACGCGTGGACGGCCGCAGCAGCATTGGGCGCCTGGCGGTGGTCGTACACGCGACCGCGGGCTTCATCGACCCCGGGTTTTCCGGGCAGATCACGCTGGAGCTGTCCAATATCGGCCCCATCCCGGTGCGCCTGTATCCGGGCATGCGCGTGGCTCAGTTGGTTCTCTACACCATGACCTCCGCCGCTGAGCGGCCGTACGGCCCTGCTCGTGGCAGCCGCTACCAGCACCAGCAGGGCCCGGTCGTCAGCCGCATCAGCCGCGACTCCGGCTAG
>JAPPOR010000781.1 GCA_028817905.1 Myxococcales bacterium
CTAACTACATGGTCTGGGTGCCCAGGCGTTCTCGAACGGGGAACTGGGAGGTACGGGGAGGCGGGGCGTTTTCGTCGGAGGTCAAGGCGCGCTGTAGGGCTTCGCATCGCGCGACGAAGTTGGCGGTACTCTTGGGCATGGGGACGCGCGCGCGGCTGATCGACCACACCAAAGCCTTCGCTGCGCGGATCAGCAACACACCTTCGGTGGTCGCTTCACGTAGTGCTTGTTCGGCATCGGGTGCGAGGCTGGCCTCAAAGGACTCGAGCTTTTCGCTGGTGATCACAAAGCTGGTCCAGATATCGATAATGTCTGGATCGGTACGCAGGGTCTCGCACTTCAGCTTGGCCGCGGTTGCGAGATCAAGCAGCAGTCTGTCCACGCCGTCGAACCCTGGGCGCTTTCGGAGGGTGGCAGCCAAGGTGCCACAAATCCGGTCGATCGCCGCCATGGCTTGGGCGATCTTGATGTACCGGCTCCGATAAAAGTCCTGTAGGGGAAAGGTGAAGGCCTTGAGCGGCTCGCCCCACAGCTCATCGATGCCCTCTTCCCCGCTGCGGTGCAGTACGAGTTTGCCAAGGGAAAAGGCCTCTTTGAGGTGTTCTCCACACTCGTTGAGCAGGGCGTTGTCAACGCGGATGTCCACGCCTTGTGCCTGCATCTCCACAACCTTTTTGAACGTGTCTGTGGCCCGGTTGAACAGGGCGCCGGCAAGCATGGCGCCCTTGACACGTTTGCGCTCGGGGTTGTGCTCGCGCTCGAAGGCGATACGCGCTTCAGCAAGGCGACCGCCGGGGAGGTTGATGCCGTGTTCGACGTGGTTGAAAAGGCGGCGTGTCAGTGCTTCGATCAACTGCTTTTTGTGCTCGAGGGTGTCCTCGGGGACCTCGTACGCCTTGATCCAGTAGCCATCGTAGTAGACACGGGGCTTCCCCTCGATCGTCTTCTTCGTACCATTTAGAACGGTGGCTTCCATGGGGATCCGAGTGTGCCGCGCTCCAGCGGATTTAAGAAGAGTACGCCCGACCCCCCGTCTCGGCACCCCAAATGAGGCGTCCGGAGGCTACTTTTTGTTCGCTGGGGCAGGTTAGGGGACTCCGGAGCACCGTAGGTGCGACCTAGCCCGGATTATTCATGAACTCTGCATCGCCTCGCTTGTTCTTCGACTTCACACGCCTTTCGTCGCCCTCGCAAATACAGGCAGTATGTGGGTCGGTCGCCGAAAAGCCGTGTGAAGCCGAATCCCTGCGCGATCCGACGCAGAGTTCATGAATCATCCGGGCTAGCGACCTTGTCCAGACGCATTCAATCAAGGCAACGCGACCAAACTTGACGCAAACGTTCTCGAAACACTGACTCAAGGTCGCTAGTAGACGATGCCGTGGAGCAGCCAGCGTTGGCGCGGTCGATCGTAGAATATCCACAGGATCTCACCGCGCTGGGTTTCCACGAAGTAGTAGTCTCGCTCGCGTCGTTTGACCCACCACCCGCCAGCGATACGATAGGGACCGAACATATGGGTGACGGCGCCGTAGGCACCGAGCCAGGCTTCCGGTTCATGCTTTGGGAAGGGGGGCAACGGAATGGGTGCAAACACCCGTCGCACCAGGGGTAGGAGATTGCCCGGATCCCGTGGTCTAGGTGGGGTGACCTCGCTGATCTCTTCGTAGTCAGCACCCGCCTCCGGCAAGTGGGCATCCTTGAGAAAGGCCCGTGTGACGGCTGTCCCCTTGAACGATGCCTTGATGCGCGAAAGGGCGCGGTTGGCGGCCGCGATCTTCGCTGACTCAGCATGCGAACCTGCACCGGCGCCCTCCCGGTAGAGGAGTCCCATTTGTTTGGGATGGATGCGGGTGTGCTCGATGGTGATATCGAGCTGCTCGACCGCGGCGGACAACTCCACACCCGACAGTCGCAGGCGCAACAGGTCAGCGAGTTGCATCACATCTAGGGTGGGTGCTGCGGTCTCCAGGCGTTCGTGGTGCGTCGAGGAGCCTTCCAGTCGCATTTCCAGTGCCAGCGCGGTGATCGCCTCCGAGCGAGGTGAGAGCTGCGCGATGGCAGCGTGGAGCAGGTTTTTCAGGCCAAATAGCAGACGCGTGTGGTTGTCGTCAGGTGGATCAACCTGCAAGCTGAGCGACAGCGGGACTGCTGGGGCCTTGGGTTGCAACGGCGTCCAGGTTTTTCCGCTCAAGAACGCATGCAGGGCCGCTGCGTCTGCCCCGTAGCGCACCGCCAGCCCTGCGGCGGGGAGATCCAAGAATGTGCCCACCGTGTGGATGTCCAGCAGGGCAAGGTCGTGTTGGAGCTGAGGCGGGATCGCCAGGCGTGCGAGTGGTACCTCCAGTGCCGCTAGCCGTTCGGCATGCGGATCGTCGAAGACACGTGGGCCGACCTGCACGCGGCTGAGGGCAAACAGGAAGGGGCGCATGAAACCCACCGCGACCCCTACCGCCAGCTGTTCCTCTGCGAGGCGTGTGTGCAACTTGCGCGCCCAGATATTCAAGTCGCCGAACAGTCCCCCCAGACCGTTGGGATCGAGCCAGAAGAGCCCCGGAAGGTCCACCACAGGCTCCACATAGGGCGAGAAGTCGAGCAGCTGGTCGAACAATAGGTCGACAGCTGCTTCGATATCGGCGTCGGGTACCACGGCCGCGCGGAGTTTGGCGGTCAGGGTCTTGGCCTGACCGAAGGGCTGTCCACGGCGGATATTGAAGGCGCGTGCTGCTCGGTTGGCCCATACGATCGGTGCGAGTGGTCGATCATCTTCGACGATCACCACCGGGTCTGTGCGCCAGGTCGGATGTCGTTTGAGGACCAGCTGCAGAGCCAACGCAGGCACGTCCACACAGGCGATTCGCCCACGGTCGGCAAGCAGGGACAGTTGCGTATGCGTGAACGCGCGAGTCATCGGCCGATTAGGATACTGGATTTATGTTTAGTATCCAGAGAGGCCGTACCTGTTTGAAATCGTTTGGAAAGCTCTTGAAAGGCTCGGGGCGAGGACGCCTATTCCACGTGCGGCAGGCGCTCGTCGGCAAGGTCGAGGCGGTACATGATCTGATTGTAGTCGTAGCGTGGGGTGGGGCGGTCGCCACCGGAGAACGAGGTCGTGTACGTGCCTTCGAGGTAGATGAGACGGCCGTCTTCTTTGGCGAAGTAGGGATGTTGCTTGACGTTGTAGAAGCTGTAGCGGTCGTGGGTGATGATCCGGCGCGCCTGTGACCACGGGCCATGGAGGTGCTTTGACTCGGCGTACCAGACTTCGCCCAAGGCGCTGTGACCGCCGCTCTGGAGTGCAATCATCACCCAGCGATTGCGGTAGCCGTTCCAGCTGACGCTGCCGCCATGTACGTCTACCGGGTCTCCGGTTTCCGTATCATGCAGGGTCATCCACCCTTCGTCCTCCGCAACCGCGCCCAGCTGAACGAGCTTGCGCCAGCGCTTGGGGTCGACCGTGGCCGTGTCAGGCTTCCAGGCCCAAATCAGGGTACCCCTTTCGTTTCGCTCGAGGGACGGCGCCGTTGCTTCGACATCCTCCGGCCAGCGGGCGCCCCTTGATAGACAGGTGTAGGCCTCATAGCGGCTGGGGTCGACCACGTCGCGCATGCGCGCGCGGACCCGAATGAGGGCATAGGGGTTTGCGAAGTACAGCCATCTTTCACCCCCGATCTCAAGCTCTACTGGGTGGCCGCGCGGGTGTAGCGGTGCTTCCAACGGAAACTCCGTGTGTTTGTCGAAGCGGTCGTGACGGTCGTTCCAAAGGGCGATGCCGTGTTCGAGGCGTGTGCTGACGTCCCGCATGCGGGCGTAGTGGCACAGCATCCGCTGTGCCCCATCGCGATCGAGCACCATCAAGCCTGAGATCCACACCGCCCCCGGCCCTTGGATGGGGCACATGGGGCGGCTGAATCCCCGCGGGCCGACGAAGTAGTCGAGCGCTACACCGAGGGTTGGGTCCAGTCCGCCTTGCGCGGGAAGGGATGAGGTGGCGCCCGACACCTGGAAGTTGCCGAGTGGCAAGTCCGCTCGCTCGGTGTCGCCCCAAAACCAGTAGAGTCGACCTTGGTAGATCGCGTTGACCACCGAGTCCTGGCCGAAGACACCGCCGCGAGCGGTGGAGATCTCGAGCGGGACCGGCTCCCCAAGTAGCAGGCTGTCCCGGTAAATGTCTGCGCCGGTGACCCGGTACAAACGTTCGGCGATGTTCAACCGCCGCATCTGAATGACGCGCTTGCCATCGGGTTCGAGCTGGATTCGCACCCCCCGGAAGCCGAAGCGATCGGCTGGCAACTCATAGCCGTGGCTGCGCGCGTGAAAATACACCTGCTTGCCCCACAGGGTTGGCTCGTCGATCGCGATCACACCTGCACTGTCGGTGACGTAGCGGACCTCGTGGGTGGTCTGGAGCTCGACCAACGGGATGCCGCGGCCGGTCTGTGCGTCGACGACCTTGATGCGGTAGTAGGCAGGCCTGACCACGCACCCCGACAGGCAGATAGCACAACCCACGAGCAGGCCGCGCAGCGCAACTCCCTTGGATGGGCTTCCCGCAAGCAGGCGCCGGTGGGCTGCCGCCGGGCTCGACAGCATGGGTCGATGGGCGGAGTCAGGACAACGGGTCATATCACCACGAAAAGCCTGCGACGTCGCCACCGTGCAAGCAAGGGTGTCGACTTCCGGAAAAATCGGTTGAATTACCGGGGCCGAAGCTCGCTGATCCACGCGCGCAGGAGCTTCATGCCCTCGGCGTCTACCACTCGTGAGGCGATGGGCGGCATCTGGTCGTCGGGGTCGCGGGCGTCGCGCTCGTTGGCGAGTTGGTACAGCAGACTACGGTCGGGGGAGCCTGGCACGATCCGCGTACGGTCCTTCCAGCGTCGGGTCACGGCTTCGATTCCGACCGTCGAGGTGATCGCGTCGGCTTCCGCGGTGGAGCTTCCGTCTGTGTCTTCGAACTGCAGGCGCAGAAACATGTCGGTGAGATAGGCATCCGCTGACGACTGGTGATTGTGGCAACTCACGCCGCAGTTGACGTGCAGCCATGTCAGGGCCTCGGCACCCAGGCCGGTCCCGTCGTCTCCTACCGTGCGGTTGGTCGCGCCCATATCGTTCGAGAGCAAGCCGGCGGACGACAGGTCGGTCAGCGTGAGCCCCTCGGCGCCCGGCAAGCTCAGGAGCACGGCCTCGAAGCCCAAGGCCCGGTCAGCTCGTCCTTTGTGGCACTGGTCGCACTCCTTGGCACTCGGGATATAATAGGTGTCGCCGGCGACTTCGACTTCACCGCCAGGAAAGCGCGTTGCTTGTGACTCGTCCTCCGACCAATGGTAGGCGGCCTTGAGCCAGCGGGCCTGCGTGACCTTCCAGAACATGCGCGTTTCGACGCGCTGTCCCTTCCAGGCGAACTCTTTGAACAGCTTGGTGCCAACAGGAAACCGCCAGTCATTCGGGTTCGAGGTGTCGATCTGCTTTCCCTCGGGCAGCACCACGAAGCGGCTCTTGTCGGCGCCGTCGGACCATAGCTCCACAGCGGGTTTGAACGTTTGGACCCCGTCGGCGAGTTGCTTGTCGGCGACACTGGCGTACAGGCCCGTGCACGCCAGGTCCTTGGGAGAAAGGTCCGGGCTTTCGTCTGCGCAGGCGGGTAAGTCATTGCCCGTGTTTCGCGTCCCGTCAGGTTCGCTGCCTGCACTGGGGCCCTCAGGCTCGGAGTTCTCCTGGGCATCCTGGGGATCATCGTCTTGCGATGAGGGCTCTGCCCCGTCGGGTTCCTGACGGCCCCCGCCCTCGCCTTGAGGTGACTTCCCCCTGCTCGCGGACGCTTGGGGCGGGGCCTGTGCGACCCCTGCTTCTGGGGCCGAGTCGCTTTCAGGTGGGGTGCCGGCGGCATCGCCGCCGCAGCCACTGAGCAGGAGCCAGCATCCGAGCTGGATGGCGAAACAAGTGCCAAGGTGGGATACTTTCGGGCGCGCGCACGCGCGTTCTGCCTTGCTACATCGGTTCGTCACGTAGCCCACTCGAGGGCACTTCAACCGATTGTTCAGGCGGATGCAAGTGGGACGGAGTTTGCGCGGTAGGGCCCCGAGGTTTGAAACCGAGCGAGATCACATGCTCTGGCGTGGGCGGGGGGTGCGAAGCTGAATTCATCCATCGTAGTTCTGTAGCCCTCGATCCGGAGCCTGAGTCAATACAGTCCCCAGGGACCACGCCGATATTCCTCGGCCAGTGGCCGATGGCTAAGGCAGCCCGACTTATCTTTTTCAATGATAGGGGTAATCGCGAAGTGTCCCGGAGCAAGCCGGCGACGCTCGCCGGCAACTCGCAAACTGATCAGAGGACCGAGAGATGAGGGCGAAAAGTGGGGTGTGCCGCCGTGCTCTCGATGAGAGCGTGGATGGGCGTGCTTGTGCGGGGCTACCTTGGGCGAACTGAGCAGGATCAGCCAGCTGTTGTGTTCGCGCGCCATGCCGAACAGGCGTCCCTGCCAGGCGGTTTGGAGCGGACTCGGCCGGTCGGAGGGGATGCCCCACAGATCCACGATCACCATACCGAAGCCACCCGAGCGCAGTAGGATCTCGGCCGCCTTGGCGAGGCCTGCGTGCCGCGCGCGCCTGGGCACGTGGACGACAACCAGCGCGGCCAAATCGATGCCATTGTCGGCCAAGTCGGGGGGGTAGAGCGAGCCGCCTTCGATCTGTACCCAGGCACAGGTCTTGCCACAGTGTTGGGCATATCGCAGGGACGCGACCGCCTGGGTCATATGGCAATTGGTCGGGGTCGCCGCCGGCAACTCGATTAGGCGCCCTGGAGGTAGCTGACTGGCAAGTGGCAGCGACCGCGAATCTTCGCCTGTGGCGGCATCCTGCGTGCTTCCGCCCTGCAATTGGCCTTTGTACAAGCGCAAGTGCTGGTGCAAGCCCGGCGAAACCGCCTGCAGAGTTTTCGACATGCTCTGCAGGGTACTGATTATGTGTTCAGCGTCAACCCAGAATCAGCATCGTTGAGGTCTGGTTGATATGTCCGATGTACGACTCGCCGTAGGTGGAAAATCCCAATGTTGGGTAGCCAGAAAACAGATCTCCATAGGCTTCGGACTGGCCCTTCGCCAACAGCTCGACGGTCCGCAAAATACAGTGGAAATTGATGATGCCCGAGCAGCTCCCCAGCTCCGCGATCGACCGTTCGAGGTCCCTTCGGGTGTCCGCCACAATGTCGCGCGACGAAAGCACGTTCATACGAACACCTTGCTTGACCTGGCAGTAGAACACCACATCTGAGCCGCGCAGCTGTTGGGGGCTCCGCACGTACGGCTCGCCATCGGCCATCACAAGGCCAAGTGGGTGCCGCATGAAGTTCTCTTCCAAGTCCGACACCGCGACCCCCAACGCATCGGCGTAGGCCTCCGCTGCCGGCTTCCCATCGAACGCGATGACCGTGCGACTGGCTTCATCTACTTCGGTAGCCGTCAAGACCCGGTCCTGTACGTCGAAGCTCTGGGTCTTGAGAATCGCGAACGGTCGTTTGGGCCGGAGCATTAAAAGGACCGCCCCGCCCTCCATCGCTTGCCCGTTCAAGAACACGTGTGTGTGTTCGAATGCCCTGTCGTCGCCCGCCGACCCCCCGACGAACGGAACGTTGCTGATCGAGGACAGCGTGTTCATCATCGCTTCCTCCGTGCCGAGCATGCCGTCCTGCAAGACGATGCCCACATGCCTGCTCGGATCGGGGGCCAGAGGATCATCCGCAGCGGATGCGATCGCCGCGAAGGCCTTGCGCCTGGCCTGCTCGTCCGCCGGGTCCGCGATCAAGCTTGCCTGGCACGCCTCCAGATCATCGTCGTAGAGCCCGCATGCGACCAGCGAACCGCTGAGCATCCGGCGGTCGACGAGCTCCCCTGCGGTTGTGCATCCGAGTGTCGTCGTCATCGGTAGCGCGTCGCCAACCGCTTTTGCGATCGCCTGCGGGTCGTATGCGCTTGAAGCGAAGAAAAGGACTGCGGTCGGAACCTTGAAGTTCAGCGTGTCGGCGATCTCCGCCGCGGCCGCTTTTTCATCCTTGTGCTCCGAATACGCAGTCTTCATCGCCATCGTATTACCCCTTAGCCCTTGCGCTTGAAGTCGTCGATCATCTTCTGCAGCTGCGCCACGACGTCCGGGTCATCCGCGCTAGCTTCATCGAATTCATTCGGGTCGATGCCGTTGAGCATCAGGTGCGCTCGCAGGAAATGATCGGAACCCGAACCAGCAGAACGCAGCTTCACCAGCTCTTCGATCAATTCGTGTACCTTGCCTGCCACGCGCCCCTCTCAGCCTATGCCCACGATCATAGGCTGGCGCTGTGTTTGTTTCCACGTCGAAACCAGCGACTCGTGCGACCGCATTGATGACAGGTCGGAAGAAGTGAGGTCCTGTGTGGCGCTGTCGACAGCTCGCTACGCCCCTTCATCGCTATCCATCCCGGCATAGTCTTCCGGGTCCACAGGGCCTTCGAACCGTTCGGTCCATTCACGCGTGAAGGCCACTCCAAGCATGAAGACCTGGGCTTGATAGTAAGTCCACAGAACGAACGCCGCGATCGACCCGAGGGATCCGTGAACCCACCCGGAGCTGAGGCGGCCGAGGGCGAAGCTCAAGACCGCCGTGCCGACCAGCATGAGACCTGCTGTCAAGCTTGCACCGACCCACACGTCCCGCCACGGAATACGAACATCTGGGAGCACCCGGTAGATGGCTGCGAAGAAACACGTCAGGACGCACAAACCAACAAGGTAGTTCTGCACGAACGCTGCAATCGGCGACAGGCCAACGAGTGCCAGCGGTTCGATCAGGTGATGGGCCAGTGCGGACAGCGCAGTGTTAAGCACCAATAGCGCCATCAGCAGGGCGCCACAGACCGCGACCATCCCGAATGCCAAAAGCCGGCGGATCACCATGCGGACAATCGCCTGACGCGTGGTCTCATGGCGCACGTGTACGCCCCACATTGCGTTCAGGGCGCTCTGGAGTTGCACGAACATGCGGCTGGAGGCCCACAACAGTGTCGCCAACGCCAATATTGCCGTCACGTCGCTTGCTGCCATGCGCATGGCATCGAGTGCTTCAGCGGTCTGTTCTGCCAGATTCTGGCTCGAGAAGCGGGCGACATAGTCGAGCAGGGCCTCTCTCGCGCGCTCCTGTTCGAACACCAGCCCGACCGACATGACAGCCAGCAGGGCGAGCGGTGCCAGCGACAGGACCCCGTAGAAAGAAAGCGCCGCTGCCAAGAGCTCCCCATGGCTGTGGTCGTATCTTTCCCAGGTTCCCCGGCCCAGGGACAATAACCGTTTCGCTATTCTCGCTAGGGTCCGCAGCATGGGTCGGCCCATGCGCTGGACCAGGTAGATGCATATCACACCTCGCAACCCATTCGAGCGCTGGGCTGTATGGTGAGGTACTCGCTCAGCGTTCTTTGCACCCCACCGAAATCGGGCGCGCCCCACGTGTGACCGTTGAATTATCCGGAGCCAAGGTCGATTTTAAGGTTCTGGGAGACTGCGCGCGGTCGCCCGTCTGCCAAGCGATGGAAGCAGGGAAGGTTATCGGCGGCAAGTACCGCCTGCGCAGAGAGATCGGCAAAGGAGCCATGGGTTCCGTGTGGGCCGCTGTACATGAAAGCCTGGGCCGGTCGGTGGCCGTCAAGTTCCTGCGCCCGACTGGCGTCAACCCGGAGACCGCCGCTGCACGCTTTGTGGCCGAGGCGCGCATGGCTGCTGCGGTCAAGCATCGCTTTGTCGTCGACATCTTCGACTTCGGCATCACGGAGGACGGTGTCTCCTACATGGTGCTCGACCTGCTCGAGGGCGAGGAACTCGGCGAGCGCATGTACTACGGGCCGCCGATGCTTGTGCGGGATGCGATCCGCTTCATGTGCCAGGCCCTCAGTGGCTTGGAGGCGGTGCACGACGCCGGCATCGTGCATCGCGATCTCAAGCCGGAGAACATCTTCATCATCCAGGATGCGGAGGGACCCTTTCCCACTCTGCTGGACTTCGGTATCTCCAAGATGGACGCGGGAACTGGTCCTCCCGATATCTCGCTTCGGCCGCCCCGTATGGGGGGTGGTCGCCCACCTCGCTTGACGCTGCCTGGTACCGTCATCGGGACACCCTGGTACATGGCGCCGGAGCAGCTGCGTGGGATGACGAACATCGATGCGCGCGCCGACATCTTCGGCATGGGTGTGATCCTTTGGGAGTGGCTGGTAGGGCGCGTTCCCTACGACGATGACAACATCGGAGATCTGATGGTCAACCTGCTCCAGGGTGGTCCGCCGGAGCTGTTCACCGTGCGGCCCGAGCTGGGCAAGCCGCTGGCGGAGGTGCTCTCCAAGTCGATGGCGACCAAGCGCGAAGATCGCTTCGAGAGCGCCATGGCCATGCGCAAGGCGCTGCATGACGCGGGTCGCGAGCTGCCCCAGGCCTGGACGATCGTGCAAAAGTCGATCGTGACCATGACTTCCGCAGAGGTGCTGGGTGTGAAGTTTCCCAGCGAAGCGCCCACGCATATGCGATCGGAAAGCTTCGGCGAGGAGCCCTTGACAGCGGTCGACGACCTGGTGGTCGCCAAGATCACTGAGCATTGCGCGCCGTCGCCCGTGCCAAATGTTTCTCCGGTACCCGACTTGCCGGTTCCGCCACCCGCGGGGCCCATGGCGCCCGACACCATGCGTCCGTGGCTCAAGCGCGGGCGTCAGACCGCGTTGCGGCTGTGGTCGCACGTCAGTGCCGACCGCTACCGTGTGCGGGCGTTCGCCAGCATCGGTGTGCTCAGCGTCCTGCTGCTCATCGGGGTCGCGGTGTTCTCCGGCAAGCAGCCGGTGCAGAGGTTGCCACCGAGTGAGGTGCTGCTACCCAGCGCCGTTGCCCAGTCAGGCGACGTGCAGCGGGTCGCCGAGGCAGTCAAGGCAAGCGCCGCGGTCAACTTCGAGCGCGCCGCCCACTCCGTCCACGCCTCAGGAGAGGCTGCCGGTGCTGGCGCCGAGCTCGCAAACGATCCCGAAGCTGGGGACTACCTACCCACGGACATCCCCGAGCTGTCCGCTGCGTCCACGCTTGAGCCAGATTCCGGGGTCCCAGCGCCGCAGGTGAAGAAGGCCGCCGAGAGAACCCACAGGAAACGACGGCCGCGGCGGCGGCGTGCGAAGAAGAAGCGGCTCTTCCGCAGTCTGGATTTCTGATCGATGCGATACCGATTCGTCATAGCCAGGATACTCCACCCACTTCGCGGCCTGGCGCTTGCGCTGGTCTTGCAGGCCTTGCTGGCCTCGCTGGTGGTCGGACCCTATCTACCGCGTTCTGCGCTCGCGCAAACTTCGGATGTGCAGCTGGCGGCGGCCGCGCGCGACTTCTTCGCACAGGGCTTGAGATTCGCAGACAAGAGCCAGTGGGACCAGGCCGCTGATCGCTTTCGAAGGGCTCTGACGATTCGGTACTCTCCGGTCATCGCATTCAACCTTGCGTCGTCCCTGGACGAGCTCGGCGAGCTCGTGGAAGCCTCGGAGCTCCTCTATCGAGTGGAGGCCGATGAAGAGGCGGAAGCCACTCTACGCCAGTCGGCCACCCAGCTGCTGGACAAGCTACGGCCACGCATGTCGCTATTGACCGTGCGGCTGGGTCCGCACGTGTCCAAGGGCGTGGTGACCCTGGATGGGTCGGCCTTACCCGACGTGCAGATTGGCGCGCCCTTTCCCGTCGATCCGGGAGATCATGAGTTGGTTCTTGTGCAAGGTAGTCGCACCCTGGCCCGCGAACAGGTCAAGCTGAAGGCCGGCGCCAAGGTGGAGGTCTCACTCAAGCCCGCGCGCGCACCAACGCCATCCGAGCTGGCTGCGCTCGAGATGGCCAACCGCGACCGGGTGAGAAAGCATCGGGAAGCACCCATCACCGAGCGCTGGTGGTTGTGGGCTGGCATGGGGACGGCGCTGGCGAGCGTCGTGGCGATCGTCACGGTGGCCGCACTTTCCGGTGCCAGCCAGCGCGCGCCCCTTCCATCCGAGAACTGACCTGAAACTCCCCTTCGGGAAGCTCCAGGCCAGTTTTCTTGTTGACCAGCTTCTCGTTCGAGTGGGCTAGCCCGGATGATTCATGAACTCTGCATCGCCTCGCTTGTTCTTCGACTT
>JAPPOR010000960.1 GCA_028817905.1 Myxococcales bacterium
GGCCCACCGCGCCGATCCAGGATGGATGGAGCAAAGGAGGTCTCAGTGACTGTTTACCAGCAGCCGCTCGAGCGTGGGCCTGTACGAAGAGTCCGAGACGCTCGTACGACCGGACGCGGCCAGCGTCTCGCGCGACCAGGTGGAAAGCACACCCGACCGGGAGCCTGTGCCGTGAATCTCCTGAATCTGGTCGTGCTCTACTTGTTGATGGGACTTGTTTGTGCCGTCGCCATTCGACGGCGTGAGCCGGAGCGCGGTGGCCTTTGGGCGGCGGTCGTCGCGGTTCCCCTGTGGCCCCTCTGGGCTCCCTTCGTGCTGGCCGAAGAACGCCCCAAAGGTGCCGTTGTGGAGCTGCCATCGGCGCGCATCGAGGTCGCTCTACGCGAAGGCGTTCAGGCGGCCGACGGCACCGCCCTCGATGTCATGCTCAACGGGGCCGCCAGCGAGCGCATCAGCCGCACGGTTCGGCGCGTTGCCGCCCGGCTCTCCGAAGTGCGCACCTTGCTGGCACGCCCCGAGTTTGACCTGCTGTCGGCGCGCAAGCGGGTCGAGCAGACGCAAGCTCGTGACGGCGCCCGTGCCCTGGCGACGGCACGCCTGCAACTCGCCAATGCCGAGCGATTACACGCCATGGCGACGCGTGACGAGCAGGCTCTGGACGAGCTTGCCGACCTGACGGAGGCGCTGCGTACTCAGCTCCTGATGATCCGGCTGTCGGGATCCTCTGCCGATGCCATCGGTGATATCGTAAGCGACCTGTGGACCAGGCTGGAGGCGTTGCACGAAACGATGGATCGTGCGGGCTAGCTGGCATGGTAGTGAACTCGGTAGTGAACTCGGCAGGGAACTGGCAGTGAACCTGGTTGTTGGAGAACCAAACCGTCCATGGCTACATGTCACATCCTTGTCGTAGACGATGAGGCACACATCCGCGAGGTGGTCCAGTACGCTCTGCAGCAAGCCGGCTACCGTGTGGGAGAGGCCAGGGACGGTGCAGGTACGCTCGCCTATCTTGGGCGCTCACCTGTCGACCTGGTGGTGCTCGATATCATGCTGCCCGATGCCGATGGGCTGAGCCTGTGTGGGAAGCTGCGAGAGATCCGGCCCGGGACCCCTGTGCTGTTCCTGTCGGCGCGGGGTGAAGAGATCGACCGGGTCGTCGGGCTGGAGGTGGCGGGCGACGACTACCTGACCAAGCCATTCTCCCCGCGCGAGCTGGTGGCGCGTGTCAAAGCGGTCCTGCGTCGTGTCCAAACCCCCGCAGAGGCCCCGCAGCCCGAGGCGGTCCTGCGGCTGGGCTCGGTGAGTCTCGATGAACAACGCCGTGAAGTGCGCTGTGGAGACGCGCTGATCGAGCTAACCGCCACGGAGTTCGCCCTGCTTCTTACGCTCCTGCAACGCCCCGGCGTGGTGTTCAGCCGGACACAGCTCATGGAGCACATCTACGGGCTCGACAGCCATGTCACAGAACGCACGGTTGATACCCATATTCGGCGTATCCGGGCGAAGTTCCGCCCCCACGACGTCATCCCGATCCGGACGGTACACGGTGTGGGCTACAAGGCCGAACTCGTATGAGTCGCTGGGAGCGGTTGTTGTCCCACCTGGGGCGGCTGCGGTATCGGTTGCTGGTCGTCAACCTGCTCGTTCTGTTGGTGCCCGTCGCCGGGCTCGAGTTCGCGCGCATCTACGAGCGCGAGTTGTTGCGTGCGCTCGAGGACGATATGCGTCATCAGACGCTGCTCGTGCGTCGGCAACTGGAGGCGGATCCCGCGTGGGCGAGTGACGCGGAGGCGCCGCGGCACGCACGGGTTCTGCGGCTGGCAGCCACCGGCACCCGCACCCGTATTCGCGTGCTGGATGCCGAGGGCCGGGAAGTTATGGATTCCCACGACGAGGGCCCGCCGGAAGGGCCCGAGCCGGCGCCTCCTTCGCTGCTGCCGAGCCACGCCGCGGTCTCCGTTGCCGCCAGTGCCCGGTTCTGGCACGACCATCGACGGGTTGAGCCGATCGCCTCGCGCCCGGAGGTGCGTACGGCGCTTCTCGGCCGGCCCGGCGCGCACACAAGAGTGGGTCCCGAAGCCGTGTACCTGTTTGTGACCGAGCCGGTGGGTCCACCGGAAGCGGTCCAGGGCGTGGTCTATGCGATCCGTTCCACCCGCCCCGTGCTGGTCGGGCTCTACCGTATTCGCAACAAGCTGGTACGCGTGTTGGTGGTAGCCTTTGGGCTGTCCGTTCTGCTTACAGTGCTGCTGAGCCTCACCATCACTCGTCCGATCGAGCAATTGTCGCGGGCAGCGCAACGCATAGCTGGGGGCGAGCGTGAAGTGCCCCTA